>JADHWW010000135.1 GCA_016783285.1 Anaerolineae bacterium
TTGGCAGATGTTGCCGCGCTGCACGGCGGTTGAAACCGCGTGTAACGCTTGCAAAATCGGCCTTCGCCGATTGTCCCAGTCGCCGCAGGGCGACTTGGCAGATGTTGCCGCGAATTCATTCGCCAGGCGTATGGGCCGCTTTTGCCGGCTCTGGGTATTTGATGCGCGGGTGGAAGACGCCTTTCAGCGCAGAGGTGAACGCTGCGCGTGTGATCGCCAGGTCTTGCAAGGTCAGGTCACATTCGTCCAGTTGCCCGTCGTCCACGCGCCCGGCGATGATACGGTTGACGATTTCCGCTGTCTCCTCGGCGTTGGTGGGATGCACGGCGCGCACGGTCGCCTCGCAACTGTCGGCCAGCATCACCAGGGCGGTCTCCTTACTCTGTGGCCGGGGGCCGGGGTAGCGAAAGTCGCTCTCGTCAACCAGCGCCCCATCGCCCGCCAATTGCACGGCTTTGCTGTAGAGGAAACTCACCCGACTGGTACCGTGATGTTCGGAGATAAAGGCGCGGATACGGCTGGGCAGCCGGTAGCGCCGCGCCAGTTCCAGCCCGTCTTTGACGTGACTGATGAGAATCTCGGCGCTGGTACGCGGATCGAGTTGGTCGTGGGGATTTACACTTTCGACCTGGTTCTCGACGAAAAAGTACGGCCGGATGATCTTGCCTACGTCGTGATAATAAGCCCCCACGCGGGTAAGCAGCGCGTCGGCGCCGATACCTTCGGCGGCCTGCTCGGCCAGGTTAGCGACCATCAGGCTGTGATGGTACGTGCCCGACGTTTCGCGCAAAAGCCGTTGCAGGAGCGGGCGGTCGGGACGGCTGAGTTCGATCAGTCGCATCGTAGTCGTGATGTCGAACAGCGGGCCAATGATGAATAGCCCGCCCAATGCCAGGCTGGCCGAGATGCCCCCGTTGGCAACGCCGGCCAGCATCGAGGCCAACAGGTCGCCGGGCTGGGCCATACCTTGCGGTAAACCGAACGTGACAATGACGCTCACGAGTACCAGGACAGCAAAAGCGCCAGCGCGAAAGAGGGCACTGATGCGCTCGACGCGCCCCAGTGTGAGCGCGGCGACCAACCCGCCCGATGCGGCGTAGATGGTCATCTCCAGGGAGTTATCGGCGATGCCCCCCACGACGACTCCGAGAAAGATGGCGGTTGCTACTCCGGCGTGCGGGCCCAGGAGGGCAGCAGCCAGCATCGCCAGTGCCGGTGCTGGGGCGAGATAACGTAGCACCATGCCACCCGGCACCATCAGTCCGGCTCCCAATACGAAGGAGGCAGTCAGCAACACCAGCAGCAGGAGTCGCCGCCCGTTCCATAACACGCCGGGCTGAAAGCGGGCCAGGTAAAGGCCCAATAGTGCAGTCTCCATTACGGCCAGCAGGCCGGCTCCCACGAAATCGGTCCACTCTACCTGGGATTGCCGCAATCCGAGTTGATCCAGCGCCTCTATGTCGAGTGCTGTGACGATCTTGCCCTCCTCCACGATGATCTGGTCGGCTTTGAATGTACGTAGGACGGGCAGCACATTTTCACGGGCGCGGACCTGGGCCTCGGCCGTGGCCGGGTGGTCGAGGAAAGAGTTGGGAACCAGGAAACGTTGCGCCAGTGCGATGGTGATGGCCGTCTCTGCGGTCGAAAGGTCGAGACTGACCAGGGCCGGTACTCCTTCGCGGGCGTCCTCCAGGTATCCCTCGCGGATCTGGCGGCGCATCGCCTGGTCAATCACGTCCTGGATCTCCCATTTGACCTGGTCCCAACTCTCGTCGGATAGGGTCAGGAGATCATTGAGCGTTTCAGGCCCAAGATCGGCCAATTCGGACACAGCCTGAATCCAACCCCGCTGTTGGGCGGGATAAGCCAGCGTATCGGCGCGCACCGATCCCAGGTAGTCGAGCACCTGGCGGGTACGGTCGAGTTGTTGGCGGGCCAGCGCGGGATTGGGCCGGGTATAGACCGGTTTGACTGCGGCCGCGGCCTGCTCCTGTGCCCGGAGGAGTTGGATGGCGCTTTCGTAGGTCACGCTACGGGGGACGCGAACGTCCTGGGGAGCGACGTCCCCTTCCTCTAGCATCACCTGACCGGTGGGCAGTAGTGGGAGAACCATCACGGTGACTGTCACTCCTGCCAGCACCGTTCCCAGCAGAATCAGGCGCAGCCAGGCCCACCAGTGGCGCCCGGACCGGCGTGGTCGCGCCTCTCCTTTGTTGCCCTTGGCGTTGGTTGCGTTCTTGCTCATCGGGGGTGATTTGAGATTTGGAGATTTAAGATTTGGAGATTTGAAAAGCCGCGCGAACTTGAGTTGACAAGAGGGAGCACGCGCGGCGCTCCCTCTCGTCTATCGGTGTGACGTGTGCCTCGACGAGTGCGTCTTAGCCAGACAGCAACTCGCGCACGATCTCGTTCACGACGCGGCCATCGGCGCGCCCTTTGAGTTCGGACATCAATTGGCGCATCACTGGCCCCATCTGTCCCATCCCGGTCGCCTCAATCTCGGCGATAACCTGACGCGCCTCGGCAGTGATTTCTTCCCGTGAGAGAAGCCTGGGCAGGTATTGCTCGAGAATTGCCAGTTCCGCTTCCTCGGCGGCGAGCGAATCAGGACGATTGGCTGACTGCAATTCGGCGATGGTGTCGCGCCGGCGGCGGGCCTGCTGTTGCAGTACCGCGGTCACGCCAGCGTCGTCGAGTTCGCCGCCGTGCTCAATCTCGGCATTGACGATTGCAGCCAAGGTCAAACGGATAACCGCCTTGTGACGCTCGTCACGGGCACGAAGCGCCTCCTTCAAGTCCTCCTGCAGTTTCTGCTTCAGACTCATGCGCGTCTCCATTTCCGCAGTCCGTCGTTACTGTAGATTACTCCGTTGGTCCCTGCGTGTCTGCCGGCGGCTCTTGCGCAACTTGGCTGCCTTTTTGCGCTTGCGGATCACGCTCGGCTTTTCGAAAAAGCGGCGGCGACGCACTTCCGACAGCACCCGGTCAGATTGTACCTTTCTGTTGAAACGTCTCAACAGAGAATCAAAGCCTTCACCTTCTTCAACGCGAACTCTGGTCACTTATTTTCCCCCCCCTTCTTACCCAGTTGCAGACTGGTTTTTTTGACGACAGGCTCATTATAATCGCGCACCGGAGGCTTGTCAAGCAGCGCCTGGCTCCCACACGTGCACGACCTGGATGCCGTTATCCTCCAATGCCTGCAAGGCGGTCTCCCGATCCACTCCCTCCAGGCGAAAGGCGACGACGCGATCCTCGGGCCGCTCGCCCCAGAACATGCCCAGCGAGTGGATGTTGCCGCCCAGAGCCGCAACGCGGCTCGTGATCCGCGCCAGGCTGCCCACCTCCTCGGGGATAACGACGGTGATGCGCAGCGAGGGATACCCACCCCCCATCCCTTCGACGAAGACGCGAAAGATGTCCGTGTCGCTGATGATGCCGACCAATTTGTCGTCCTCGACGACGGGCAGGCAGCCAATGCGATGATCTACCATTATTCGCGCTGCCTCCTCAATGGGTAAACCCGGTTCCACGGTGATGACCTGGCCCTGCATGACCTGCCCGATCTTTATGCGCGAGAGGATATAGTCCACCTCGAATACGCTCAGGGTGGTGGCCGGGGTAGGAGAAGCATAGACCAGGCTTTTCTCGGTCACCACGCCGACCAGTTTGCCGTTCTCATCCAGCACCGGCAAGTGGCGGAATGGCTCGCTGCGGACTAATTCTAGCGCCTCCTTAAGGCTGGTGTCGGTCGTGATAGTAATCGGATCAGGGGTCATACGATCTTGAACTAACATAGTTCCTCCTTGAGTTGGTAGATTGGTACATTGGTAGATTGGTACATTGGTAGATTGGTACATTGGTGAAGTGTACCAATCTACCAGTTTCCCAATTTCCCAATTTCCCAATCTACCAATCTACCAGTTTATCTCCCCCACCAGATGGCCATTCTGCGCGGCCAGCAGACGCGTGGCGGTGAGACGGTTGTGCAAGTCGTCTTCCGTGCGGGTGATGACTCGCAGATAGTTGTCGGTCAGACCGGTCCACAGGCCGTCGCGCCGGCGCTGTTCCCATAGTACCTCTATCTCCCGTCCCACGAACCGCCGCCGGAAGCGGGATGCCTGTTCGGCGCCCAATTCGCGCATGGCGCGCGCCCGCGCCCGGCGCACCTGGCGCGGCACCTGATCCGGCAGGCGGGTGGCGGCTGTGCCCGGTCGCGGGGAGTACGGAAAGACGTGGAGACGCGCAAACTCTATCGCCGCCACGAAATCGTGACTGGCGCGAAAGGCGGTCTCGTCTTCGCCGGGGAAACCGACGATGACGTCGGTGGTCACGGCCAGGCCGGGGACGGCAGCGCGAGCGGACTCCACCAGCCGGGCGAACTCTCGCGTGGTGATGCGGCGGCCCATGCGGCGTAGCGTCTCGTCGCAGCCAGCCTGCAACGGCAGGTGAAGTTGGCGACACAGGCGCGGGTTCTCCCATAGTCCAAAGAACGTCTCATCCAGGTTCCAGGGCTCTAGCGACGAGAGCCGGAGGCGGGGCAAGTCGGTGTGCGCCAACAGGGCGACGATGAGCGTGTGCAAGCCGTCTGGCAGCCCCAGGTCGTGACCGTAGGCCCCCAGGTTCACGCCGGTCAGCACGGCCTCCTGGTAGCCGATCTCGACGAGCGCCTGCACCTCGGCGACGACCTGGGGCACGGGGCGGCTGCGGGCCGGGCCGCGTAGGAGGCGGATGATGCAGTAGGTGCAGTGGTTGTCGCAGCCATCTTGCACTTTGACGAAGGCGCGGGTGCGGAGGAGAGGGGGAGAGGAGGAGAGGGGGAGAGGGGAAGAGGGGAGGACTATTTTCGTCGTGCGGTCTTTTTCTGCGTTGGGGATGACCCAGGCGACGCCGGGCAAGGCAGCGCAACGCTGGGGCACCAGTGTGGCGTAGCAGCCAACGATGGCGATGCGGGCCTCTGGGTTGGCGCGGGCCAGTGCGCTGACGCGGTGGCGCGACTTGCGCTCCGCCCCGGCGGTGACGGCGCAGGTGTTGACGACGCAGACGTCAGCCTGGGCCGGGTCACTCACGACGGTGTGGCCTGCCGCCGCGAACCGGCGGGCCATCGTCTCGATCTCGCTCTGATTCAGGCGGCAGCCCAGGCTGTTCAGGTAGACGTTCATTTCTCACACTCACACGTATTTCAGATTTGGATCCTCTTCGATGTAGGCCAGCCGCGCCCCCAGGTAGGGCAAAGGCTCCAGGCCGTGCCAGGTCCGCAGCAGATGGTAGGTCGGGGACGTGAGGAGGCGACAGATCTCCACGGCCTCGCGCCACCCGGGGCGGCGGATCTCGGCCACCGTCGCCGGATAGGGCAAAAGCCCGAAATCCCACGCTGCGCACAGGCGGGCGACAAAGTCCACCCGGTCGGCCAAAGTCTCCAGCGCCTCCGGCGGTTCCGTGTCGGGATAGAGGGTACCATCAATCCACGAGGGCATCCAGGAACTCTGTTCGTTCATAGTCCAACCATCCGCCACTCGGTCAGCACGCTCCGCCCGTCGTGCATCCACAGCAGCACGGCGTGGGGGAGCGGGTCGGCGGTGCGGTAGTGCCAGACCCCATCCCTGGGGCAAGCCACGCGGCGCATCGGGTTGTCCTCCTCGTTGTCCAAGATGGAGACGAAGGCAACGTCGGGCGGCACGTCCGTAAAGGTGTGCAGATGACCGCCCAGTTTCTCGCGCCGCTCGTCGGGCACGCTGTACAGGTCAAAGGCCCACTCCTCAATGAGGGCCTCGTGCTGGGCGGCGACCATCCAGCGCAACATCACCCGCTCTCGCTCTGCCTCCAGTCTCTCCAGGAACTCTTGCACGGCCTGGGGGGAATGGGGGATGCGTATGCGTATGTGCAGTTCGGCGACGGGGTAGGCACGCAGGCCATCGGCGTTGGTCTCCAGGTAGAGCCGGAGGTAGTCCAGGACGTGGGGATGGTCGCTCTCAAAGTAGGAGCGGGGCTGCTTGCGGAAGGTGAGGCGCTGGCCTTCCAGGGCCAGTTGGGTGGGGTAGCCCCCCATCTGGCGGGTGACGAAGCCGGAGGCGTCAATCAGGTCGCCGGTGGGAATGTTCCAGATGTCGAGGAAAGGGCGGGGGTTGAGGACGACGCCTCGCTCGTCAATGCAGTGACCATTCTCCCGCCAGCGCTGCACATCGGCTTTGGCGTCCATGATCTCGTCCACCAGGCGGGCGATTTTGGCCTGGGTCTCGGCGTTGGCGGGGGGGATGGGGTATTGCCTTAGATCATCGGGGTAGAAGTCAACCTTTCCTTTAGCAATCGTTTTGAACAGGTAACCGGAAAGCCAGCGACAGTTTATGAGGGCTGTGAGATAAGCCGGATCGTAATGCGGCGAATTTTGTGCTGCACGTACCAGATTGGCTCGCACATCCCGACGGTCCAATGTGCGATTATGCACATTTACCAGTTTGTGGGCTGGAACCGCGCATATCGCTGTCGCATCGCAATAGAACTCGCCCCTCGCGTCGTAAAATGCCTTCAGGGAACCTTGGTGGGGTCGCCGAGCAACAATCAGTTTCTCGTTCTCAAACAACTCTGTGAACTTCTTGCGTCGAAGTTGGTTAGGTACTCTGGCAGTATTCCATTCCAGCCAGCGCACTCTGACAATCTGGAAGCGGGCCATATCCTTGCCCTGCACGAACTTTTTGGGGTGAACTTGATCCTGCACATCAGACAGCAAGTCATCCGTGACAAAGAGTTTGCGTCGCTTGCCCGCCGTAATGGGATCCAAGCCTTCGTGCGACACGGGGGCAATGCCGTAGCCGATGTAGCAGATTTCCTGCAACTCTACGCACTCACTGAAATCCAGCCCCTCCTCTCCCTCGAACTCTGCCCGGAAGATACGCGCGCCCCACCTGGCCTGGGAGAGTGCAGGCAGGGTCTTGAGATCCTTTGAACGCAGTGCAGGAGCCACGGCCTTGTACCGCTGCACCCGATGCCCTTTGGGCGGCGCACCCCGGCGCAAGGTGTAGATGAGATTATGCACCTGCGCCTCCTCAAAGAAGCGCACTTTCGGCGCAAAGGTCAGGCTCTCAATGGTCGTCTCCCGCAACAGTGTCTCCCGTGACGGGCGGGCGTACTCCTCCGTCTGGTAGGCGTCGGAGACGATAAAGCCGTGCCGTCCATCCTCGGCCAACGTCTGCAAGGCGAACTCGACGAACGGGATGTACAGATCCCACTTTTTGTAGAGCGTCCGGTAGCGTTCGCTATCTTCAATGTGACCACGCATCGCGCCCGCGCCAGGACTATCGGCCCGCACGTAGGGCGGATTGCCCACCACGTAATCAAAGCCGGCGCTAAAATTCAACCCCAACGACGGGTCTTGCCCCCGGCTCTTGATCAACTCTGCCACCCGCACGTCGTAGACCAGCCCGTTGCCCGGAGCGACGAGGCCCCCCATCTCCTGGGCGAACGAGAGCAATGTGTTGGTGGGATAGATGTGGAAACGGGCGATGGTGAAGACCTCGTTATCCTTCACCAGATCCAGCACTTGCACCACCAGGTTGACCTCGGCCAGGAAGCAAGCGAAGCGGTTGATGTCTAGCCCGAAGAGACCGTTCCGCAGCCGCTCGTTGACCAACTCGTCGGTCGAAAGGTCTGGCTGCTTCCTCAACTCGGGGATCAACCGCCGGGCGGCTTCGACCAGGAAGCGACCGCTGCCGCAGGCCGGGTCCAGGAGTCGCCGGCCGGCGATGCCCGGCCCCGCGTATCCCACCTGGTCGAGAATGTAGTTGACCACCTGGGGCGGGGTGTAAAACTGGCCCTTGCGCTTGCGTTCCAACTCGTCCACGTACTGTTCATAGATGTGCCCGATGAGGTCGGCGCTCACCCGGGCGAAATCGAAGCGGTTGAGAACCCAGAAGAAGCGCACGATGGCCTCCTCCTCCCAGGTGTACCAGTCAAAGACGTCACGGCTAAAGAAATGGCCATAGATGTAGCCGGTGTCCTTGTAGGCGATGTCGAGCAGGGTGGCGTGGGCGTCGGCGATGTTGCTAAAGAACCGCTGGCTAAAATCCACATAGTCCTTGTAGCCGCCGTCGGAGATTTTCTGGCTGATGAGTCCCTTGTCCTCGCAGATGCGGATGAGGAGCAGGCGGGTGACAAAGATGTAGACCGTCTGCAAGCAGAACTCGGCCGCGTGATCCTCGGCCATTGGGCCGATCTCGTCCTGCCAACGGTTAAAGTTTTCGACCAGGGCCCTGACGAAGCGCAACTCTATCAGCCGCTTGGCCCGCCAGCGGACGAGGTTGGTGAAGGCGCGGTAGAACTCACCGGCCCGTATCTTGAGGTTGGCGTGGTTGACACCCGACAGGTGCTTTTTTATCCCCGACCGGCTCACTACCTCGGTCACGAACTCGTATTCCTCTACGCCACGGCCCTTGCGCTCGATGAACGATTCCATGTACCCTTCCAACGCCGCTTCGTCCACCGAGGTTCTGGCCCGTTCCTCGAAATTGCGGATCCAGGCCCACAGTTGCTCCCGCGCCTGCGCGAATCGCTCCTCTTTCCGGCACTTTTCCTCCTGGAATTCCCGGTAGAGGGCCTGATGACTCTGGAAGCGCAAGAGGACGTAGCGGTGCAGTCGTTGTATCTCCTGCTTCAGATCGTCTATCAGGATGGTCTCGGTCTGGGGTTGGTCCGGGCTCAGGACGAGAGGGCTGGTCGTCGTAGCAGTGATTTCCTTCTTTAGCCGCTCTATCTCCAGGAATGCTTCCCTGCGGTATGCATCGAAGAAAGCGGAGAGAGTCTCTATCTCGTCCTCCGTGGGAGGTGCAGTCGTACTGGGGGCAAAGGCGGTCAGCGGGAGAGCGTAGGCGAAACGAATCCTGTCGCCAACCCGGTGGTAGACCCGCGCCTCCCGGCCGTTGCACAGGACGGCGTGGGGGACTCCCTTGGCGAGCACGTAGCGGGTCAGTTGTTCCTCGTGCCGGGCCAGGTCTATTTCCTGGGTGCGCTTCAGTTCCCAGAGCGTCACCGGGATGCCGTCGGCCCGCACCAGGATGTCAATGACGCCGTCCTTTACGCGGTGTTCTGGATCCAGGTCGGCCTGCGGGTCGTAGCCCAGCGCGGCCAGGAGTGGCTCGACGATCTTGAGGCGCACGACGGCCTCGTCGGAGGCGGCCGGGGCAGAGTTCAGGTAATCGGTGTAGCCCAGGCCATCTTGCCGGAAGCGGGCAAAAATCTGGCAGATGGTGGCGACGGTATCCATCACGGCTCCTCCACACGCAGGTTGTCAAAGTGTACCTCTACCCCCGGTTCGAAGAACGTGCCCGCGTACAGGCCGACGTCGCCTCGGGGGTAACTGCCGTCCTCGACCTGCGCCAGTGTCACGCCGTTGACGAGCAAGGTCATCGTCGCGCCCTGACAGACGACTTCCAGGAGGTTCATTGCCGCCCCCGTCTGAATGGCATCGGAGGGCGTCCAGTCGCCGCTCAACGCTGTCCACTCCCCCTCGTCGTACTTGCTGACCTGATAGTAGCCATCGCCGCTGATGGAAAAGCGATAAAAATGGTCGGTATCCCGCATCCGCACCAACACACCGTACTCGTTATCGTCAGGGCCGGCGATTTGGGTGGCCTCGACGGTGAGATGAAAGTCGGAGAACTTGCGGCCGGCGGAGGCCCAGGCCAGGCGGTTGGGCACGTTGACGAGGACGCGCATCACGCCCTCGTGGTACTCGATCTCTGCGGAAGCATCCGACTCAGTCTGCCAGATGCTAGCCGGACCGGAAAAGTCATCGCTCCAGGGCAACTGCTCCCCTCCACAGGCAACCAGTAGAGCCACCAACGCCACGACGAGCAATTGTTTTCTTGCTCTCATCCGTTATTGTCCTGAAATCCGTGTTCTACGGCCGGGTAACGAGAAAGTTGTCGAACTGGACACGCACGTCACCCGCCGGGCCACTTCCGGCCCCGATACCCACGTCGCCCTGCGCGTGGGTGTCATCGGTGACTGTCTCTAGTAGTTCGCCGTTGACGTAAAGACTCAGTTCGTCCCCGTTGCAAACCGCCAGAATACGGTTGGTTTGTTCGCCTGTCCTGATGGCGGGAGAGGGGGACATTCCATAACCATTGCCAGTGAGGACTTGCAGGTCGCCGCCATCCACGCGCCGGAAGATGGCATAGTAGCCGTCGGCGCTGATGGCAAAGTAGTAAAAATTGTCCGCGTCTATGTGGCGACAGAGGACACCGAAATGGGGGCCCTGGGAGCCGGAGGATGGACGGGCCTCCGCCTCGACGCTCACGTCGTCAAATTCCTCACCGGGATAGGCCCAGGCGAACCAGTTCGGCTGGTGCAGTTCGAAAAAGTACTCACTCTTCTCGTAACCACGTTTGAACTGCTCGCACTGGTCCGCGTCCCACCCGCTGCGTGAGTTGTCGAAATCATCTTGAAAGAGCGGCTTCTGATCGTTGCCGCCGGTGCAGCCGCAAGCCAGTAGCAACAGTATGCCCAGCGTTATCAGGCAACTCTTCAAGCGATAGTGCCCCTTTTTCATCACTGCCTCCCATCCACAGGGGAATTTAAGATTTACGGATCCAAGATTTAGAGATTTGAAAACTGCGCGGCACATCGTGAGGAGAGGGAAAAAGCACTGGCCAGTTGACTGTTTGTGCTTTTGCGCTGACGATGGTAAATCCGTCAATCTCAAATCAACAAATCTTAAATCACTCCATCCACGCAAAAAGTGATCCAGCGTGCAGACGTAGTGAGATTATAGCACGAGCAGAGGATTTGCGAAAGGCTGGCATTGCCCATATTTGATGACTATGCTACAATCGAAAAGTAAAACGTAATGCGTAAAACGTAAAAGGGAAGGTGCAATGGCAAAGAAGCGAGTCAGCACGGGAGACCGTCGCAAGGCAAAGGAGCACGAGAAGCGGGGCGTTCAGGCCTACGAGGAGTGGGACATTGACCGGGCAGTTGAATGTTTCGAGAAATCTGCCCGTCTCGTCCCCGATGAGCCGGATTACCGGCTTTGCCTGGCCCGGGCGTTGGCTCGCAGTGGTGATTTCGACCAGGCCTTGCGAGCGCTGGCCGACTTTATGCGGCTGGAGCCCGAATCGCCGTTGGAGGATCGTTTCGAGCAGCTTTGGGCCAGCGGGATGGACGGGGTGGAACTTCTCCTCACCGACAAGATGACCGCGTCAGGGGCGCCCATCGAGGAGGTCGGCGCCGCTATTCAGATGTGGCTAGAGTACCGCATAACTCTCGGACGTGACGCGCTCATCGTGCGCAAGGCGGAGACCTGGGCAGCGGCGCGTCACTTATTTCGCCTCCTGTCCCCTTGATCAACAGGTCAGTGTAGCCTCTAATCGAGGTCATCGGCTGCTTGAGTTCGTGGGAAACGAAAGAGATGAACTCGGTCTTGGCCTCGTTGGCGCGACGCACCTGCTCAAAGAGACGGGCGTTCTCCATAGCGATGGCCGCGTGGTCGGCCAGGCGGATGATGGACTCCAGCGCCTCCGGGTTGAGATGTTCCCCGTGGGAGGACTCCAGGGCGATGACGCCGACGATTTGTTCCTCCCGCCGGATAGGTACCGTCAATTGGGCCACCATCCCCGGCACTACCGGCATGTAGTCGGGGTCGTTCTCCACGTCATCCGCGAGTTCGGGTTCACCTGTCCGCACCACGCGCCCGATGATCCCCTGTTCCAGCGACCAGGGCTCTTCCTCGTGGGTGGAGATCAGTTCCTCCGGGTAGCCCCGGTTGGCCAGGAAGTGTAGTCCGCGCACCCCCTCCTCCGTCTCCGTGACGACGGCCACGAGTCCCACGTCGGCCCCCGCTATCTGCAGCGCCCAATCCAGTGTCAGGCTCATCACCCGGTTATAGTCCAGGGTGGCGTCGAGTTCCCGGTCAATGCGTTGCATCATCGAGAGTTCTTCCACCCGTTCAGCCAGAGCCTGATCGGTTTGGGTGAACAGTCTGGCGTTCTCGATGGAAACAGCGGCGTCGGCTGCCAATGCCGTTAGCAGCCGCTCGTCATCCTCGCCAAATGGGCCGCCCGGTGCGCACGATTTCGCCGGTCAGACCCATCTCCACCGACCACTCGTCGTCAGATTTCCCTGACGCTGACGTCGGGCACCCACCTTCGGGCAGCGTCCGCCATTTCTTCCAGGACTGTGACAGGATATGGATCTATCTTGGCGATCTGCGGGGCCAGTGTCGAAGAAGACGACCGGAACTGCTGTATCAGGTACCGGCGTGCACCTGCTATTGACTGGGCGATGGTCTCTACGTCTTTGACCGTTACCATCCCAGGCACGGCAGTAGTACGGAATTCGTACTCTATTTCCGATGAGAGGATGAGTTGGATGCTATTCTCTATGCGACTGATTTCGATTCTGCAGCCGGCCACCAATGAATATTTCTCCAGGGCCCCCTTGACATCCATGGCCACGTAATCCAACAATCCCTCCCGGAGCAACAGTTGGATTGACCGGGGGCGATAACCATTGGTGTCCAGTTTAACAGCCAGCCCCAGGGATTTCAATTCCCGGGCAAAGTCTGCCAGGTCGGATTGTAGTGTCGGCTCTCCTCCGGTGATTACCACCCCATCCACAAATCCCTGTCGTTCAGCCAATAGCCGAAGAACCTCCCCGACCGTAATGTCTGGGAGGCTCTCCGGTCGCAACACCAGGTCTACGTTGTGGCAATACGGGCAGCGAAAATTGCAGCCGCCCGTGAACACGACGGTAGCAACTTTGCCGGGGAAATCAACGATAGAAGTCTTAACCAACCCCTTGATCTGCATTCGCCCCTTCGCTTTCGGACTCGGTCTGCACCACGTGCCGCACCGCGTACGGCCGGCGATCAGCAAACTCTTGTTGCTTGCCCTTATTCCAGTTATGGACGGGGCGCAGGTAGCCTACAATACGAGAATAGACCTCACAAGGTATCTTTTTCTTCGTCTGCGAGTCGGTCATTTTACGTCTCCTTTTTCAAATCTATATGGTCACGCCAAATCGGGCCAAATCCTCTGCTGTGTGTTCGTATGGACAAAAAGTGTGTTCGCCGGGAAGATAACCGTGAATGGGGCAAATGCTGAAGGTAGGGGTCAAGGTGAAATAGGGCAAGTGAAAGTTTTCTGCAATCCGGCGCACCAGCAGACGAGCCTGACGCCAGTCGTCAATTTGCTCGCCTAAAAACCCGTGGAATACGGTGCCTCCGGTGTAGAGCACTTGCAGGCTGTCTTGATGCGCCAGTGCTTCGAACAGGTCGTCGGTGCAATTCACCGGCAGGTGGGTGGAGTTGGTGTAATAGGGAGCCTGGTCGGATCCAGACGTCCTGATGTCTGGAAATCGTGCCTTGTCCTCTTTGGCCAGGCGGTAGGATGCACTTTCGGCCGGGGATGCTTCCAGGTTGTACAGATGATCGGTTTCCAACTGAAATTCTCGAATCCTTTCTCGCATGAATAAGAGCACCCGTGCGGCAAAGTCCTTGGCCTCCTGGTGAAAGATGTCCACCCCCAGAAAATTGAGACAACATTCGTTCATCCCATTGACTGCAATCGTCAAAAAGTGATTGGCCCAGTATGACTCAAAACGCTGTTTTATGGCTGCCAGGTAATATTTGCTATAGGGATAGAGCCCCTCCTCAGTAAACTGCTCGAGGACTTTGCGTTTGATCTCTAGACTTTTCTGGGCCAGCCGCATGACCGCCTCGAGCAAGGCCCAGAAATGCTCCTCATTCTCGGCCAGGTAGCCAATCCGCGCCATGTTGAGTGTGACGACGCCGATACTGCCGGTGAGAGGGTTCGCGGCGAACAGGCCACCGCCACGTTTCCAGAGTTCTCGATTATCCAGGCGCAGTCGGCAACACATGCTCCGGGCATCCTCGGGCTTCATATCACTGTTTATAAAATTGGAAAAATAGGGAATTCCATATTTCGCCGTCATCTGCCATACGGGTTTCAGGGCCGGATTGTCCCAGTCAAATTCTTTGAATATGTTGTACGTCGGTATCGGAAAAGTAAAGACGCGGCCACTGGCGTCACCTTCCAGCATGATCTCAGCGTAGGCGCGGTTTATCATGTCCATCTCTGGCTGGAAATCGCCATAAGTCTCATTCTGCAATTCCCCTCCAACGATGACGGGCATATCCCGCAGCGTCGCTGGCGGGATCAGATCCATCGTCAGATTCGTGAAAGGGCTTTGGAACCCCACCCTCGTCGGCACGTTAATGTTAAAGACAAATTCCTGTATCGCCTGTTTGACCCCTCTGTAAGACAAGCCGTCGGCTCGGACAAACGGAGCCAGGAGAGTATCAAAGTTTGAAAATGCCTGGGCCCCGGCCGTTTCGCCCTGCAATGTGTAGAGGAAATTGACGGCCTGTCCCAGCGCCGAGCGTAGGTGTCTGGGAGGTTTACTTTCGGTTTTGGCGCTCACGCCACCGAATCCCCGCAGTAACAAATCTTGAAGATCCCATCCGCAACAATAGGCTGCCAGGACGCCAAGATCGTGAATGTGCAAGGCTCCATCTATGTGCGCCTGCCGAATCTCTGGAGGGTATATCTTTTGCAGCCAGTAGCGGGCTGTGACGGAAGAAGCCACGTAAAAATTCAACCCCTGCAAGGAATAGTTCATATTGGCGTTCTCGTTCACTCGCCAATCAGAACGTTCGAGATAATCATCCACGAGCTTCATGCCATCCAGGATAAGCCGTCTGGTATCTCGAGCCTGGGAGCGTTGTTCCCGGTATAGAATGTAAGCTTTGGCAACCCGGGCCTGCCCGTCTTCGATGAGTACTTGCTCCACAATGTCCTGAATGTCCTCGACGTGGGGATAATGCCCATCTTGACCGAATTTTTCGATGATGGAGATCTCTACTCGTTGGGCCAGGCTCTCTGCCCACCGGCGATCGTGCCCACTGTCAGTGGCTTGCGCGGCCTTGAGGATGGCGTGCGCGATTTTGGCTCTATCGTAGGAAACGATGTCCCCATCCCGCTTCACAATCGCTTGGATTGGATTCATAAAGACGTCTCCTGTTCCCGCTCCCTGAACAGACGGTCAATCTCTGCCCGCACTGCCTCCAGGTCGTCCAGTCCCAGATAGACGATGGCGTAACGAATGTAGGAGACCGGGTCCAGCGCCTCGAGTTCCTTGATGGTCAAGTCACCGATCACATCGCTGGGAATCTCCGTCTTGCCCATCTGGCGGATGTGATTCTCCACCCGGTCAACTATGCGCTCCAGATCGCCGGCCGAGACAGGCCGTCTGGCACAGGCCGTGCGCAGGCCCGAGAGCAACTTTTCGCGGTTGAACTCCTCCCGCCGGTCGTCGCGCTTGACTACCAGCGGGGTGGTCAGGATGGCCCGTTCCACCGTACTGAAACGTCGCCCGCACGCTTTGCACACACGGCGACGACGTACACCCCGCGCACTGCGAGTCGTATCGAGCACTCGCGTGCGAGCATTACCGCAATAGGGACACTCCATCGCTCTGATCTCCTGGATAGGGGGGGGCTACAACATACGCCAGATATGGGGGTTGAGGGAACAAAACCCCCACATCTTGGGGGTTGAATGCGGACAGATTATACCACACACTCACATAGCACACAAGGGGGCTTACACGGCGTCACCTTAAAAATCCGGCCGAACAACGAAGTTTAAGACTAGGGGATGGCTACGATGAAAGGAGGCCGGCGGAGTTGTCCACCGGCCTCCACTGTTGCCGCGCTGCCAGGCTTATGTGCTCGACCCGCTTTGCTTTGGCTCAGTATCAGGTCATGGCTCAGTCACTCGTCACCTCACCGCTCCATATCCCATCATCCCATCTCTGTTCGTCCAACTCCCGTACCCCAGGCGGTCAAAGTTGACCATCAGTCCCACCGGCATTGCCGGGCTCGACGAGGCCACTGCCGAGCCGGAGATGGTCGGTATCTCCGCCCAGTAGAGCACCGGTGTCTCTGGATAAACGTTGTACTTGGTTGTCGAACCGGCGGAAGTCCCACTCTGGTAATAGAACCTCAACGTGATGTCGGTCATGCTTCCCCCCATGTTCTGTGCCAGGATGCCGGTCCAAGTCCACGGGCTCGTCCGCTGCACGCGGGGCAGGACATCGCTTCTTGTCCCTTCCGTCACCCCCTCGTATTGTGTCATGTTGGTGCATAGTCCGTCAGCGGTAGTGAATCTACGCCACTTACCCCGCATTTGAAAGGCCGGAATAGGCGTGCTGGTGACGTGGGGCGTCAGGGTAGGTGTCACTGCGACGGGGGTTTCCGTCGGCCAGGGGGTCTCCGTAGGTGGCGGGATGGGCGTGAGGGCGAGGGTGGCAGGTTCGGTGGGCTGCGTGGTGGGCGTCTGCATCGGCGAGATGGTCTGGGCCGGTTCCGGGCCGCCACACCCGGTCAGTGCGGCCAGTGCTATCAGCCCCAGCAGGGCGGAAATCGGGTCATGCATCTTGCTCATCGCTCAACCTCCTTCACCTGAAATGCACAAGCGCCAGGCAGGCCGCGCCTTACGCGCACACCATCCCCGGCGCTCCGGTTCTTCACGCTCGTCTTTAATTCTTCACGATGATCGCATCTTCTCCGTCTGATAGAGTGGCCAGTGCCTCGTACGGCAACGCCTCGTACGGTTCCAACCACTCTACCAGTTCCCCCGCTGTGGGGTGGTCCAACTGTGCCCCTGCCACTGGCGTCCCGCCCAGCACTTCGTACAGCACATACAGCAACGTGCCATGTCCTTCCGGCTGCAACGCGTCGATGCCCCATATCAGCCTTCCGTGCTCCTTCGCCGTCTCATCCAGTCTGCTCTCGACTCTCTCGTCCATCCCTCCCAACAACGCCAGGAATTGGCGGTACAACCGACCCACGTGTCGCTCGCACACCTCTATTCCGCTCTCATTCAGCATCTAATGCCCCGAATTTGTTATTTTCTAGGAATTTCGATTTACATGTATTGGAATGAGCACGAACCTCCTCATTTCCACGCCGTCTATGGAGAGTATGGAGCTGTAGTTTCCATTGAAACAGGAGAAGTGATACGGGGGGAAACTCCCGCGAAAAGCCTCACAATTGATCAAAGAATGGACAGAATTATACAGACAGGATTTATTGGAAAACTGGGCGCGTGCCCGCTCCGAACAAGAATTGTCAAAGATTCCACCTTTGGAGTAGTGCTATGGTAAGAATTCAAAAAGCGATCCCTCTTAAAGACTATCGTTTGAGGGTAACGTTCAATACAGGTGAAGAGGGAATCTTTGACCTGAAGGATTGGTTGAACGGCCCAATCTTTTCCAGTCTCAAGGACGAGGAAATGTTCAACCACGTGGCCATTGATGAAATTGCCGGTACGGTGTTCTGGCTTAATGGAATAGACCTTTGCCCTGACGTGGTTTATGAGCAAACGGATTTCTCGTGAAGAGTATACTGCCCCTGGAAAAGTCCTATGCATTTTGTACGAGGTGTGACTTATGTATCCGCATACAAGCTACGCCTATACCCAGCGCCTCCTCTAACGCCACCTGCCCCTCGTACAGAGCCCGCCCGATGATGACGCCGCTCAACCCCGCCTCATAAGCCCGCCGCACGTCCTCCAGACTGGCGACTCCGCCGGAGGCGATGACCTTCAACCCCGTTGTCCGCGCCAGGTGTGCTGTAGTCTCCACGTTGAGGCCGCTGCCCATCCCGTCGCGGGATACGTCGGTAAAGATGACCCAGCGCACTCCTTTGTCGGCCCACTGCCGGGCCAGTTCCACCGCTGTCATCGAAGCGGCCTCTCTCCAACCGTGTGTGCACACCTCTCCTTCGCGGGCGTCAATCCCCACGGCGATTTGCTCCGGGCCAAAGGTTCGCAGCGCCTCCTCGACCAGCGCCGGGTGCTCCACCGCCGCCGTGCCGACCACCACCCGGCTCACGCCCAGGGCCAGTGCCCGGCGCAGTGCCTGGAAGTCGCGCAGGCCGCCGCCGAACTGGACGCGCAGGCCGGTGGTCAGGATACGTTTCAACGCGGCCAGGTTCTCGCGACTGCCGTGGGGCAGACTTTCCAGTCTGCTGCGTTCGCCAAAGGCTCCATCCAGGTTGACGATGTGAACCCATTCTGCGCCGGCCTCCTGCCAGCGACGAGCCACGCTCAACGCATCGTCGGCGTACTTTGTCTCCTGCCCCGGATCCCCCTGCGCCAGCCGCACCACCCTCCCTCGCCGCAAGTCTACGGCTGGATACACTACCCACTCTTTTCTATTCTCCATTCTCCATCCTCCATTCTCCCATCCTACCCCTCCACAAAATTCCGCAAGATGTGCAGTCCCACCTCCTGGCTCTTCTCCGGGTGGAACTGGACACCGTAGACCCGCCCCCGGCCGACGACCGAGGGGAACGCTGCGCCGTAGTCGGTGACGGCAAGAGTGTGCTCTGGCCGGGCCTGGCAGTAGTAGGCGTGGTTAAAGTAGGCCCACGCGCCATGCGGCAGGCCGTGAAGCAGGGGGCTTTCCTCAGTCGGCTCAATCTGGTTCCAGCCGGTGTGGGGGATTTTGAGTCCTGCGGTGACGATGTCATCGGGAAAGCGAATCACGCGCCCCGGCAGGAGGCCCAGCCCGGTGTGATGTCCCATCTCTTCGCCCTCGTCGAACAGCACCTGCATGCCGACGCAGATGCCCAGCAGCGGCTTGCCCTGCTCGACTGTCTGGCACAGCGCGTCCACCAGCCCGGCGCGGCGCATCCTGGCCATGCAGTCACCAAAGGCCCCCACGCCCGGTAGCACCACCTTCTCAGCGGCCAGGATGAGACCGGGGGCGCGGGCCAGTCGCACCTCGGCGCCAACGGCCTCCAGTGCCTTATGCACCGAGCGCACGTTCCCCGCTCCGTAGTCAATCAGTGCGATCATGCGAATTGCGAATGGCGAATGGCGAAATTATAGTGTGCCCTTGGTCGAAGGTATTTTCTCGCCACGGCGTGGGTCGAGGCGGGTGGCGGCGTCCAGGGCGCGGGCCAATGCCTTGAACAGCGCCTCGGCCTTGTGATGATCGTCTCGCCCGTAGAGGACGCGGGCGTGGATGTTGGCGCGAGCGGTGACGGCGAAGGACTCGAAAAAGTGCGGGATCAGTGTCACCGGCAAGCCACCGACAGCAGGCCCGGCCCAGGCCATCTCGGTCACACCGTAGGGGCGGCCGGAGAGGTCCAGCGCGACGTGGGCCAGTGACTCGTCCATCGGCACGTAGGCCGCGCCGATGCGGACGATGCCCGCCCGGTTGCCCAGAGCCTGGTCGAAGGCCTCGCCCAGAGCCAGGGCCACGTCTTCCACCGTGTGATGGGGGTCCACATGCAGGTCGCCGCTCGCCTGCACCGTCAGGTCGAACAGGCCGTGAACGGCGACGTGGGCCAGCATGTGGTCGAGGAAGCCGATGCCGGTGTCTACCTCGTAGTGGCCTGTGCCGTCAAGATCGAGGGTGACCCGGACGTCCGTCTCGCGGGTCTGACGATGAACTGTCGCAGTGCGCATATTCACAACTCCTTCAACGC
>JADHWW010000034.1 GCA_016783285.1 Anaerolineae bacterium
CACTGATGGCACTGAATCTCACTGAACGGCGCCTCTTTTTCAGCGTCATCAGTGGTCTCAGTGGTTCAGTGGTTCAAGACTTTCCGTTCCTTTCTCAATCCGCTGTTGTGCCCCCCATCTACCAATCCACCAAATAAATCTTGACCCCCTGCGCATCGTACACCACCCGTAGATACCCCTGGGCGGCTATATCGTCGAACTTGGCCAGGCCGGCCGCGTCGTAGTAGGCCCGCTCATAGTCGCCCACGTAGACGTAGCGCACGCCGTAGAGCGAGAGAATCTCCTGCGCCCGGGCGACGTCGGTCGTGTTGTAGCACTCGTTCACGTCGTCGCGCCGCCAGTCCACCACCGTGGACGGCAACACGGTGCGCTGCTGCACCTGGTGCCAGCGCCAGCCTATCACTGCCGGCAGGCCGGTGTGGATCGAAACACGATTGCACCACAGGTACTCTCGATAACCCAGCCCCTCCAGGATCACCGGCGAGCCCTGGATGTTGTCCTGCATCCAGCGGATGGCGGCATAGTCCCCGGCCAGCGAGATTTCTTGCCCGCCGCGTTCGGGAGCACCGTCGAACACGGTACCGTGCTCCATAAAGGCCATCCCGTCCAGCGTCAGGCCCACGTCCGGCGTCATGCGGTCAATGGCGCGGGCGCGGAGGCCAAAGGGAAGGAACAGTGCGCCGCCGAGAATGAGCGCCGCCATCCCACCCCACCAGAGTTGACGCCGCCCTTCGACAAGCTCAGGGCAGCGCTCCGGCCGCCAGTCTCGGGCGCGCTCGCGCACCCAGGCCAGGCTGACCGCCGCCGCGATGCACAAGAGTACCCATACTTGCTGGTAGAATCTAAAGACGGTGTTCATACGCCCAATGTCGCCCGCGAGCACAATCACCTCGACGACCAGGCTGAGTACCATCGCCAACCCCACCATCAGCCACAGGAGGCGCTGCTCCGACGGCGATCCCGGCGCCAGGACCAGCAGCGCCGCCAACGCCGCGATGGGCACCACCACCAGCGCCACCTGGTAGCCCAGAAAAGTCAATACCAGGGCAATGAGCAATGAACCAATGAACAATGAACAATGAACCAATGAGCAATGAACCAATGAACAATGAACAATGGACAATGGCCGACCCTCTCGTGCAGGTCGCGCTATCAATCGGCGGACTTGAAGCAGCATGTACGTCAGGAGGGGAAAGAGCATGATGCCGTGGATCCAGAGATAGATCACAGCCGGGGTGCGCGAACCCTCCCATTTGTTGATCGAGGTGTAGCCGGCCGCATAGTTCTGAATGTACGGGAGGTAAAGAAATAGCGACAGACCGATGAGCAAAAGGGCACGCCAGACGAATGGAGAACGGAGAATGGAGGATGGAGAATGGAGAGTGGAGAATGTGCCCAGCGCCAGGGCGGCCAGGCCCAGTACCAGGTAAGTGGGATAATCCCAGGTGTGGGTTGGGTAGAGTGCGCCGATGACCAGGCTTCCGATGAGCAAACTGGCCCAGTGAGGGCGCGATGTGCTTGCCCAGTACACGATCACGGCCAGCGCCAGGAGCGTCAGCGGTAAGGCGATCATGTTGACGTGCGGGTCGGCGTAGAGGAAGGTGAAGGCCGGGAACTCGGTGATGGGCCCCACCTCCCCCGGCGCGGCGGGGATGATGCGGGTCGGATCCCAGTACCAGGACTCGGTGCGCAGCGGGAGCGCCGCACCGTGGGCGATCACCTCCCACAGCCCTTTGAACATCGTCACCATCTCGGCAAAGCCGGGGATGGTACTGGGGAGCAACTCGCCGCCCAGCGAGATGAGCGCCCCACGGATCAGCCGCACCACGCCCAGGTTGCCCAGAAGGACGGTGAAAACGAGAGCCGTCACGCCCGCCAGACAAGCACCACGCCGGCGTCCACCAAAGAGGTTGTAGGCGACGGAAAAGGCCCCCACGCCGGTCAGCGCAAAAAAGAGCGTCACCGCCAGGTTGTAGGCAATCGCCGGCACAGTGCCGATCAATTTGATCAGCGTGCCGACGATGACAAAGCCAAAGTAGTAATAGTTGAGGTAACCGCTGGAGAACCAGGGATTGTAGGGCGGGAACCAGGTGGATTTCATCACCGCGTTGAGGTAGGCAAAATCCATCGGCTTTTCACCGCCGACGATCGGATGCCACAGGTCGGGGTGCAGGAGCCGTGCGCCGATCCAGACGACGTATAGTAGCGCGAACAATCCCTCGGTCAACAGGAGCAGCCGCCACTGGCCGCGCAGGAAATGGCGCAGTTCCCGCCGTTTGAACCACCCCACCCCACCGCCGGTCAGCGCCAGGAGGAGCACCATGCGCAGGATCGTCCCGCGCGTGTTGGGCAAGACTCGCAGATTGGCCGCCAGCCAGGTGAGGTAGGCGATGAGGAGTAGCGCAAGGACTCGCGCCAGCCCATAGCCCCGGTCGCGCAGGCGGGGCAGCGCGACGAACAGGAGCGGGAAGGCCAGCCAGCCCAACACGGTCACGACGACCCACCAGGCGACCGCCGCCAGTCCCGGGTAGCGGTTGAGCAGACTGTCCCGATGAAACATCTCCGACCAGGTGCCGCCGGCCTGCTGATCGGCCCAGGTCTCGGGGTCGAATTCCAACGCATTGGGGGCAGCGGTGGCCTGCACCGGCTTGAGGCCGTGCAGCGCCCGCTCCACGTTTATCCCGCCTAGTGCCTCCTCCACGCGCGCGCGGGAGTAGGCCTCCGTCTTGCGGAAGATGAGCACGCGCGGATGGTCGTAGACGCTGAACGCTTCCTCGGCCGGCGGTAGATGCACCACGATGGAATTTGAGATTGGAGATTGGAGACTTCGTCGTGAGCGCTCAGTCGAACGATTTGAGATTTGAGGTGTGTACTCCGCCTCCATCAGTGGGAAAGGGCATTCCTGGTCGGGGAACACAAATGGGCCCAGCGCTGGGTAAGAGGTAAAGTCGGCGACCAACTTAAAGCCCAGTTCGCCGGCAAACAGCGCCCGGTAGTACTCGGTCGTCAGCGGGTAGCGGGCGCGCAGGCGGGGGATGGAACTGTAGAGTCGGTTACTGGCCATAAAAACATAGTCCGCCCGGTCGAGCCAGTCAAACAGTTGCGCCCGCTTGTCCCACGTATCCTCGTGATAGTGCTGCATCTCGAATCCGGTGTACATCCCGGCGAAGGGATCGTGCCCGTCTATGCGCAACGGCACTCCCCAGTCACAATGCTCGTTGGCCACCGTGACGCCTGGCGGGATGTTTTCATAGATCCAGCGCGAAGCCGCCAGGCGTGTGTGGGGGCGCAGGTAGATGGAGAAGAACGCGCTGGCCCACAAGGCTGTGCCCACGGCGACGACGGCTGTGACACCGAATCCCACTCGCCGCCCCCAACGAGAAGATGAGCGGCACAACCGCACCAGCAGGTAGACGGCCAGGATGATGAAAATGGGATACAGGGTCAGAGAATAACGCATGGCCTTGACCCAGCGGGTGGCCTGGTAAAAAAACACGAGGCTGACCCAGACCCACAAAGTCAGGTGGATGCGCTTGCCACGCCACAACTCGAACCCCGCCAGCGCCCAACCGGCCCAGGCGGCCAGGCCCAACGGCAGCCCCATGCCCCAGACAACCATGTTGATCCAGGGGAAAATGATAGGCGCACGATCGGTCCACTGCTGGCCCCACGGCAGATCCGCCTCGCCGCTCTGCTCGACGCGAATCTGGCTCAAGCGACCAAACCACTCTGGGCTGGGTCGCACGCCGAAGAAGCCCGGCCCTTCGAAAGCGTAGGGCTGGGCGATACGGAAGGCGACCAGCGCTAAAAGGCCGGCGAGGACAAGACAAAGAACCAATGAACAATGAACAATGAACAATGAACGAGAACGTGAAACGTGAAACGTGAAACGTGATGCGGCGGCCAGGGCGACGAGGAGAGAGGCCAGGGCTGCGTCAATCTTGCAGGCCGTGGCCAGGCCGGTCGCCAGTCCCGCCAATCCGAAATCAATCCAACTCCCCGACTGGCCCGCACGCACCGAAAAGTAAACGGTCAGTGTGACGAAGAAGCAGGCCATACTGTCCACGGTGAAGAAGTGGGCCTGCTGGATGGAGAACACGGTCAGTGCCGCTAACCCCGCAGCCAGCAGCCCCACGGCCTCACCGTACAGACGGTGCCCGATCAAGTAGACGAGGAGCACAGTCCCCAGATCGGCCAGCGCCGAGAGCGCCCGCCCCACCTGCGCGCTGCGGAAGCCGGTGAAGGTGCCTGGGCCACATTCAGCAGATGCAGGCCCCATCAGCAGCGAGACCACGGCCGCGTTCAGCCTGCCGGGGGATTCGCCGCACGCCCGGTCGAGCCACTCACCCGTCAGGCGGGTCAAGAATAGCGGCAAGGTGCCGTAACTGTACTGACTGCCGTTGTTGCGGACGTTGAGCGGCGAGTTGTGCGTGTCAAAGTAGAGCGAGAGGCTGTCCGGCATGCTGATGGCCGAGACGGTCGCCCGCATGTGCCCTTCGTCGGGGTGGATCCACTGTCCCTCGTCCCAGTTCAAGCCCGTGAAACGAAAGTAGCCCGCCACGAGCAGAACAATGAACAATGAACAATGAACAATGAACAATTGCGGATTGCGGATACTTCGACAAGGCTCAGTACAAGCACTTCGACTGGCCCTTCGACGCGGCTCAGGACGAGGCTCAGTACAAGTTGCGGATTGCGAATTACGAATCATCGTGGGGGCACCTCGTAGAGCGTGAACAGCAGCCGTCCGTCAGCCGTCGAGTAGAAAGATTGGGTCGTGCCACCCGGATAGCGCGCCTGCACGCCGTCCAGTTCCTCCAGGCGTAAGGGAGTGAAGACGAAGCGCATCCCCCACGTGGGGTCGGGCACGGGCGCTTCCCCCTCGTCAGGCGGGGGCACATCCACACCGTCCACTCCCCGGGCCATAAAACGCAGTGTCCCAAAATCCCAATAGATCCACGGCGGGCCGTGGAAGTAGACCACGTAGTCGTCATCCTGCTGCATCAAGTAACGCGCCAGATCGGTCGTTACCTCGGCGGTAGGGTTGCCATAGACCCGCGTGGGCGTGTAGGTGACAAAGTAATAATGCAGGTTGAGGACAGTCACGACGACGAGGAGCAAAACACCTACGCCGTCCCAAAGTCGCCGGCTGCCGCTGCGCACGCGCTGCCCCAGTTCCATCAGCCAATTGAGCCCCAGTGCCACCAGCAACGCCAGCGCCGGGGCCACGATGACCAATCGCTGGCTGCTAGGTGGGTTCTCCGTCACCACCCAGCCCAGGATGAGGGCCAGCCAGAACCAGAGCAACAACAAACCATTGGCAGGCCGGCGCCAAAACACCACTACCCACACCATCCCCAGAATAAACAACACGCCGCTGACCACATCAAGCAGTGGAATGGAGGGGCGATACCAGAAGGTGGGGTCGAGGGTGTGGTGAAAGGCGGTGATTGATTTCCAGAATTGCTGCAGGAGCAAACTGGTGGCGCTGCGCCCCGTGATCTCTTGCTCTCGCGCCAGCCAGCCGGAGGCAAAGATGCTCACCCGATTGGCCCCGGCATCGAAATCATAAGGATGCTTTACATAGTGCAGCAAGAGAGGAGCGGCGACCACCAGAGCAGCCCCCAGACCAATGACCAATGACCAATGACCAATGACCAACTGACCGCCTGACCGGCTGACCACCCGACCAACTGACCACGCAGCCAGGTAGAGCGCCACGATGACGCCGACCAGCCGCGCCCCCAAGTACCCGTACCAGCCCAATCCCATCACCGCGCCCGCCAGCGCAAAGTGGTATGGCCGCCGGGAAGACAAGCCGCGCACGAGCAGCCACAGGGCCAGCGTGACGAAGAAGGCGTCGGCAATGTTGTTGACCGCCAGGCGGCTGTAATGCACGTGGTAGTGGCCGAAGGCGAGCAGGATGGCCGTCAGCCAGGCCACCCGCTGCCCCCACAATTCGCGGGCGAGAAGGAAAGTCGTCAGCACGCTGGCCGCTCCTAGTAGCGCCGAAAGCATCCGCAGCCCGGCCACTGTCTCCCCAAACAGACGCATCGAGAGCCCCCAGGCCAGGAAGGACATACTGGGGAAAGCAAACCAGCGCGCGCCGAAGGGATTGGCCAACCGCCCGTCGAACATGGCCAGCGATTCCATACCCCAGGTGCCCTCGTCGCCGCCCACGTTGACCGGGATGTGCTCCAGGTCAACGGCCCGCACGGCCAGCGCCACGAGCAGCAGCGCCGCCAGCCCCGCCAATTCGATCCGGTGGTTGCGGAGCCAGTGGATCAGGCGAGGCCACGCTTCTTTGACCGAGAAGGACGGCGCGAAGGCCAGTAGGAACCAGACGACGCCGGTCAGCCACAGCCAGAGGAGGGCGCTGAAATCGTCGGTGGGGGGACGACGCAAGGCGAGGTATCCGGCCAGGAGCGAGAACGTCGCCCCGCCGGCCGCCGCCAGTGCCCGTGGGGGAGAATGGAGAATGGAGAACGGAGAATGGAGAACGGAGGCGGTGGCCTCCACGGGGATAGGCACGCTTTCGGCTTCTGGGATGGGCCTGGGGCGCGGCCGGGGGATAAGGGCCACCAGGAGCACCGCTCCTCCCGCCCATAGTAGCAACGCCAGCAGCAAGCCTGCCGGCGGAGGGATCAGGAGAGCGGCCAACGCAGCCAGCCCGTTCGCCATAGCCAAGACCACGACCAGCGGCCGGGTTGCCCCCTGTGAGAACAAGTTGCGCAGCGCCAGGCCTAGTCGTCGCAGAGCAGCCCGCACGAGCGCCCAACTGCGGTCGGGCGTCGCACCTGCGCGCCGCCAGGCCCAGACCAGAAGAAAGGCCGCCACGACGTAGAACACGACGGCGTCCCAGACGTAGACACGCTGGTAGAGCAAATAATAGTGTCCCAGCCCGGCCAGCGCCAGCGCGACGGCTATGAGCGTCAGCGAGAGGAATCGTTTACTCATTTCAAATCAACAAATCTCAAATCAACAAATCTCACTCTGGCTTGCGCGCCACGAGGAACAGGCAGGCGCCTTCTTGCGGCAGCGGTTCTTTGTAGAGTGGGCGCAGCAAATGTTCCGTGAGCCACAGGTTGGCCCGCGTGGGGGACAGTATCCAGCGCCCGGTCAGTTTTTTGCACACCAGCGTGGGCAGCCCCAGGTAGTGCCCCCACTCTAGCGCGGTCAGCGCCCGGCGAGAAAAGTAGGGCCACCAGCGAACCAACTGTAGTCCTGTCGCCTCCAATCGCCGCTCCCACACCTCGGCCCCGTCGCAGTGGTAGTGGCGGGAGATGCGGTTAAAGAAGCGGCGGTAGGCTTCGCCAGGAGAATGGAGAATGTCAGGAGAATGGAGAATGGAGAATGGAGAATGGAGAGGCCACAACCGGTCCAGTGCCCGTCCAATGGAGAGAAAGGGCAAGAAATTGGGACCGGGTACGCAGAAATAGAAAATGCCATTGGGCTGCAGCACCCGCGCCACCTCCGCCAGCACCGGCTGCACCTGGGGGATGTGCTCCAGCACCGAGTTGCTCACGACGGCGGCAAAGTAGTTGTCGGGATAGGGCATCCGCGACCCCTCGGCCTGCGCCAGTAGGCGATAGGCCCCCCGCCCACGCGCCTCGGTCAGCGGCCCCCACCAGGGGTCGAAGCCAGCCTCCAGCGGCTCGTCAAAGGCGACCGAGGCAAAGTGGCCATCGCCGCAGCCCAGGTCGAGCACGGGGCGGGGCAGCGGCAAGTCGGCGTAGAAGCGGGCCTCCACCGCCCGTAGAAGGGCACGGAAGGCGGGCAGGTCGCGCAGGTGTCGCCAGAGTAGGTCGTCCACGGCACTCATAGTCGCCGAATCAACGCTTGAGCCTCGCGCTCAAAGAAACGCCGCACGTCGGGCCAGGAGACCGGCTTGAGCATTTCCGGCATCGGGTCGGCCTCGGCGTCCTCAAAGTATATCAGACTCTTCAGGAGATGAGTAAAGTTGTACTCCACTCCTTCGTACTTGCGCCCTACAAGTGGAAGCATCTCTCGCAAGGTGAGAAAATCCTGACATAAAAAGTACAGATCAATAAAGTCCCGCTTCTTGCCCCTGCTGGCGATGGCATCCAACTTCATCACCGCTAAATCCTCAAGGGCCGCTATCCGCACTGCGCCAAATAGCGCCGGTGGGGTCAGGAGACGGTAAGGATAAATGGAAAAACTGATACGAACGTCGTTGAGGGCACCGAGAAAAGTGCCTTCACCTTCTTGCTCCACGATCAGTCGCCCCAGTGGACCCAGAAAGCGCCGGGGAGCACCCTTGTCGAATGGCGCAGGCGAAAAGAAATCCAGATCGTAGGAACGCCGATGCCCCAGATGCAGGGCAATCGCTGTGCCACCAGCCAGATAGAACTGGGCCGCCAGAGGGGTTTGGCCTACCAATTCCAGACTTGCCTGTACTTTTGCTGAAATTCCTTCGACATACATCTCACTTCCTCACGTGGCACGCTGAGTACATTCAACCAAAAATTCGCGCTCTTGCGAGAAAGAGCACGGCTCGTCTTCAGCACCTCCACGATTTCCTCGCGCGAGAAGCGGCGCTCCATCCAGCGCACCGAGGGGAGGTCGCCGTACTCCAGCAGCCGCTCAATGACGTAACGCGGGTACTCGCTGACGTCCAACTTGGCCGGGTCAATGTCCCAAAAGTAACGATAAGCACATTCAGGCAGCATGACATTCTCACCCGTCTCACAGCCGGGGCAACTGCCGCAATCCCACGTGCGCCAGCAACTCGTCGAACTCGGGCCGCGCCGACCACAGGATGCCGCGCCCGGCGGCGTACTCTTTCGCCTCCGGCGTCAGGCCGCTGTTGGCGAACAGCCATAGTCGTAGCGTGAGCGGGTCCATATCCTCCTGCACTATCTCCCCCTGCCTCACCAGATCCTCCAGCACTTTAACTCCCGCTTGATCCTCGGCCCACCATTTGGATTGGCACACCCACACCTCTCCTCCGGCGTCGCCGAGCACGTCGATCTCCCGTCCCGCGCCAGCGCCTAGACGCATTCGCTGTCGAACGTATATGAAGCGGTGTGGCATTCGAACTTGCCTCTCACGGTTGAATAACCGGCCCGGCAACACCTCGCGCTGCGCGGCCCACAACACCTGTGCCATGAACACCTCCGCCAGATACCCCTTGTATTCGGCCACTCTGCGCTTTAACTTTTGGTAACGTCTCACTATCTCGGCGGTCACCCGTTCCTGATTTTGCCCCTCCACCTCGATCCGCCCCCACACTCGCAGAAACTCGAGCAGGATGGGGTCCTTCACCTTGCGAAACCAGCCGCCCAGTTCCAGGTATTCCAGCAGGTCGCCCCGCGATAGTTTGACTAACACGTCACGGATGGTGTCGAGTGACACGCGCGTCCCCTCGCGGGCTTCCAGTTCCCGCTGGATGCGCTCCACGTCCAGTCTGTCCCCTTCCTCCAGGGCCGACAGGTAGAGGATCCATTTCGTGATCCCGTACTCGTTGAGCCGCTCGATCCAGCGGTTCACCTGGTCGCTCAACTCGCCCCAGATAAAGCCGGAACTGAGGTCCACGGCCAAGAGTTCATTGAGCGACTCTTCATCTACGATGGGCTTTTGCTGCTTGGCCGCCTGCCGCACCACCGCCGTGACGTAGAACGGGTTGCCCCCGCAGCGTTCCGCGACGACCGGAGCCATCACCTGGGGCATCTGCGCGTGGTAATACCGGGCTGCTTTCAGCGCCAGTTCGGCCCCATAGTAACCGGTCATCGGCTCGATCACCTCACTGTCGAATCTGCCGAACAGCGCCCCGCGCCCAATAATCTCCCGCCCCAGAATGCTCATCGCCGAGCCGGTCACAAAGTGGGGGCAGGTCGGCGACTCTACCGCCTCTTGCATCCAGCCGACCACGTCAAAGTCGTACTGGGGCAGACGGGTGTTCTGGAACTCGTCCAGGAACATTACGATGGTGGAATCGTCGATGTCCGAAATCTGCCGTGGTATCCACAAGGCAGTTTTGGACGGTGAGTGGATACCATTGACGATGGCCTTGTGCTTACGCAGCAGCAAGTCCAGTGTTCGGGTGAAAGGATATAGCGATCTGACTTTTTCGACCAGTTGTAAGAGTTCATCGCCTCCTGGGACATCTATCACCAACTCGGGCTGAGACGTGTAGAACCCAACGTAATAACGCAGCAAGTTTTCCAGGTAACGGATGGCAAATCCACGCTCGTCCACTTGCTTGTCGGGAAAACTGTAGTACACCGGCACGACTGCGTTGGGGTCTCTGGGATCTTGCTCGAAAAAGAGCCGATTGACCACCCGCTTAAAGATCTCGGTCTTGCCCATGCGCCGCCGGCCCAGCAGCACCGTGGACATGGTGCGGCGGGTGGCCGCTTTTAGCGCGGCCTCGTAAAAGTAATCCAGGAATTCCGTCCGGTCCGTGTACACCTCTTCCGGCACGAGCGGTTTGACCACCCAGGGCGCGTTCTTTTTGCCATTCATCACTGCCCCTCCTTTGCTTTACTGATACGAACACCATTGAGAGCGCCGAGAAAAGTACCTTCACCTTCTTGCTCCACGATCAGTCGCCCCAGTGGACCCAGAAAGCCTCCCCTTCTCCTCCAGCAGCCGCTCGAAAAGCGCCTCGTACTCTGCCGCCGTGCGCTCGGTGTTCCACCGCTCCGCGATCTCTTCCCTGGGTCGCACGTAGCCGGCCTTGTGGCCCACTACCTGGATAATCGCTTCGGCCAAGGCGACGCTATCGCCCACTGGCACCACCTCTCCCATCCCCGTCCGCAGCACCGGCTGGCGCACTCCCGGCAGGTCGCTGGCAATCGAGGGCGTCCCGCATAACATCGCCTCCACCTGCACCAGCCCAAATGTCTCGGTGGAGTTAAGGCTGGGGACGACAATGACGTTCAAATTAGGATATAAAGCCGCCAGTTGCAACGGGTTGAGGACACCCACGAACTTCCAACGTTCCTCGTATTGGCGGAACAGCGGAGCCAGCCGCCGGGCGTAAGCCTCCTCGCCCAACACGTCCCGGTACTGGCCGGCGAAGAGCACGCGCGCCTCCGGGTAAACCTCCAGCACACGCGGTAGTGCATTCAACAGCATCTCGACACCCTTCTCGGCCGCCAGCCGCGCCGCCATCCCGATCACCGGCCCGCTCCCATCCAGATTGTGCATCCTGGCGAAGGCCGCCACCGCCCCCGTCCCCACCTCCGGCAGTTCCACCGGCGGCGGAATGACCTCCAACTTGCGGTGGAAAGTGCGCAGAAAGGGGGAATGGTCGGCGAAGTCCTGCGTATAGGCGACCACCCGGTGGGTCAGAAGTCCAGCCAGCCGGTTCATCCCGTGCACGACCCGGTTGACCAGATGGTTGAACGGGCTGGGTGGGAGTTGCAGGTCACAATGGTAGGTCAACGTCGTGGGTTTGCCCATCAGACGACCCCGCGCCGCCACACCCGCCGCGTCGAACTGCGGCAGGTGCAGGCTGACGACGTCGTGCTCCCGCACCAATCGCGTCGCCAGCCAGCCGAACGTCGGCATGATGACTCCCTTGCTGACGCGAAAGAGCACCGGCGCGCGCACGACCCGCACGCCATCCTCCAGCGCCTCGATGGGCCGGGAGCGGTCAAAGCGCGAGGTCAGCACGGTGACCTGGTGCCCCCGCGCCGCCAGCCCTCGCGCCAGCCGCTCGGCGTAGATGGTCAGGCCGCTGGTGTGAGGGCGGTAGTAAGTTAGGACAATCAATATTTTCATTTCTCAAATAACTCACGGTTGGCGACGACCCACTCGTACAGCCGCCGGATGCCCTCCTCGACTCCCACCTGTGGTCGCCACCCCAACTCGCGCCCGGCTTTGCGAATGTCGGAGATGTAGATAGGTTGGTCGCCGGGGCGCCAATCATCGTTGGAGACGGGGATGGAGTGACCGATCAACCGCTCCAGGATCGGGCTGAACTCGGCCCACACCGACATCGTGTGCGCCGGGCCGCCGCCGACGTTGTACACCTGCCCGGCTGCGACGTCAATGTGGGCGATGGCGGCGTCGTAAGCGTCGAGCAGGTCGTCAATGAACAGCACATCGCGCACCTGCTTGCCGTTGCCGTAGATGGTGATGGGCTGACCGGTGATGGCGGCGATGATGAACCAGGCCACCCAGCCCTGATCCTCGACGCCCATCTGCCGGGGGCCATAGATGCACGATTGGCGAAACACCACCGTTGGCAGGCCGTAGATGCGAGCATAGTCGCGCACGTATTGGTCGCCTGCGCCCTTGGAGCACCCGTAGGGCGAGCAAAAATCAAGCGGCTGCGTCTCTGGGATGCCCAGCGGAAAATCGCGGTAGGCGTAGCGGGTCTCCTGCTCGATCACCGCCACCTCCTCCATCCCGCCATAGACTTTGTTGGTGGAGGCGTAGAGAAAGATGGGATTGGTGCCCGCGTGTCGCGCCGCTTCCAGCGCGTTGAAGGTGCCCAGCGCGTTGTCCTCGAAATCGGAACGGGGATCTTTCACCGAGGTAGTCACCGCCGTCTGCCCGGCCAGGTGCACGACGACGCCGGTTTTCCGCGCCGCCTGGGCCAGGGTATCGTAATCGCGCACGTCGCCCACCACGAGATGCAGATTGCCCGCGCCGTGCTGCTCGCGTAACCAGGCCACGTTGGCCCCGCTGCCCCGGCGCGACAGGTTGTCGTATACCGTCACCTGCTCACCCCGGCTCAGCAGCCGGTGAACATAGTTGCAGCCGATAAAACCGGCTCCGCCTGTGACAAGAAAACTAGCCAATGTCTCACTCCTTTGGGGGAATTTAAGATTTACGGATTGAAGATTTGGAGATTTGCGCTGCCTACTGAAAATCGTTGGAAATCTACGTCTAGCGCGTCCTCTGGCCTGGACTTGACAATCCAGGCCGAGCGTCCGAGTAGTTACAATCCATCAATCTCAAATCAACAAATCTCAAATCACTTCAACGTCGGCCCGTAGCCAACCAAGAGAGAGGTTCTGCCGGGCCAGGCCGATCAGTCCCAGCAGGACCATCAGAACGTACTGGTAAGTGTGCGCGGCAAAGGCGATGACGACGGCGTCAGCAGCGTCCACGCCAAAGGGCAACACCAGCGCGTACCTGGCGATGGCGTGGAACACCCCCATCGCTCCGGGCGACGCCGGCACCGCCATGCCCAGCCCGATGGCACAGGTGAGGAAACTTGCCTCGACCAACGATGGTTGGTCGAGAAAGGCCCATAGGATGGCCAAGTAGTACCCGACGACAAAGGCCCAGGCCACGACCGACCAGACCAACAGGCCAGCGACGCGCCGGGCCGAGCGCAGCGCGGCCAGTCCGTCCAGGAGACCACCCAGTACCTGCATCCACCGCTCGACGTCAATGCGCGGGAGACGGGAGAGCAGCGCGCGCAAAAGTCTCCGTCCCTGGTCAGGCCACAGGGCGAGCGCGATGAGCACGGCCAGCGCAGCCAGCGCCCCCACCCCGGCCACTATGGCGGCCTCCCTGATCCAGCCGGCCTCTCCCACGAAGGGCAGCGTGACCGCCAGCAACAGCACCACCATCAGCATGTCCAGCACGCGCTCGACGACGACGGTGGAGAGTGCCGCGCTCATCCTGACCCGGCCTCCCAATCCAATCGCCACCGCCCGCGCCGGGTCGCCCAGGCGGAAGAGGAACACGTTACTCACCAGGTAGCCGATGTTGGTCACGGCGAAAGATTCGCCCAGGCTGACCTCTGGCCCTAGCAGGATGCGCCAGCGGATCGAACGCGCCAGGAGATAGGCCAGGAGCGAGACGGCGGCCGGCGCAAAGTAACGCCAATCGGCCCGGCGCAGCGCCACGCCCACCTGGGCCCACTCGATGCCGACCAGGGCCAGGATGAGACAAACCAGGCTAATTGCAATGCCGATCCAGAGACGCCACTTGCGCATGACGGACATTATACCATCAGGAGGCGGTAACTGCAATGACAGCAGGAAGCGTGCGCGGGCAAAAGTCCCCACTTGCCTTTGTCTCCAGTTCGACTATAATATGTCTACCGCGCCGAACAGGTGGCCGGTTCGTATCTTTTCAATATTCCAGGGCGATCGTGCCGTAGCCGCGATTTCCATATCGCGCCAGCCCAGCGAGGTATGGAAACCGCTCGGTTGAGCGTTCGACTGAGGCTCACGCCGAAGGCTCGCGCCGAAACCTCGTCTACTTTGTCAAAGATACGCCGGTTTCACGTACAGGCGAAAGGAGGTAAGTATATAGAGAACCTTTGGCTGTGCCCCCTGGTGAACAACGAGTCAAATTCAAAATAAGGAGGAGAAAATGCGCAAGTACCTTTTGGCAAGCGTAAGTCTGTTGGTGATTGTGACACTGCTGGCGGCCTGTGCACCGGCAGGTGAGGCCGATTGCAGCGACCCTGACGTCTTCTGCGTGGGGTTGGTGACCGACGTGGGCAAGATTGACGACAAGTCGTTCAACCAGTCCACGTGGGAAGGCGTGAAGCAAGCCGAGAAAGATCTGGACGCCATCGTCCAGTACATCGAGACGACCGACTCGAAGGACTATGGCAAGAACATTGCCCAGTTCGGCGATGCCGGGTTCGACGTGATCGTGACCGTGGGTTTTGGGCTGGGCGAGGCAACGCTGGAGGCCGGCCCCAAGTACCCCGATGTCAAGTTCATCGGCGTAGACCAGTTCCAGGGCGAGGCAGTGCCGAATGTCGTGGGCTTGATCTTTCCCGAAGATCAGTCTGGTTTCCTGGCCGGCGCCTTGGGCGCGTTGATGAGCGAGAGTGGCAAACTTGGCGCCGTTCTAGGTACCGATGCTGTCCCGCCCGTGTGGCGCTTTGGTGAAGGCTACCGCGCCGGGGCCGAGTACGTCCGCCCGGGCACCGAAGTGAACGTCGTTTACCACAACGACGTGGGTTTCGACAAGACCTTTACCGACCCGGAGTGGGGCAAGACCACCGCTCTCTCGATGATTGACAAGGGCGTGGACGTTGTCTTTGGCGCGGGTGGCAAGACCGGCAACGGCGCCCTGATGGGCTGCGCCGAGAAGGGCGTGATGGCCATCGGCGTGGACACCGATCAGTACTATACCGTGCCCGAAGCGCAGTCAGTGCTGCTGACCAGTGCGATGAAACTGCTCACCCCTGGCACGTTCGATCTGATCAAGATGGCCAAGGAGGGCAAATTTCCGGCGGGCGGCAACTACCTGGGCGCGGCAGGGCTGGCTCCCTACCATGACCTGGAAGACAAGGTTCCGGCGGACGTTGACGCCAAGGTCCAAGAAATTGACGCGGCTTTCAAGGCTGGGTCATTAGAGACCGGTGTGTCTCCTGTCAAGCCAGAGTAGCGAATAGTGAATAGCGAATGAAGAATTGTGCGACGCACCTGCGGAACCGTTAGGAGGTGCGTCGCACCTTTCAAAAAAAGTGGAGCCAAGATGAGTACATCGGCAGAGAAACCCGCTCCAGGAACCACACCTAAGACAAAGAGATTGAAGCCGGCTATCAATGCCGTTCTGGTGCCATTGTTGGCGGTATTCACGGCCATGGTGCTGGGTGCGCTGATCATCGTGTCCGCCGGAGGCGAGCCGATTGCGGCCTACAGAGGGTTGATTGAGGGCGCGTTCGGATCTGCCAAGGCGTTGAGCGAAACGACAGTGTGGGTCACGCCTTACATCTTTGCTGGCCTGGCCGTGGCTTTGGCTTTCAAAGGTGGCTTGTTCAACATCGGCGCGGAGGGGCAATTGGCGTTGGGCGCGGTGGCGGCGGCCTGGGTGGGCTATGCGCTGCCGGACGCGCTGGGCGTGACGTTGCCAGCAGTGATTCACGTCCCGCTGGCCGTCGGCGCGGGAATGTTGGCCGGCGCTATCTGGGGCGCCATCCCCGGCTGGCTCAAAGCCCATACTGGTGGGCACGAGGTCATCAACACTATCATGATGAACTATATCGCTCTGAACCTGACCAGTTTTCTCCTCAACGGGGTGATGAAAGACCCAGCCCCCCTCAACGTCGTGGCGCGCACGCCCAAGATTGCCGCAAGTGCACGGATTCCCCCTATCTTCCCGGGCCTGCGCTTCCATTGGGGTTTCATTCTGGCGCTGGTGGTGGCCGGCATCGTCTGGTGGGTTTTGCAAAAGACCACGTTGGGGTTCGAGATCCGCACTGTGGGGGCCAATCCCGACGCGGCCCGTTATGCCGGCGTGAACGTACCTCGCACCATCGTGGTCACAATGATGCTATCGGGCCTGCTAGCCGGACTGGCCGGCGCCATCGAGGTGACCGCGCTCAACTACCGGCATGAACTGGGCTTTTCCGTCGGCTATGGGTTCGATGCCATCGCAATTGCGCTGCTAGGCAAGACGCACCCGCTGGGCGTGGTACTGGCGGCCCTGCTTTGGGGCGCGATGCGCAATGGCGCAACTCGCATGCAGTTCCTCACTCAAATCCCGGTGGATGTCATATCAGTCATCCAGGCGCTCATTCTGCTCTTCGTCGCGGCCGATGCAATTGTCCGCTGGATCTATCGCATCCGTGTCGAGGAAGAGCGACCGGTGCTCACGCGAGGATGGGGCGGCTAAGGAGGTACTTGTGGAGTGGAAACGTCTGGGACTTATTGCCCTGATTATTCTGATTCTCATCGGCGTGGTCGTAATGGTCGGTGGAGACAAGGTCGCGCCGTCCGTGATCGTGGTGAGCATGATAGCCACCACCATCTCGGTAGCGACACCGCTCACTCTGGGAGCATTGTGCGGCATCTACTGTGAGCGCGCCGGCGTGGTCAACATCGGCATCGAAGGCATGATGTTGGCGTCCGCTTTCTTTGGCTGGTTTGCTGCCATCTACGTGAACACGATTCTGGGCGTGTCCGCCATGCCCAGCCTGATCCTGGGTGTGGTAGCAGCCGTTCTCACCGGTGGCTTGTTGGGACTATTACTCGCCGTCCTGTCTGTGACGTACAAGGTGGACCAGATCATTGGCGGGACGGTGATCAACATCCTGGCCATTGGCATCACCGGCTTTCTGAACCGGCAGTTGTTCTTTGAGACGGAAAGCATCTTTGGGGGACATGTACCTCACGCACCGGGCGTACTGCCCCGCCTTCACATCCCGTGGTTGGCCGACTTGCCCATCGCGAGCATCTTTGAGCAGCAGCCGATTGCGGTGAGCGCGATCGTGCTGGTACTGGTCACTCACTTTGTCATGTTCTATACGCGCTGGGGGCTGCGCACGCGGGCGGTCGGGGAGCACCCCCGCGCTGCCGACACGGTGGGCATCAGCGTGGCGCGTATGCGCTACGCCAATGTGATCATCGGCGGGCTGATCGCCGGCCTGGCCGGAGCGTACTTTACGCTAGAGTCAGTGCCGTCGTTCGAGCCGCTGATGACCAACGGGCGGGGGTTCATCGCGCTGGCGGCCATGATCTTTGGCAACTGGGCGCCGTTCGGCGCGTGGGCGTCCGCGCTTGTTTTCGGCGCCGCGCAGGCGTTTCAGATCAACTTGCAGTTCTTTCGCGACCAGATTCCATCCCAGTGGGCCTTTTTGCAGCAATCTTACATCGTCGGCATGGTGCCCTATCTGCTGACGATGGTGATCTTGACGGGCATCATCGGCAAGACCACCCCGCCGGCGGCCGATGGTGTGCCGTATGAGAAATGAACGAGCAATGAACAATGAATCAATGAACAATAAAGTGAGCCTGGCTCTGCGAACGAAAGGCATCACCAAACATTTCCCTGGTGTCCTGGCCAATGATCAAGTGGATTTTGACTTGCGCAAGGGTGAGATTCACGCCCTGCTAGGCGAAAACGGTGCGGGCAAGACCACGTTGATGAACGTCGTTTACGGCCTGTACGAGCCGGACGCGGGCGAGATTTTCATCAATAGCAAACAGGCTGACATTCACACCTCCAAAGACGCCATCGCGCACGGCATCGGCATGGTGCATCAGCACTTTATGCTCGTGCCCGTGTTCACCGTAGCCGAAAATATAATGCTGGGCGACGAGACAGTGCATAGGTTGGTGCTCGACCGGCGCGGCGTGGCGGTACAGGTGCGCGAGTTATCGCACCAGTATGGGCTGGATGTGGACCCCGACGCCTACGTCAAAGACTTGCCTGTCGGCGTGCAGCAGCGCGTCGAGATCGTCAAGGCCCTGTATCGCAAGGCAGACATCCTTATTCTCGATGAGCCGACGGCCGTGCTCACACCGCAAGAGGCCGACGATCTCTTCCGCATCATGCGCGAACTGACCTCGCGGGGCGTGTCCATCATCTTTATCACGCACAAACTCAAAGAGGTGCTGGCCGTGGCCGACCGCATCACGGTGATGCGAGACGGACAGGTCGTCGGCACGGTCAGGCCCCAGGAGACGAGCGAGCCTCAACTGGCAGCGATGATGGTGGGGCGCGAAGTGATCCTGAAAGTCGAAAAAGGCCCGGCCCACCCCGGCGAAGAAGTATTGCGCGTGCAGAACCTGCACGTGTTCGACGAGCGGGGAGTGGAGGTTGTACGTGGCGTGTCGTTCTCCGTGCGGGCTGGTCAAGTGCTGGGCGTTGCCGGCGTGCAGGGCAACGGTCAGACAGAATTGGTCGAAACCCTCACCGGTCTGCGCCAGCCTCGCAGCGGCAATATTGTGATGATGGAACACGACGTGACGGGCAAACCACCCCGCCCAATCATCGAAACTGGCATGGCCCACGTCCCCGAAAACCGCCAGCGACACGGGCTAGTGCTGTCTTTTCCTGTCACCGATAACCTGGTGTTGTGCACCTACTATCTGTCCCCGTTTGCCGGGAGCGGCGTGCTGAACCACGAGGCTATAGACGAAAACGGCCGCCGGCTGGTGCGCGAGTTCGACGTGCGCACGCCCAGCCCCTACGTGCCGGTATCCAAACTGTCGGGGGGCAACCAGCAAAAGGTCATCGTCGCCCGCGAACTCTCACGCCCGATCAAACTGCTCATCGCCAGCCAACCGACGCGCGGGCTGGACGTGGGTTCCATCGAGTACATCCACAAAGAGATCGTGCGCATGCGCGACGCCGGCTGCGGCGTGCTGCTCGTCTCGGCCGAACTGGACGAGATCATGGCTCTCTCGGACCGCATCGCGGTCATGTACCAGGGGCAGATCATGGACACTCTGCCGGCTGACCAGGCCACCAAGGAACAGTTGGGGTTGCTGATGGCCGGCGTCAAACAATGAACAATGAACAATGACCAATGACCAATGAACAATGACCAATGACCAATGACCAATTGTACCCTGAATTTGAGGACTGGAAAGCAGAGGCAGAATATTGGGACCAAACAGACGCCTCTTTCATGCTAGAAGAGGGAGGAG
>JADHWW010000136.1 GCA_016783285.1 Anaerolineae bacterium
GGGCCGTAGGCACGGATTCCATTCCGCGCAGTAACTCGCGCTGCGGAAAGCGCGGCTACATTGTTCAGAATCAAGCCGCAAATAATTCATCTATCCATCACAGACCAGGCAACCACCCCTCAAAATGAGAATTGCTGGGTATACCAGCGCTCGTTGCCGGGCAGGTAGAAGAGGTCGAAGTAGCGCGGGTCGTTGCCCTCGTGGTTGCCCAGCGCGGGGAAGAGTGGAATACGGGCCATCAGTTCCCGTTCAATCTCGAAGAAAGTCTCCCACTCAGGGGCAGAGTTGCCATGGGCCACCAGGTCACCGCTGTGCAGCGCGAAGTCGGGCTCCTGCGCGACGATGCGCTCCACCACCGCCTGGTGGAATTGATGCTGCGTGCGGGTGTCGCCGAAGGCGGCGAAGGTGAACCTGGTCTGATTCGGGCCGGCGGCGGTGCGGAAGGTCGCATCCTCGCTCAAGGGCGCGCCGCCGCTTTCGAGGCGGTAGTGGTAGATCATGTACGGCGCAAGGCCGGTGAGGGTGACGGCGTGGCGTGTGTCCATCGCCGGATCGACCACGCTCGAACCGTATTCCCGCGTCTCGCCGTAGGCGACCTCCCCGTGGCTGGGCAGGTCGGTCTCCCAAACGACGATGATTGAGCCGGTTGTGACCGATTGGAGATATGGCCCGCGGATGAGCGTGATGTCGGGAGGGGGGACAGGCGTGAAGGTTGGCAAGGATGTGGGCGTGGCAGCGGGTATTGAGATGAGGGTAGGGGGTGTGGTTGGAATTGGTGTCCAGGTCGGGGCCGGCATTGAGTAGTTGCGTACCACACAAGGCAGGTAAGCCTGGGGGATCGGATTGGCCTCCTGGGCCACGGGGGAGCCTGACAGGCGGTCCGCGTCGCCCAAAAGCCGTCCCAGAATCAAGCCAGCCCCGACGATGAGGCTGACCAACACAACGCTTGTGATGCCGACGACAAGAACGTGTTTCAGGTTCCAGGTTTCAGATCTCACGTTGCCCTCTATCCTCCATCCTCCATTCTCCACTCTCCATTCTCCATTCCCCAGTATGCCACAGATTCCCTCTTCGGGCCAGCCGGGGCGTGTGGCCGCGCCTTGTACCTCGCGCCAACGTCTGGTATGATGGGCGCATGGCAAAATCGCGCTATGTCCTCGCCCTGATCGCGGTGTTGCTGCTGTTGGGGGGCAGCCTGTTGGCATGCCCCGCGCTAATCCGCGCGCTGCCGGGCCGTTATGCCTACTACCTCCCGGAACCGCTCCAGGAACTGCGCCACAATCCCCACCCCGATACTCTGCCTACCCCTATCACGACCCCTCTCCCACCCACGCCCACGCTTACCACCCAACCAACCACTCAACCAACCGCCCAGCCAACCACCCAACCAACCACCCCGCCTACATCCACGCCATTTCCCACTCCGACGCTCACGCCTACCCCGCCCCCCAGTTTCACCCTCAGCGGCCTGCGTCACGAGCACCAGGGGTGGAACAACTGCGGACCGACCACGCTGGCGATGGCCCTCTCCTACTGGGAGCGTGACGAGACCCAGTACGACGTCGCTCCCGTGCTCAAGCCTGACCCGGAGGACAAGAACGTCAGCCTGTGGGAGATGGAGACTTATGTAAGTGGCCTGGGCATGGGCGCGATCGTGCGCGTGGGCGGCGACCGCGACCGGCTCAAGGCGCTGGTGCACGCAGGTTTTCCGGTCATCGTCGAGACCTGGTACGTGCGTGATGCCCGTGACCAACTTGGTCACTACCGGCTCATCATCGGCTACGACGACGCTGCTCAAGAGTTCCTCACCTACGACTCGCTCCATGGCCCTGACGTGACTATCGGCTACCGGGAACTGGACGAACTATGGCGCGTCTTCAACCGGGTCTACCTGGTGGTCTACGCGCTGGAGCGGTGGGAACCGCTGGCGGCCGTCCTCGGCCCTGATCTGAACGATGCGGCGATGTACGAGCGGGCGCTGGAGGTGGCGCGCGTCGAGGCTGTGACCCCGCCCGGGGCCTGCGTGGCTTACGCCGAGTGCGCGGACTGGGTGACCTTCTCGTGGTTCAGCGCCGGTTCCAGTCTGACCTCGTTGGGACGACATGCCGAGGCGGTGACTGCTTATGACCAGGCGCGGCAGTTGGGGCTGCACTATCGTATGCTATGGTATCAGTTCGGTCCTTATGAGAGTTACTACGCCGCGGGTCGCTACGATGACGTCACCGCGCTGGCGGGCGCGACGCTGGCGACGGCGAGTAATCTGGAGGAATCATACTACTGGCGCGGGATGGCACGGCTGGCGCAAGGAGATGCGGACGGGGCGCGGGTTGACTTCGAGGCGGCGCTGCGCTACCACGTGGACTGGTCGCCAGCGGTGCTCGCGCTGGCGGGGATGAAAGACTTCCCCTGATGCTTGGCCGGGAATTTCCAATCCCTGGCCTGCTTTTATCAGGCGACGAAGGGCATAACTTTCTCAGTGACACGAGGCTCAGTAGCAGGAGGCTCAGTGGCGAGGGTCTCGGCGGTAGGAGGACAGGCCTTCAGTGGCAGCACCACGTGGAACGCGCTTCCCGGACAGCGTTTCTCGTCGTACCTCTCACTCACGACCCATATACGCCCACCGTGGGCCTCGACCACTCCACGAGCGATAGAGAGCCCCAGGCCTGGACCGGCTCCCTTGAATTTGAATTCGCCCGACGAATGGTGATCCGGGCTGTCCACACGGAAGAACTTGTCAAACACGAGTTCCTGATCGGTAGGGTCGATCCCCAGGCCGGTGTCGGCCACGACCACCTCAAAGCGCGCGTCGTCAATCTGCCGCGCCCGAACGACGATTGACCCGCCATCGGGCGTGTACTTGATGGCATTGGAGACCAGGTTGCCGAAGACCTGGCATAGCCGCTGTAAGTCGGCTGTGATGGGTGGGATGTCCTCTACTCCTTCCACGGTCAGGTGTAGCCGGCGCAATTGAATCGGTTTCATCCACGGTTCCAACGCCATCCGCATCACTGCCTTTAGCGTCGTCGGCGCGAAGAACAGATCAAGCGCGTCCACTTCTATCTGGGACATGTCGAACATGGCGCTGACGATGGTCTCCAGACGGTCTGTCGCCCGGCCGATGCTATGCGTGATCGTGTCAATTTGCTCCATAGTGATGACCCGTGCGGCGCTCAATTCCGCCATCACGTCGGCGTAGCCCTTGACTTGCGTCAGCGGCGTCCGCAACTCGTGCGAGGCGATAGTCAGGAAATCCGTCTTGGCCCGATCCAACCGCTCCAGCCGCTCCTTTGCCCTGCGCAGGTCCTCGTTTAGTTTGATGATATCGAAGTTGAGTTCACGCATGTCGTCGAACATGCGGGCGTTCTGAAGAGCGACGGCAGTCTGATTTGCCAGCGTGGTCAGGAACGACCACTCCCGCTGCCCGAAGGGCTCGCCGCTGTGTGGTGGCCCCACCGCCAGTATCCCGAGGAAGATGGACTGGGCCAGAATGGGCACGTAGACCTCCATACCCATCTCCCGAAACCACTCCTCCTCCTCGGGGGCCAGGTTGTGGAAGGCGGGGGCGTGCTCCAGGTGGTGCTGGAAAAGTGACCGCTGTTTTCCCTCCAGGTGCTCGATAACGGGGCCGTGGATGTCGAAACTGGCCTCTTCCTGGGGAATGTCCCCTATTCCTTTCAATGGCCACAGCCGAATCTCGTGGCCCGTCTCCGTTACCAGGATCAGCGCTCCCCGTTGCACGTCCAACACCTTGCTCACCGTCCCCACGGCGACGGCCGCCAGTTGTTCCAGGTCAATGATATTGCCGATGGCCAGGCTGTACTCGCGCAATACCTCAGCCAGGTCGTACCCTGTGCGTGGCACCAGGCGGTCCGCCAGCCGTACGGCAAAGTCGTGGAACGGCCTGTACACAATGCCCAGAGTCACCGCGACGAGGGTCGCCAGCCCGACGGCGACACGCTGTAGCGGCTGAGTGCGGAGCGAAGGGGAAAGCGCCAGCAGGCCTGACAAGAACAATGCAGCCATCAATGCCGCAAGCACGGCGAAAGCAAGCCCTTGGCGCAATCTAGCCCGCACGTGGGGCAAATGCTGCTGTCGGGTGATCCCGACCGTGATGGCGATCAGCCCGCCCAGGTGTAGTAGCAGGCCAACTGGTCCCACGGGCTGTGTGGCAAACAGCACCAGCGCCTGTCCTCCCATGACCAATGCGGCTGCCCCCATCCAATACAGGGACCGGTTGCGACGGAAGGCCCACTGCGCTCGTGTGTACTGTTGTACCCAGATCACCAGCATGGCGGCCCCAATGCTGCCCCATCCGAAGGCGGACACAGCGCTGCTGGCCCAGGTGACGTTCCCGGATTTCCGTGAGTATTGGTCGACGGCGAATACCAATACGGCCCATACTGAGCCTACTATACTCCACAACCAGCCGCTACCTTGCCCGGTGAAGGCATGCTCAAGCGTTGCCAGCAGGCCGGCGATGGCTGGAGCCAGCCCGCTGATGACGAGGCCGGCGGACTCTGCAATCGCTGGGGCCGGTTCCGCGAACGCAGTCAGCGCACCGCCCATTCCCCACACGGCCGCGAGGCCACCGTAGAGCACGGTGAGACGTTTCGCGCGCTTTTCACCGGGCCGGTGGCGGAACAGCGCCAGCGGCCCCACCAGATGGGCCAGCGCCAAGATGAGCCAGATGATGGAAATTGGTATCCACGAGGACAGGATCACAGCCGGAAGTCTCTACTACTCGGTTTTCTTACGTGCTTGCACAAATGTCGTCAGCCCGCCCCATGCAATCGTCTGTGCCAGTAAAGCCCCCCAGCTTGACAGCAGCTGTTCTGACGAGTGCTCGTAGTCTAGCCCCAGGTCCTCCTCATCCCGCGCGGCCGAGTCACAGACAATGTCAATCTCTGTTCCTGAACCATCAAGAAGTGGAATCTCCACCACTGAGCAGCCCATACTCTCTTCGTTTAGTTCTTGTAGACCTACCGTTGAACCCATGGCATCCATCGTCCAGTAGGAAACCACGAGTTTCGATGCCGGGTTGTCGGGCAACGGGAACATCGTTCCCGACAGGATGATCTGGACAAACAACTGTACCAGAATCACGTAGAGAACGACGTCTGGGCTGGGAACTATGGCTGAGATAAAGAGACCCAACATGATACTGGCCAGGACGGCAAACAGCAATGTCACAAACAGCTCCAAAGCGCCTGTCGGGAAAAAATCAAGTATTGGATCCACGCCAAGATCCACTTTCAAGCCGATGATGAGCAGGACGCTCGCCACTTGAACGACGGCAAAACAGCCCAGAATCGACACTTTGGACAGGACGTAGGCTCCAACCCGCAAGTTGATCGCCCGTTCTCGCTTGAAGATCGCCTGCTCTTTCACAATTTCGTAGGCCGCGCCAAATGTGCCTGCCTGGGTGATAGCCAATCCGAGCATCGTGAGGAGCTGAGAGGCAGTAGGCTCGGGCATGTAGTTTACCTTTTCGTCCACCTCTGCACCGGCCAGTTCCGCCCTGAGTTCTGCCTCGATCTGTGCTGGTGACAGTTGTTTGCCCGTCAAGTCCTCCTTGCCGCTGACCATCATGAATAGTGACGCGATGACCGGCATCATAAGCAGCAGGATGAATAAGGTACGCTTGTCATGCCGGATCAGGTCAAATTGGCGGCGGGCCAGGATAACAACCTGGCGCAGGGCCGAGTCGCGGACACGTTTTGGCTTCTTACCTGGTGCGCTCCACGCGGGCTGCCCCACCGGCGTGACGCGGGACTGGCGGCTGGTTACGTACTTTCGGTACAGCGGCGATTGGCGGTAGTGCTGGGCCCATAGTAGCCCCGCTGATATCCCGGATGTCTTGCCGTTGCCCTTTTTACGATCTCGAGCGGACAGCAATTGCGCCTGGACAGCCTGGTAATAGGGTTGTAATTCAGGTGGTGGCGGTTTGCCCTCGGCCGGGTTCACCTGCTGGGACAGCTTCAAGTAGATGTCGGCAAAGTCGCGCGCCTGGAAAAAGGAAATAGCCTCGCGAGGCGGTCCGTAATAGGCCAGATTTCCCTGGACTAAGAAGGAGACGTGACTGCATTGCTCGATATTGGCCGTTGCGTGCGTCACCAGCACCACTGTCCGCCCTTGATCGGCCAGCCGATTCAGGTCATACATCATCTTTTTTTCCAACCCCGGGTCGAGACCAGAAGTCGGTTCGTCCAGGAAGAGGAGATCCGGCTGGGCCAGCAACTCGACCGCGATACTGACCCGTTTACGCTGCCCCCCACTGAGTACCCGCACCGGTTTATCGGCATGCTGAGTCATCTCGACCGTACTCAACACATCCTGAATCCGTCCTTCGATTTCACTGGCGCTGGCGTCCGGCAGACGCAATTTGGCCGCGTACCACAGCGCCAGGCGCACTGGCAACTCCTTGTGGATGATGTCATCCTGTGGTACGTATCCCATCAGCGTTCGGTAGGCATCCAGATTTGGATACAGATCCTTCCCGTCTATCAGCATCTCCCCATGCGTGGCCGGATTGTACCCGTTCATTGCTTTCATGAGCGTGCTCTTGCCAGCACCGCTACCTCCGACCAGGGCCACGAACTCACCAGCCTGCACCGAGAGCGAAACTTCGTTCAGGATCATACGCCCACCGGCAACCTGCACCCCCAGTTTGATCGCGTCCAGACGATGTCCCCGGCTAACTGATGCTGCTAAACCTTGTACCTGGCCGTCGTAGACCAACTTGAACGGCCCGACCTGTATGACGTCACCAAAGCCTAACGGGACCCATCCAGTCACCCGCTGCCCATTCACGAATGTGCCGTTTGAACTCCCCAGATCACGAATCACGAACCCTCCGTTCTGGCGTACGATCTCCGCATGACGCCAGGAAACGACTGGGTGGTTCAGATGCATCTGGCTGGACGGGTTGCGCCCAATGATCACTCTGGAAAACTGCGCCAGTTCGTGCATACCAAGTCGGCGCGTTTGCAGAGATTCTCCAGCACGGCCCTTGAGGGTCATACTCACTGAGTTTCCGTGCAGGTCTCCCACGCGGATCACGTCACCCGGTTGCCAGGGTTGAGGCACATTGGCTGGGATTCGCCGCCCGCTCAGTTGAGTGCCATTGGTACTGCCCAGGTCCGTGACCTGCATACCACTCGTCGTCACGTCCAGCCGCAAATGTTGGGCGGAAACTGTTGGAAAGTTGAGCACGACATCGTTGCTAGGGCTGCGCCCTACGTGAACGACTTTCTTTGGAAGCGTGTGCTCCTCCGTCCGGCCACCGGGCCATCGAGCGACGATAATCGGGAGGCCGGCCGAGGGTGTTTTTCCAGCGGCTGGGGGTGGACTTATCAGAGAGCACCCGCAGGCAGGGCAAAAGTGTGCCCCAGGACTCACCGGGCTCCCGCATTGGGGGCATCTGGCGGACACGGCGCTAGCAGCCAGCGACTTGCCGCATTTGATGCAGAAACGGCCTCCTGGCCGGTTTGGCGTGTGACAGTGTGGACATAGATTTCCGTTCATCAGTCCCTCCTACTCAACTAATCGGCGCTCAGGGTCACGATCAACTTCCCGCTGGCTCCCGTAGGCGTACCCAGCGCTCTGGACTAACCGTAGGTGTAGAACCCCCGCCCGGTCTTGCGCCCCAGGTGGCCTGCGGCCACCATCCGCTTCAGGAGCGGGCAGGCTCGGTACTTGTCGTCTCCCAGGCCGGCGTGGAGCACCTCCATCACGTTGAGCACGATATCCAGCCCAATCAGATCGGCCAACTCCAGCGGTCCCATCGGGTGGTTCATTCCCAATTTCATCACCGTGTCAATCGCCTTGGCGGCGCCCACCCCTTCCATCAGGGCGTAGACCGCCTCGTTGATCATCGGACAGAGGATGCGGTTGGAGATGAAGCCGGGATAATCCTGCGCCTCCACGGGGGTCTTGCCCAGTTTCTTCGTCAGGGCGGCAACGGTGGCGCTCGTCTCGTCGGAGGTTTCCAGCCCCCGGATAATCTCGACCAATTTCATCAGCGGCACTGGGTTCATGAAGTGCATACCGATGGTCTTGTCCGCCCGGCGAGTGACCGCGCCCAGTTCGGTGATGGAGATTGAAGACGTGTTGCTGGCCAGGATGACCTCGGGCCGGGTGTGTTCGTCCAATGCAGCAAAGACCTGCTCCTTGAGCTCAAGGCTCTCAACCACTGCCTCGATGGCCAGATCGGCGTCGGCAGCGGCAACGATCTCGGTGGCGGTGGTGATATTCGTCAGCGCCGCCGCCCGCTGTTCATCGTCAATGCGGCCTTTGCTGTGGAGTTTCTCCACCGACTTGTTGATAGAGGCCAATGCCTGTTCCAGTTGTTCTGGCACGATGTCAATGAGGATGACATGGTAGCCGGTTGTGGCGCAGACCTGGGCGATGCCGTGACCCATCGTGCCCGCACCGACGACAGCGATTTTTTTGATGTCCATTTCACTTCCCTTCCTACTCACTTACTCATCTGCTCACTTACTCATCTACTTCCCTATTCCAACTCAATCGCCATCGCCACCGCCTCGCCGCCGCCCAGGCAGAGGGTGGTCAGGCCATGCTTGAGGCCCCGTTGTCGCAGCGCGTAGATGAGCGTGACCAGAACGCGTGCGCCAGAGCAGCCGATAGGGTGGCCCAGGGCGATGGCCCCGCCGTTGACGTTGACCTTCTCCCAATCTAGCCCCAGTTCCCGCCCGTCGGCCAGACATTGGGCGGCGAACGCTTCGTTCATCTCGACCAGGTCATAATCGTCCACGGTGGTATTAGTCTTGGCAAGAAGTCTCCGCACAGCGAAAATGGGGGCGGTGAAGATCTTGAGCGGTTCGACCGCCGCCTGGTCGTAGGCCACGACGCGAGCCAGCGGCTGAATACCCAGTTCCTCCGCCTTGGCCCGGCTCATCACGACTGTGGCCGCAGCCCCGTCGGTGATGCCGGGGGAATTACCAGCGGTGACAATGCCGTCGGGCTGGAAGGCGGGCCTGAGGCGGGCCAACTTCTCCAGGCTGGTGTCCCGCCGGGGTGACTCGTCGGTGTCGAAGAGCACCGGTGGCTTCTTGCGCTGCACTATCTCGACGGGGACGATTTCGTCCTCGAAGCGGCCCGCGTCAATAGCGGCGATGGCTTTCATTTGGCTGTTGTAGGCGTACTCGTCCAGTTCCTTCCGCGTCAGGTTGTACTCGCGAGCGATCCACTCGGCGGAGTTGCCCATGTGATGGTTCTCGAAGGCGCACCACAGCCCATCGTAAACCATGGCATCCACCAGTTTGCCGTCGCCCAGCCGGTAGCCGAAGCGGGCTTTGTGGAGCAGGTAAGGCCCGTTGTTCATACTCTCCATCCCGCCGGCGACGAAGACATCTCCGTCGCCTACGGCAATCATTGCGGCGGCCAGCATCACCGTCTTGAGGCCGGAACCGCAGATCTTGTTGACGGTGGTGGCACCGACGGTGGGGCGGAGCCCGGACTTGATGGCCGCCTGGCGGGCGGGGGCCTGACCCTGCCCGGCCAGCACCACATTGCCCATCAGCACCTCGTCAATCGAGGCGGGGTCTACCCCAGCCCGCTCGACGGCGGCGCGGATGGCCACTGCCCCCAGGTCAGAGGCGGAGAGGGGCACCAGTGTACCCTGGAACCGTCCGACAGGGGTACGGACGGCGGACACGATGACGGTTTCGCGGGAACTGCTTGACATTGATGTTCTCTCCTCTTTTTCTACTGTGGTGTTGCTTGTCACCTGCTGCTTGTTGCTCATTATTTGTCACTTGTGGCTTCTTGCGCGCTCATCCGCTCAAACAGCGGCCGCAAGCGCTCGTAGATCTGGTCCAACCACTCTGGGATGACGCGGGTCTGGCTGAGAGTAGTCATATAGTTGGTGTCCCCACCCCAGCGGGGGACAATGTGCAGGTGGACGTGCTCCGCCACCCCCGCCCCGGCTGCCCCACCGATATTCAGCCCCACGTTAAACCCCTGCGGGCTGTAGGCCTCCCGCAACACCCGCAGGCTGAGTTGGGTCAGCGCCATCCACTCGGACAGTGTGTCTGCATCCAGGTCTTCCAGTGACGGGACGTGGGCGTAGGGGACGACCATCAGGTGACCGTTGTTGTAGGGGAAGCGATTGATGATCACGTAGCACAGTTGGCCCCGGTAGAGGAGGTGAGCCTCGGCGTCCTCCAACTGGGGTTTGGCGCAGAAGATGCATCCCCCAGGTATCTTTTCTTCGCCGCATAGATAGGCCATGCGCCAGGGTGTCCAGAGATGGTCAACCACTTCCTGATTGTACAACAAATCGGTGTAGGATGCAATCCAGTTGACAGCGCGGAGAGTGGGGGTAAAATGGGAGTGGACTACAGGTAGCAAGGGGAGACCGGTGGACGAATTGAGCGAGGGGCGGATCAAAACGGCGTTGACGACGCGGGCCTTGGGACGCAACCTGGTTGTCCTGCCAAGCACTGGCTCGACCAATGACGTGGCGAAGGACCTGGCGGCGCGGGGGGCATCCGAGGGCACGGTGGTGGTGGCTGACAGGCAGACGGCCGGTCGGGGGCGGATGGGGCGGCGCTGGTTGGCCCCTCCAGGCACCTGCCTCCTCTGCTCGATCCTCTTCCGCCCTGACTTGCCTCCTGCCCAGGCACAGTGGCTGACGATGTTGTGTGCGCTCGCGACGGCCGACGCAGTTGAAGAAGTCGCAAGGCTGCGAGTCGTATTGAAGTGGCCCAACGACTTGATAATCGAATCCCGAATCCCGAATCCCGAATCACGAATCTGGCGCAAACTGGGGGGGATACTGACAGAGACGGAAGTGACGGGGGAGCGGCTGGAGTTCGTGGTGATCGGGATCGGTATCAATGTGAACGTGCCGCCGGACGTGCTGCCCACTCTGGCTCCCGACGCCACCAGCGTCCTGGCGGAAATAGGGCAACCGGTGGACCGGGTGGCGTTGCTGGCCACGTTCCTGGACGGGGTCGAGCGGCGGTATGAGTCGCTGCGAACTGGCGAAAGTCCATATCGGGAATGGGCTGCCCGGTTGGGGACGTTGGGCCAGCCGGTGGAAGCGACTGTTTTCGAAGAAGTGCTCACCGGCAGAGCCGAATCAGTGGATGAGGATGGGGCGCTTCTTCTGCGCACATCTGACGGTGCACTACATCGCCTGGTAGCAGGAGATGTCACGCTTGCCCGCTCCTGAGTGCCTACCTGAACCCCCGTCGGCCACCGCCGCCGCTGGACCGCGAGGAGCCGTGGCTCCGGCTGGAGCTCCGACTGCTGGAACGGCTGCTGCTACTCCAACAGCAGCATCTAAGAGCGAACCCAGGGAACGGCTGGCCCGGTCGAGGGATCGGCCCAGGTTGCTTGTCAACCCGTCGAGCGATAAGTCGGCCCCGACCTCAGCGCCGTTGGTAGGCTCGTACTCCCATTCCACGTAGATTGCATCCCACTCGTGGTCAACGGTGAATGTTCCAGGCCCGGACCCTCCCTCGCTGTAGACCCTGTCGTTCTCCCGCACCTGCACGTCCACCACATCGGTGACATAGTCGAAGGGAATTTCGGTAAAGCCTATGTGAAACTCCCCCTCGAAGCGAATCTGATACGTCTCGGCCACGACCATTGAGCCGTCTGGCTGGATGTCAATATCCGCAGTGCCGCAAAAGTCGCCCTGACGGTTGACCGTCATTCTGAGCGTAGCGAAGAATCTCCTTATTACGGTGGTGGAGACCCTTCGCTTCGCTCAGGGTGACAGGGCGGGTTTTGCGCTATTGCCTATCTCCTGTTATCGCCCCTTGATTCACTCGGTCTCGAGGGACTGCTGCTCCAGCACGATGCGCCAGGAGCCTAACTGCGGCTCTTCCTCTTTTTTCTCAGCGGGGCAGAATTCGATCCGCAGGTCGGTGACCAGTGGCATTCCCAATTCACCGATGCCGAGCGCGTAACTCACGCCCGGTTCGGCGCGGAAATCTGCGTGTCCTGCCCCGTCCCGAGGCTTGAGCCCAGTCACGGCCCGGTCGGCTCCGCCGGGCCACATCAGCCATACCGCCACACCAGCCAGCCCCACGCCATGCTCATCCTGCACTACGACCTCGATACGTACCGTTTGCCCAGGCTCGCATATCTGCTCCTGCTGGATTAACTGGAAGGGTGGCGGAGGCAGCGGAGTGGGGGTAGGGGGGCGAGGTGTGCGAGTCGGCTTAGGGGTAGGGGTGCTCAAGGGCGACAGTGAATAAGGCGTGGGTGTCCTGGCCGGCGTAGAGGTGGGTGTAGGTGACGGTGTGCTGATAAGTGTTGGCGGCGATAACGTCGGTGTATGTAGGTAGACCAGCATCGCTGGAGTGTGTACGTCCAATGCCTCGGCCAGCGCGGTCAGGCGGCGCAGGGTGTCTGCAGGGTGCCCGGCGGCGGCATACTCCTCGATCAGCGCCTGTATCGCGCCGGTCACATCCTCCTGCTTGAGCCCGTCCAGACGCGCATGTGCTCGCTCCAGGTCACCGCCGGCCACATAGGAGAGCGCGACCAGGCGCACCCAATCCCAGCGGTAGTCGGTGCGCAGTAACGCCGGGTAAGTGTTGATGAGTTCTGCGGGAGCGATGACCCAGGTGTACACCAGGCCAAATGCCAGTCCGACAACCAACCCGATAATGGAGGCCGCCCGACGCGCGGATAGGTTGCTCACGGCGGGCCTTCCAGATACGGTGCCAACGCCGGGGGGGTGGCTCCAAGCGCCCAGGCCAGGTGGGTCAGGCGGACGATGTCCTCGGCGTCGCCGCCCACTTCGACGAGTCGCTCCGCCAGTTCTACGACGGGGGCGGCAGGCTCCTCCGGGTCAAGCAATTTCAGTCGTTTGCGGGCCTGTTCTAGATTCTGCTCGACCTCGAAGTCTGTGGCGACCATCACGACATAGTCATCGCGGTAGTCCTGGCGTAGCGCGGCGGGCGAGGTGTTCGTATACTGCACTGGCCAAAGCCACCAGCCGATGGCAAGTCCCAGCGCCAGCCCCGCCGCCGCGCCTACGGCGACCCGTATGACCCATTGCCGCGCGCGTTTGTTCACTGGGCTTGCCTCCAGGGCTCCCTCACCAAAAAGACGCGGCGCTCTTAGGCACGTACCCCGCCCGTGGACGCCGCGATAGGCCTTCAGCCCAACTCCAGTTGGACCAGGTGCCGGAGGTGGGAATCGAACCCACATGGGCTAAGCCCACACGATTTTGAGTCGCGCGCGTCTGCCTGTTCCGCCACTCCGGCTCGGGGAGAGTATACCAGAGAATAAGATTCTGGTCAACTATTCTCAGTGGATGTAGATACAGATTCGAGGAATCGGCACCCCCAGGTGTGGTTCCGTTCGGCACGTGGGCGTGCCTCACTCCCCTGCCTCTGCTTCCTGGCACAGCCAGATACCTTCCAGTGCGTTCGGTTCCTCGGGGTCAATCTGAAGTGCTGCGTCAAAGAGGGGGTACGACTTCTCGCACTCTGCCATGTAGAAATAGGCTAGTCCCAGGGTGTAGAAATACTCAATCGGGGGTCCCTCGACCAACGTGGCTTCAAGCTCTACCTCTATGCTTCCATCGGCTTTCAGCCGGAGTGGTCCGGTGCTCAACGGATCGCCGGAGAGGATGTTGACTCTCTCAAACCAACCCACGTACACCTGATCATATCCCAGCCTGGACAACTGCTCCAACCCTACCGTGTATTCCCCTGTCTGCGTGTCGAACATCACCGTGCCACGGGCGCTGGCCCACGTCTCGTCATCCTCCTTCGGTGTCAGCGCAGCCTGCAGTGTGTCTCGGCTGTCTGCTGACGTAGGGACGAAGTCTCCGCGCATCACCACGTCCGGCGATGGCCCGGTGGCGTCACCAATTCGGTCCTCGATGGTGACATAAAACGCCTCGGCCTCCTGTCGCGCCTCGGTGGACTCCAACTTGATAGCCCGCTCGAAATTGGGGATGGCATCCTCGTAGTTGCGGCGCGCCCAGTAGTTGATCGCCAGGTGCCCGAAGGCCCGCCCAAACTGGGGGTCTGCTTCAATTGCCTGCTTGAGGTAGATCTCGGCTTGTTCGTGGTCTCCCAGGTTGAAATAAGTCCACCCTAGTTGCTCGTAAGCCTCTGCGTTGTCTGGATCAACCTCAGTGGCCTGCTGAAAACTGCGTATCGCTGTGTCGAAATCGCCCAGCACCCGATAGTCCCGCCCGGCAGCGATGTGGATGTAGGCCAGGTTGGGGTGAATCTCCAGCACTCGTTCATAAGCCTCCAACGCTCCCCAATAGTTCCCCTGCATCTCCAGCACATAGCCATAGTTGCGGTGTGCATCCACGCTACGGTCATCCAGTTGCAGAGCGGTCTGAGCAGCCTCAGTTGCGTCTGCCCAACGCACGGCGTCGGCGTAGGCCTCGGCCAGGTAGGCATACCCCTCAGCATAGGTAGGATCGAGTTCGATAGCACGCTTGCAGGCGTCAATCGCCTTTTCCACGTCACGGTTCCAGTCGTAGGCCATTCCCAGGACGGCCCACGCGCGCGCGTTCTCCGGTGCCATCTCGACTGCTCGTTGAGCGCGATGCACCGCCTCGACAGGTCGCCCCTCCAGCGCCAGCAGCCGTGCCAGGGGGATGTACAGCAACACGTCGTTGGGGTTGAGCGCGATGGCCTGCTCGTAAGCAGTGATAGCCTCTGCCAGTTTGCCCTGTAAGTATAATTCCTCCGCTTCGACAGCGTAGGAAAGCGCCGAGCGCGTGGGTGTGGGGGTTGGGACAAATGGACTCTCAATTGACTGCTGTTTGATCAGTGTGTAGACGTAGATACCGGCGCCGATCAGCAACAGCAGAATCAGCACGCGCCATGGAGACGAACGGCGCTTTTTTCTCCGTCGTGGTTCGAGGTACATCTGGTAGATTGCCTTTCGCAGGTAGGGATAATGATAACATTTTCGCTGCGTAAGTCAAGGTTGCCCCGCTTGTGGGTTGTGGTAGAATAGCCGGGGCGAATTCCAACCCCCTAAACCCCAAGTCCAAAATTTCCAAACAAGGGAGGCCTGCTGTGCATAATCTGATGGTCACCGGTGGTGCTGGCTTCATCGGCTCTAACTTCGCCCGCTATATGCTGGAGAAATACCCCGACTGCCACATCGTCGTCTACGACAAATTGACCTATGCCGGAAATCTAGATAATCTCAGAGACGTGGCCGAACGGTTCGCCGATCGTTACGGTTTTGTGCGGGGGGACATCTGCGACGCTGTCATGGTGCGAGAGACGGTTCATACCTACGATGTGGATACTATCATCAACTTCGCTGCCGAGAGTCACGTGGATAGGTCCATTATGGACCCCGATGCCTTCATCAAAACCGATGTCTACGGCACCTACGTGCTGCTGGAAGCGACCCGTGAGTTTGGACTGGAACGGTATCACCAGGTCTCTACGGACGAGGTATATGGTCATGTGCCGGAGGGTGCTTCGAAAGAGACGGATCCAATCGCTCCGCGCAGCCCCTATGCCGCCAGTAAGGCCAGCGCCGATATGATGGTCAATGCCTATCATGTCACGTATGGTCTGCCGGTCACCATTACCCGGGGCGCGAACAACATCGGCCCCTATCAATATCCAGAGAAGGTTGTGCCGCTCTTTGTCACCAACGCGATTGACGATCAGCCACTGCCTCTCTACGGAGACGGGGCGCAAGTGCGCGATTACCAGTACGTGCTGGACCACTGCGAGGCGATTGACCTGGTGCTGCACAGAGGAGAGATCGGCGGCATCTACAACGTTGGCACCGGCACTGAGATGCGCAACATCGATATGACCCACTTGATCCTCAATCTGCTTGGTAAACCAGAAAGCCTCATCCAGCCGGTGCGCGACCGGCCTGGACACGACCGCCGCTACGCGCTCGACGTGATCAAGATTTGCGGGCTGGGCTGGGAACCGGCCCACACCTGTGAGGAGGCCATCGAGAAGACAGTGCGCTGGTACGTCGAGAACGAGTGGTGGTGGCGACCCATCAAGAGCGGCGAGCACTACCGGGAATATTACAGACAGCAGTATGAGGGGCGGGAAATCAATGACAAATGACAAATGACAAAGGTGCCTCGTTCACATCTGGGGCTGTGATGAGCGACCCCGACCGCATCGCCTCTTTTCTCCTGAAGCCCGTCGCCCGGGCCTGCAAGGAGTTCGACCTGCTGGCCGAGGGCGACAGGGTGGCGGTGGCTGTCTCTGGCGGGAAGGACAGCCGTGCTCTGCTCGAACTGCTGCTCCGCTACCAACGTAAGGTGCCGTACCGGTACGAGTTGCTGGCCCTCCATGTGGTTGGCACCTTGGCTGGCTTTCCCGACCTGCAGCCACAACTGGCACCCTGGTTTCGGGGACTCGGCGTTGAGTATCACTTTGCTTCACTCGAACTGCCGCCAGAGGAGCCACTGCCACTTGATTGCTTTCGCTGCTCGTGGAACCGGCGCAAGGCCCTCTTCACCGCTGCGGTTGGGCTGGGCTGCGACAAACTGGCCTTCGGCCACAACGCCGACGATGCGGCTGTCACAGTGCTCCTGAATTTGATGTTCAATGGCCGGTTGGAAACTATGGCCCCCCGTGTCGAGTTCTTCGACGGCGCTGTGACCGTCATACGCCCCCTGATCTACATCCCAGAGAAGGAACTAGTCCGCTATGGGGAGGCGGCGGGCTTTCCGGCACCTCCTTTGTGTTCCCAGGGCCTGACCTCCAGGCGTGTGCAGATGAAGACGCTTCTATCTCAGTTTGGCCGGGACCAGAAGCAAGTTCGCACCAACCTGTGGCGCGCTGCCCGCCAAGCGATGGGTTTCTGAGTTGCTTCCCCTGATTGCCTGTTGGTAGGGAGAAAATCTCTGATCGAGTCCTGCTGCTCTCGCTGCCCGTTGTTGCTTGGCCCGTCGTTGATTTCCCACCTCTCTCGCTTTCATTCCCACGTCGCTTGTGGTATACTTGTAATTAGCAGTTATTAGTGGAGTTGATGAAGTAACTGGAGGGATAGTACCGTGGCAGGAAACCGCAAAGTCTTCGAAAAGGCGATGCGGGCCGGGACCAATGCGGCATGGGACGGGAACTGGGACCAGGCTATTGTGGTCTATCGGCGCGCGCTGGCGGAATTCCCTGACGATGTCAGTGCACTCATCGGCCTGGGGTCGGCCTACTCTGGTGCAGGTCAGTTGGAGGCCGCCCTGAAAGCCTACCAGCGAGCCATTGCGCTTGCGCCGGATGACCCGGTACTTCTGGAGCGTATAGGCAAGACGCGGGAGCAGTTGGGCCAGGGGAAGGCAGCCGCCGAAGCATACATGGCCGCTGCCGAGCGCTACCTGAGTCAGCAGCAGGCCACTCACCTGGCGCTGGTACGCTGGCAAGATGCCGCTCGTGCCTATCCCGATTGCCTGCCAGCCCACGCGGAGTTGCTCCAGTATTATCAGCGCCACGGTCAGGTGCGTGAGGCAGTCAGGGAATGTCTGACCCTGGCGCATATTTATCAGGCTCAGGGACAAAATGACCATGCGGTCCAAATCTGTCACCATGCCCTCAGGTTGGCTCCGCACAATTCTGAAGTGCTGGCTGCCCTCGGTGGTCTGCGCTATGCCGAACAGATTGCTGTCGAACCGGGGGCTGAGGTTTCCAGGGAGGGACTTGGGCTGCTCACGGCCATAGAGGGGCCGACTGCCTCTATCACGCTGGAGTTCCCGGTCGCGCCGGATGTCGAATCCGTCAAAGAGCGGGGCAGCCCCATTGAGATCACCCGTCAGAAGGCACTTTCTGACCTCGCCGAGAGCGTCTTTGAAGAGGAGGTGGTAGCGGAACTGCCCGCTGTGGCTCCTCAACTCAGCAAGGTGGAGATTGATGCGCTGGTCGGTCGGGCGATTGATTTTCAGACCAGAGGGAAGATTGAGGAGGCGATTGCTGCCTATGAACAGGTGATCGAGGCGGGTGTTGGCCGGACTTCTGTGTACTTCAACCTCGGCCTGCTCTACCAGGAGAGAATGCGTTTCGATGCTGCCATAGCCCAATTAGAGCAGGCTGCCTCTTACCCGGAATACGCACTGGGCAGCCATTTCGCGTTAGGCGAGTGCTACCGCGCCCGGGGCCGCATTGACGAGGCATTGGAGCACTTCGTCGAGGTGCTGAAGATGGTGGACTTGGCCACTGTCCGGCGTGAGCAAGCCGACGATCTGATCCAGCTCTACGAGAGCCTGGTCAGCAGTTACATCGCCAAGGGCCAGCGGGAGCAGGCGTTGGAGTTCACCAACTCGCTGGTCGAGTTTCTCAGCGAGAAGAGTTGGGAGGATAAGGTAGTTCAAGTACGCCAGCGGCTGGATGCACTGGCCCAAGAAGGGCCTATCTTGAGTCTGGCCGAAATGCTGGCCACTCCAGGCTCAGAGCACATCCTAGAATCAGTAGCATTATCGCAGGAATACGTCAAGCGCGGTATGTACTACGCTGCGTTGGAGGAATGCTACTATGCTCTAGAGCATGCCTCCACCTACTTGCCTACCCATCGGCAGATCGCCCATGTGTTGCTGGCGATGGGGAAGGCGGACGATGCGGCGGCTAAGTCCGTCGCTATCGCGGACACCTACCGGGTGCGTGGCAACGTTCGCCAGGCGATGGCGATGTATCATCGTGCCCTGAAGCTAGCGCCGATGGACACCGTGGTGCGGGCTAAATTAGTTGACCTGCTCATCAGCCACGGGGAAATTGATGAGGCGCTGGAGCACTACTTGATCCTGGCCGATAGTTACTACCATCTGGCGCAGATGGAGCAGGCACGTGAGGTGTACCAGGAGGCATTACGGCTGGCGCCGAGGGGTGGCCCGGAACATCGATGGTCAGTTCGCATCCTGCATAAGATGGGCGATATTGACATGCAGCGCGTGGACTGGAAACGCGCCATCGGCGTCTACGAGCAGATTCGCAAACTCGCTCCCGACGACGAACGGGCTCGCCTGACGTTGATGGAACTCTACTATCGCTCCAATTGGCCCGAGTTGGCGATTGCCGAACTTGATGATCTCCTGAGAACCTACCGCGAGAATGGCAAGACACGACAGCAATTCTCATTTTGAGGGGTGGTTGCCTGGTCTGTGATGGATAGATGAATTATTTGCGGCTTGATTCTGAACAATGTAGCCGCGCTTTCCGCAGCGCGAGTTACTGCGCGGAATGGAATCCGTGCCTACGGCCCA
>JADHWW010000035.1 GCA_016783285.1 Anaerolineae bacterium
TCTGGCCAGTCAATCATTTCTTGAGCACATGCACGAGTATGTTCTGGAGCCAGTGCATGAGTACGTTCTGGAGCCAGTGCCCGCGTGAACATTCTGGATGAAAACATCCTCGAGTATCCAATATCCAGCATAAACTTTCTACGGAGGTGTAGTAATCATGAACCCAATCCAACGTCGCGTTGAGGAAATGAACCGGCGGGTTGCCGGACTTGAGGAGGAGGGACTGTATTTCTACATGCAGCCCATTTCTGAACTGGACGGAGCCTGGGTCACGGTCAACGGGCGGCGTATGCTCCTGTTCGCCGGCTACGGCTACCTGGGCCTGCTAGGCCATCCCAAGATCAACGCAGCGGCGCAAGCGGCGCTGGCCCGCTACGGGACGGGCACCCACGGCGTCCGCATCCTGGCCGGCACGCTGCCGTTGCACGATGAACTGGAGCAGACCATCGCCCGCTTCAAGAAGGCTGAGGCGGCTATCGTCTACTCCAGTGGCTACGTCACTAACCTGGCGACGATATCAGCGCTCGTGATGAGCCGCAATGACGTCGTCATCTGCGACAAGTTCAACCATGCCAGTATCGTGGATGGCTGCTTGCTCAGTCGCGCCAAGTTCGCCCGCTTCCGCCACAACGACATGGCTGACCTGGAGCGGCGCTTGCAGCAGGCCGATCCCGACGGTGGCAAACTGGTCGTCGTGGATGCTGTCTTTAGCATGGACGGCGACGTCATCAATCTGCCGGAGGTCAGCCGGCTGTGCCGCGAGTACGACACATTGCTGATGGTGGACGAGGCCCACAGCGTGGGCGTGCTGGGCGAGACCGGCCACGGCATCGAGGAACACTTTGGGCTCGAAAACGCCATTGACCTGTACATGGGCACGCTTTCAAAGCCCATCCCCAGCGTCGGCGGGTACGTGGCGGGGAAGCAGGATATAATCAACTATCTGAAGCACGTGGCGCGAGCGTTTGTCTTCTCGGCCTCGCTGCCCCCGGCCCAGGTTGCTGCTGCCAAGGCGTCGTTCGAGGTGATTGAGGAGGAGCCGTGGCGCGTGAAGAAACTCCGCCGCAACATTGAACTCTTTTTGGGCGGGCTCAAGGGGCGGGGCTTTAACACGCTCAACAGCGAGACGCCCATCGTGCCCATCATCTGCGGTGAGGACGAGCGGGCCTTCCAGATGACAAAGTTGTGCCAGGAGGAGAACATCTTTGTGCTGCCGGTGGTCTCCCCCGCCGTGCCGGTCGGGCTGGCGCGCCTGCGGGCCAACGTGACGGCGGATCACTCGGAGGAGGACATCGCTTATGCGCTGGATGTGTTCGAGCGGGCGGGCAAGGCAGTTGGGGTGATTGAATGACCAATGACCAATGACCAATAAGGATTCGAGCGGGATGGTGATTCTCAAGCGCAAGCGCACCAGGCCGGTGCAGCAGCGCCATCCCTGGATCTTTTCCGGCGCGATTGAGCGCATTGAGGGGGAGGTGGCAGATGGCGACGTCGTCGAGGTGCGCGACGCGGGCCGCAACTGGCTGGCGCGGGGTTACCTCAACCGGCGCTCCCAGATCGTGGTGCGGCTGCTGACCTGGCGGCAGGATGAAGTCATTGATCGAGAGTTCTGGCGGCGGCGGCTGAAGCGAGCCATCGCTGCCCGCCAGGCGCTCGCCGGCGACCCTGCCATCACTGCCTACCGGCTCGTGCACGCCGAGTCGGACTACCTGCCGGGGCTGATCGTGGACCGGTACGGGGAGTGGCTGGTGGTGCAGTTCCTCACGTTGGGCGTGGAGCGGCGGAGGGATGAGTTGGTTGGTTTGTTGGTTGGTTTGGTGGGCGGCGTGCGGGGTGTGTACGAGCGCTCCGACGTGAAGGTGCGGGCAAAAGAGGGGCTGGGGCAGCGCACGGGGCCGCTGTGGGGGGAGAAGCCGCCAGAGTTGGTAGAGGTGCTGGAAAACGGCCATCGCTTTCTGGTGGACGTGCGGCGAGGCCACAAGACCGGCTTTTACCTGGATCAGCGGGAGAACCGGGCGCGACTGCCGGATTTTTGCGCTGGCGCAGAGGTACTCGATGCTTTCGCCTACAGTGGAGGGTTCGGTGTCTATGCGGCGGCGAGTGGGGCGAAGACAGTCACACTGGTCGAGAGTTCCGCTCCGGCGCTGGCCCTGGCGCGGCGCCAGTTTGCGCTCGTGGGGCAGACTTTCCAGTCTGCCAAGGTTGAGTACGTGGAGGGTGACGTCTTTAGTGTCTTGCGCGGCTATCGCGCCCAGGGAGTCAAGTTTGACGTCGTCGTGCTCGACCCGCCCAAGTTCGCCCGCAGCGAGCGGGAGGTGGAGCGAGCGGCGCGGGCCTACAAAGACGTCAATCTGCTGGCCTTCCAGTTGCTCCGGCCGGGTGGGGTGCTGTTCACTTGCTCTTGCTCTGGCGCGGTTTCCGCCGACTTGTTTCACAAGATCGTCTTTGGCGCTGCGGTGGACGCAAAGCGGGACGCGCAGATCATTGGCCACCTGGCGCAGGGGAGCGATCATCCCGTGGCGCTGACATTTCCGGAGGGGGCGTATCTCAAGGGGTTAATCTGCCGGGTGTGGTAGGCAATTGGGGTGCGAGTTGAAATCGGTGTCATACTCTGCAGGTTCCTCGAACAACTGCCGCCATTTGCGGTAGGTGCGTTCCGAGCGGCGGCAGACCCGGCCAATGAGGACGAGACACTCGTCATCCAGCACCTGGTAGATCACGCGGTAGTTGCCCACGCGCAGGCGGTAGACGTCGGGTCCCAGTTGTTTGATGCCGTAGGGACGGGGCGTCTTTGCCAGAGACTGGATGGCAGCAATCACTCGGTCGGGGCGGGGCAGACGCTCGATCTCTCGCTCCACGCGCCGCCCTGTATTCTCCACGTGGTACCTATTGCTCACGGCTCTCCAGTTCAGCGACGAATTCCTCGAAAGGACGTCCCTCTCCGGCCCTGTACTCCGCCAGGCCCCGATACATCCAGTAGAGGTCCTCCAGGTCCTCCAGATGATCCAGTAGCCGGTCCAGGACTTGGCAGCCGATGAAGTAGCCAGCCGGTCGCCCGTGGCGGGTGATCATCACTGTCTTGCCGTCGGCGGCCTCGTCCAGCAGGCGGGATATATTTTGGCGCACATCGCGCACTGGCAGTATCTTCCTGGTTACCATTTCTTCACTCCCTGGCATGTACCAATCGTGTATCATTTGTGTACATTCTAGCACGTTTCAGCAGGCGTGTCAAAAACAGCGGTCAGCCGTTAGCATTGGTCATTGGTCATTGGTCATTGGTCATTGGTCATTGGTCATTGTTCCTGCTTGCATTTACACGGCCTGCGGGTATAATGGGCAAATAACATTGAGAAAGGATTGAATGGATTGACACTGCGAGGGCTGTTCAAAAAAATCGTCGGCGACTCCAATCAGCGCGAGATCGCCCGGCTGCAAAAGGTGGTCGAGCACATCAACACAGTGCTTGAGCCAGAGTTCGAGGAGCTGAGCGACGCTCAACTACAGGCCAAGACCGGCGAGTTCCGCCAGCGTCTGGCGCACGGCGAGACACTCGACGACGTTCTGGCCGAGGCTTTCACGGCTGTGCGTGAGGCGGCCAAGCGCGCCATCGGCCTGCGCCACTATGACGTGCAATTGATCGGCGGTATTCTTCTTCACCAGGGCAAGATCACCGAGATGAAGACCGGCGAGGGGAAAACCCTCGTCGCCACGCTGCCGCTCTATCTCAACGCGCTGGAGGGGAAGGGTGTCCACCTGATCACGGTGAACGATTATCTGGCCCGGCGCGACGGTGGCTGGATGGGCCCGGTTTTCGAGGCCCTGGGGATCAGCGTGGGATTGGTGATCCCTCAGTTCTCTGGCGTCTATGATTCTGGTTATGTTGATCCTGCCGGCAATCTGGAAGACGAGCGATTGGTCCACTGGCGTCCGGTTCGACGACAGGAAGCGTACCAGGCGGACGTTACCTACGGCACCAACAATGAATTTGGCTTCGACTACCTGCGCGACAACATGGTACACGACCTGAGCCAGTGCGTGCAGCAGGAACCCTATTACGCCATCGTCGACGAGGTGGACAACGTCCTGATTGACGAGGCGCGCACGCCGCTCATCATCTCTGGGCCGGCCGAGGAATCTTCGGAACTTTACCTCCGCTTCGCCGGCATCGTGCGCCGGTTGCAAGCCAGTAGTCCCGAGAGTGTTGAACTGGAAGAGCCGGATGGCGACTACGTGGTGGAGGAAAGGACGCAGATCGTCACGCTGACAGAACAGGGAGTGAAGCGCGTCGAGCGGGTGCTCCCGGAGGTCGGGACGGGGGCGGGCCTCTACGATCCCAAGCACACTCACATGCTGCCCTACCTCGACAATGCGCTGCGCGCTCACGTCATCTACAAGCGCGACAAGGCCTACATTGTCAAGGACGGCCAGGTACTCATCGTAGACGAGTTCACCGGCCGTCTGCTGCACGGGCGGCGTTATTCCGAGGGGTTGCACCAGGCGATTGAGGCCAAAGAGGGTGTGGCCGTGCAGCGCGAAAGCCTGACCTACGCCACTATCACTTTCCAGAACTATTTCCGCATGTACGAGAAACTGGCGGGGATGACGGGAACCGCTGCTTCCGAGGCCGAAGAGTTCCGCAAGATCTATGACCTGGACGTGGTGGTGCTTCCCACTAACGTCGAGTATCGTGCCACTTATGGTGACCTGACTATCCACCAGCGGCACACAGACGAGATCGAGGAGGTCGCCTTCGCCGGGGTGCTGGACTCTCCCCCCCTCACAGGGGGGGCTGGGGGGGGTGTGACGGTGACCACCTACGAGCCATCCGATGGGGCTTGTCTTGAGCATAGTCGAAGGGCTTGTCCTGAGGCCTCCGCTGAGGCGTCGGCCGAAGCGCATAGTCGAAGGGCTTGTCCTGAGCATAGTCGAAGGAACAGGCGGCGATACTTTAAGCGGCTCGACTTGCCGGACGTGATCTACATGACCGAGCAGACCAAGTTCCACGCTGTGGTGGACGGGATCGGAGCGCTGCACGAGGCCAGCCGGCCGGTGCTGGTGGGCACCATCGCTATCGAAACTTCAGAGCATCTGTCGCGATTGCTTAAACAGCGAGACATTCCCCACCGGGTGCTCAACGGCAAGCGTCACGAGCAGGAGGCGGTGATCGTGGCCCAGGCCGGCCGTCCTGGCGCGGTGACCATTGCCACTAACATGGCCGGCCGGGGCGTGGACATTGTGCTGGGAGGCAATCCAGATGGCCTGGCGGCAAAGTTGTTGGAGCAGCGTTTCAAGAAAGTAGCGGAGAGATTTGCCAACGCCATAGTCAACGGCCAAGAGAAAGAGGCGCTAAAGATCGTGGAGGGTGTGCCGGGGTTCCCATCGGACTCTGTGGAACTGGCCCAGAGGTTACAGGTCGAATACGAGTCTTATGAGATATCTCAATCGCAACAGCGTCTGGACAAGTTTATCGCCGATCAGTTGATCGAAGAAAAAGTGATCGAGAAAAAGTATCACGGCCCGGTCGTGGGAATAGCCAGGTCAGCCCTGCGTGAGGATTGGGTGGCCGCGTTGGATGGTACCCGGCTGCCGGAGGCTCTCTCTCGGCGTATCATCGGCGAGATTCAGCGTGTCCGGGCCAAATACGAGGCCCCAGGTAGCAAGACGACCTACGTTGCCGACGGTCTGTTTAGCCGCTACTATACGGCTATGTCGGCGCTGGTCCGCGCAGTGCTCCAGGGTAGGCAGGAACAAGCGTTGACGTTGATCCAGCAGTACCCCGAACTCGACGAGAAACTGATCGCCGAGATCGCGCACATCAGGGAGCAATGCGAACTGGATGGGCAGCGTGTGCGTGACCTGGGCGGTCTGCACGTGATTGGAACCGAGCGGCACGAGGCCCGCCGCATTGATAACCAGTTGCGCGGGCGTTGTGCACGCCAGGGGGACGCCGGCTCCTCTCGCTTCTACATCTCGTTGGGGGATGAGTTGATGTGCCGCTTCGGCGGTGAGCGGGTGCAGGGAATGATGGGTCGGTTTGGCATGGAGGATATGCCGCTCCAGCACGCTTGGCTCGACAAGACGATTGAGTCGGCCCAGAAGCGGGTGGAGGGGTACAACTTTGACATCCGCAAGCACGTGTTGGAGTACGACGACGTGGTCAACAAGCAGCGTGAGGTCATCTACGCCCAGCGGCGCGAGGTGCTCAGCCAGCCCGACCTGCGCGACCAGGTGCTGCGGATGGTGCAGGAGGAGATCAGCCGGCTGGTGGCGGTTCACATGCCCGGGCCCGACCGGGAAGACTGGGACGCTCTCGGACTGTACAACGAGTTGCGCCTGTTCTTGCCGCTAACGTCGAATGTGGGCTTTATTGGATGGGCCGAACTGGCGCCCGATGAGATCGAAACGAAATTGTACGAACTGGCAGAGTCGGCCTACGACGGGTTGAACCAGAGGCTGGCCGGGCAATTGTTCGACCGGATGCAAAAGGAAGGCGTGACTCTCGAGGGCCTGGCTGACGGCGCCGACCCACTGCGGCGGCTCGTTTACAAGCGTATCCTCGACCGTCTCGACTCGAACCCCGCCCCTGATCTTCTGGGCGCTCCGCTTCGTAATCTGCCCCCGCAGGTCAAGAGTGAGGTCGAGACCGTGTTTGCGGACGTCTTCCGGCTGCACCGAGACCGGCGGTTGATGCTGCAGGCAGTAGATAGACTGTGGGTGCGCCATCTTACGGACCTGGAGGCGTTGCGCGAAGGCATTGGGCTGCGGGCTTACGGGCAGCAAAACCCGCTGGTGGCCTACCGCAAGGAAGCGTACGAGATGTACGAGGCCCTGCTTGTCAGTATTCAGCAGATGATCGCCCGGTCTGTCTATCTTGTGCCGCGGCCGGTTGCCCCTCGACGGCGGCGCCAGATGCCGCAAAAGACACGTTCCGGGCAACCGGTTCGCGCTGCACCCAACGAATTGCCGGGGCGCAACGATCCCTGCTGGTGTGGCAGCGGCCTAAAGTACAAGAATTGCCACATGCGCCTGGATCAGGAGAAGCGGCGAGGAGCGAGGATGGCCCCTTCGCCCCGCACGTCTCCTGGCAAGAAAAGAGGCCGGCGCAAAACAAGACGGAGATAGAGGAGGGAGACTAATGGGGGAAAGGGCTTGTCCTGAGGCCTCCGCTGAGGCGCTTCGCGGTGAACGCTCAGCGGAACCGTCGGCCGAAGCGCATAGTCGAAGGGAACTCGACCTGGCGGGTCGCCTTATGGCGGATATGGATCCTCGATTGCTTGAATTCCTGCAGAGGAAGATCAATTCCTTCGTCAAGTGGGACCTGATTCGTTTCTTCCACGATAACCCCCATACGACGGACACGGCTGACAACATCGCCCGCTACGCCGGCCGCAGTGTCGGGACCATTCGCACCGAACTGGCCGAATTGTCGCAGGAGGGAGTGTTGGAGGAGAATCAACTGGGTGATATGACCGTCTACTCGCTGGCCTCAGACCGCCAAATCAGGGAGTTGCTGGAGCAGTTCGTGAAGGCCTCCGATGACCGGCAGTTTCGAGTCAAGGCCATCTACCACATCATCCGAGGGACGCGATGATGAACAATGGGCAATGAACAATGAACAATGAACAATGAACAATGAGCAATGAACAATCGTTAATTGCTGATCGCTGATTGTTAAGAAGGGAGGGGCTCATGAAGCGGATGAGGACGGGCATACCGGGCCTGGATGAGATGCTGAGTGGTGGTTTCTTGCCCCAGACAGCCAATCTGGTCGAAGGCGCGCCGGGCACGGGCAAGACGACGCTGGGGATGCAGTTCATTCATTACGGCATAGCGGCCTGCGGAGAGCCGGGGCTGATCCTGACCTTTGAGGAGTTCCCACAGCAGTACTACCGTGATGCGGCCAGTTTCGGGTGGGACTTTCGCCAGATGGAGCGAGATGGGAAATTGCGCGTGGTGATGAGTAGCCCAGAGGTCACCAGGACTGACCTGGAACAGGTCGGCGGACGAATCGAGCGATTAGTACAGGAAATGGGTGTCAGACGGATCCTGATAGACAGTCTTTCGCACTTTGAGCGTATCAGTGAAGAACCAACGCGCCTGCGAGGCATCGTCTACGGATTCGTCAACTCGCTGAAGCGCGAGGGCCTGACGGCCGTGTTGACACGGGAGAGCGTGGCGCTACTGGGTGAGACCGAAGGAACGGATGACGCGCTTGCTTTTCTGGTTGACTCCTACGTGCTTCTCCGTTACGTCGAGATCGAGAGCGCCATACGCAAGGCCCTCCTGGTTCTCAAGATGCGGGGTAGTAATCACGACAAAGGCATTCGCCAGTTTGAGGTCACTTCTCGGGGTATCGAGGTCCGTGCGCCGTTCGAGGGGCGGGAAGGAATTATGAGCGGCAGCCCTCGGCGGATGGTCGACTCGTTTGTGCAGGCGTTTGTGCGGCGTTGAGGTGGGACGTGGTGGAAGTAACCCCCCACCGTCGCCGGCGACATGGATGCGCCAACTTGTTGACGTCTTTGCCGACCGGAACCTGTTTCCGCAAAACCGAAACGAGTTTCGGCATCCATACTCCCCAATCGGTGGTATGGATGCGTCAACTTGTTGACGTCTTTGCCGACCGGAACCTGTTTCCGCAAAACCGAAACAAGTTTCGGCATCCATACTTCCCAATCGGTGGTATGGATGCGCCAACTCGTTGGTGTTTTTGCCGACCGGAACCTGTTTCCGCAAAACCGAAACGAGTTTCGGCATCCATACTCCCCAATCGGTGGTATGGATGCGTCAACTTGTTGACGTCTTTGCCGACCGGAACTTGTTTCCGCAAAACTGAAACGAGTTTCGGCATCCGTATTCCCCAATTTATTGAGAGAATACGATGGAGGCTAGTCATGATGAAGGCAATTGAATACATATTGGCTATCTATTCGTGGGTTGTCATTGGGATGCTGATCGTTTTCCTGTGGCGCATCGCGTACTTTTTTGAAAGGACCTCGGGCCAGCGTGTGGGTTATCGCTTCCTGATCCTGCCGGCGCTGCTGCTGGTAGCCGGCGTGGTCTGGTATCTCGTGTGCGGCGGGGAGTTCATCGGGCAACCTGCCGGCGATGTACTGCTGTTTAGTGGTGGTGTCTCGCTGTGCCTGTTTGGCTTACACCTGCATAAATTGATGACCGGAGAGCGGCAATGATCTTTCTCACGACATCGTTAGCGCCCGTGGGATTGCTGGCTATTGCCTACCTGAATTCTCTCTTTGGCGACTTGAGCAGACGATTGCGTTCCGTGACAAAGATGGCGGATTATTGTCGCTGGTTCGCGGTGGCCAGTGGTTTTGTCGCCCTGGCGGCGATCAGCCAGGTGGTGCGGGGCACTGCCGCCCTGGCGCCCGAACGTGCACCGCCTATTTTGCTAGAGCCCTGGTTCGCACTGATATGTTTCCACATCCCTCTGGCCCTGGGGGTGACCATTGCTCTCGTGCTCGTGTGGTACTACTGGGGATGGATCCTGAGGGAGAAGGTCGACGGTCAATGAACAATAAAGCAATGAACAATGAAACAATGAACAATGAGCAAATACATTCGGAACTTGTTCGTGACCAGATCGCAGCGTTGATTGCCGCGGGATTGCAGGGCGCGCAGGAGGAAGGCGCACTGCCAAAATTCGAGATGCCGCCGGTCGTCGTGGATCGCCCGCGCCAGTCCGGCTACGGCGATTACGCCTCGCCGGTCTGCCTGCGCCTGGCGCGAGAGGCGCGGATGTCTCCCCGTGAGATCGCCAATCGCGTGGTCGAGCACCTCCCGCTGGCCCCGTTTGTGGGCCAGGTCGAGGTGGCCGGACCAGGGTACATCAACTTTACGTTGGAAACGGCCTGGCTGACGGCGCAGGTGGAGGCAATCCTGGCCGCCGGGGAGCGCTGGGGCAATGTGGACATTGGCCAGAGACAGCGGGTGCAAGTCGAATTTGTCAGCGCTAATCCCACCGGCCCTATCACTGTCGCATCCACCCGCAACGCGGTAATCGGCGATACCCTGGCTAATGTGCTGGCGGCGGCGGGCTACGAGGTCGAGCGGGAGTACTACGTCAACGACGCCGGCTCCCAGGTGCGCAAGTTCGGCGAGAGCATCTATGCCTGTTATGCCCAGGCGCTGGGCCGGGATGAGCCATTTCCAGAGGACGGCTACCACGGGCACTACGTCGTGGAGATGGGGCAGGAGATGGCCCGGCAGTATGGCGACCGGTATCTCGACCTGCCCCGCAGAGAGGCCGTGCGTGCTTTGGGAACGGAGGGCATAGCGTGCATGGTCGAAGAGATACGGCGAGACCTGGCCGCATTGGGAATAGAGTTCGACACCTGGTTTTACGAAAAAAGCCTGCACGAGTCCGGCTTGTTCGACCGTGCCATCCAGATGCTACGGGACAGGGACTATATCGTCGAGCGCGACGGCGCGGTCTGGTTCACCTCTCCCGACCTGGATGCGGACGCGGTCCTCATCCGCTCCCCCCAGGTCATATCGGAGCCGGACGAGCGGCCCACCTATCTTGCCTCCGACGTCGCCTACGTGTGGAACAAACTGGTCGAGCGCGGCTTCGACGAGGCGATCTACGTCTGGGGGGCCGACCATCACGGTGATGTGCCCCGGGTGAAGGCGGCGACGAAGGCGTTGGGGCTGGATCCCGAGCGGGTGGTGCTCATCATCTACCAGATGGTCAATCTGAAGCGGGGTGGCGCGGACGTGCGCATGTCGAAGCGGGCTGGGGAGTTCGTCACGCTGCGCGAGTTGCTCGACGAGGTCGGCCCGGACCCGATTTACTTTCTGCTGCTCACGCGCACGGTTGACGCGACGATTGATTTCGATCTGGACCTGGCGGTCGAGCAGTCGGATAAGAACCCGGTGTACTACGTCCAATACGCCCACGCCCGCATTTCCAGCATACTGCGCTACGCCGCTGACCTGGGGTGGGATCCGCAGGCTCCGGGAGACGTCTCGCTGCTGACGCACGAGAGCGAACTGGCGCTGATCCGCAAGATGCTAGAGTTGCCAGAGATCGTGGCGCTGGCGGCGACGCAATTGGCCCCGCACCACCTGACCTTTTACGCGCACGATCTGGCGGCCGTGTTTCACGCTTTCTACCGCGACTGCCGCGTCGTCGCGCCGGAGGAGCCGGAGCGGACCCAGGCGCGGCTGACGCTGACACGAGCGGCCCGGCTGACGCTGGCGCAGGCGTTGGGACTGCTGGGGGTGACTGCGCCAGAGCGGATGTGAGGTAGGACAAGTTGGCAACTTGTCCTACAGCGCAGGAGGTGGCATAGCCGGTGGGGTTGAAGCCGGATCGCTGGATTCGTAAGATGGCGTTGGAGCAGGGGATGATTGAGCCGTTCGTGGATGGGCAGGTGCGCGACGGCGTGATTTCTTATGGCCTCTCGTCCTACGGTTACGACATCCGCGTGGCCGACGAGTTCAAGATCTTTACCCCCGGCCTGGAGGACTTGACCGTCGTGGACCCCAAGAAATTCGACGTCCGGGCGATGGTGGACTTTAAGGGAAACGTCTGTGTCATCCCTCCCAACTCTTTCGCCCTGGGGCGCTCGGTGGAGTATTTTCGTATCCCGCGCAGTGTCCTCTGCATCTGCCCGGGCAAGTCCACGTATACGCGTTGCGGCATCATAGTGAACATAACTCCCTTCGAGCCGGAGTGGCGAGGATATGTCACATTGGAGATCAGCAACACCACGCCCCTGCCAGCCAAGATCTATGCCGGCGAGGGCATCGCCCAGGTACTCTTCTTCGAGGCGGACGAGGAATGTGAGGTCTCTTACGCTGATAAGAAAGGCAAGTACCAGCGCCAGCAGTCTATTGTCCTGCCCCGGTTGTGACATTGACGGATGTGGGATTTTTGTTATAATGCACCTACGGGCGGTTAGCTCAATTGGTCAGAGCGTCTGGTTTACACCCAGAAGGTTACAGGTTCGAGTCCTGTACCGCCCACCACACAGGCAGAGCGGCTAGTCGTGCCGCTGTTTGCTGGAAGAGCAGAAATAACCCTCACACAAAAAAGGAGTAGCAGCGATGAAACTAGATCCCAAAGCACGATACGCCAGGACCCACGAGTGGGCCCGGTGGGACGGAGAGGAGATCGTCTGCGGCATAAGCAATCATGCCCAGGAGTCCCTCTCCGACGTCGTATACGTCGAACTTCCCGAAGTCGGTGATATCTTTGCCAAAGGGGATGCTTTCGGCGTCGTCGAGTCGGTGAAAGCCGCCTCCGACGTCTATGTACCTATGGGCGGAGAGATCATCGCCGTCAACGAAGACCTGGAGGACACGCCGGAACTGGTCAACCAGGACCCCTACGGCGAAGGCTGGATGATCCGCTTGGCCCCATCCGATCCCGCCGAGTTCGACGACCTGATGGATGGCGACGATTACGAAGCGCTCGTCGCAGAGGAAGAGGGGTAGAACACTACCCCTCCCAATCCAAAACCGGCACGGAGGTGCTATGCCATACATTCCTCATTCCGGTGAGGACCGGAACGCCATGCTCGCTGCCATCGGTGTCCGCTCCGTCCAGGATCTGTTCGATGATGTGCCGGCCCACGCCCGCTTCCCCGAGTTGGACCTGCCGTCTGCCCTCTCAGAGATGGAGGCGCGCTGGGAATTGCAGACACTGGCCGGAGCCAACTTTACCGCCCTTGACTTTCCCTGCTTCCTGGGGGCCGGCGCCTATCACCACTTTGTTCCCGCCGTGGTAGACGCTGTCATCAGCCGAGGAGAGTTCTACACTGCCTACACCCCTTACCAGCCGGAGGTCAGCCAGGGCACCCTGCAGGCCATTTTCGAGTACCAGAGTATGATCTGTGCGCTCACTGGCATGGAGGTCTCCAACGCCTCCCACTACGATGGGGCCACTGCCGCCGCCGAGGCGGTCATCACCGCCATCAACGTTCACCGCCTGAAGCGGCGTCAGGTCGTCGTCTCTCCCTGGGTGCATCCCGAATACCGGGCCGTGGTGCGCACTTATACCCAGGGGATGGGGCTGAATATCGTGGGGGATGAGAACAGCGGATCGGGAGGATTAGCGGATTTTCTCGATAGGGAAACGGCCTGTGTCATCGTCCAGTATCCTGATTTCCTGGGACGTTTCGAGGACTTGAGCGTCCTGGCCGAGGCCGCCCACGCGGTCCGTGCGCTGCTGATCGTCGTGGCCGACCCCATCGCGCTGGGGCTGCTGAGGCCGCCCGGAGAGTTTGGGGCGGACATCGTGGTGGGCGAGGGGCAGGGGATGGGCGCGGGGCTCAACTTTGGCGGGCCGTACCTGGGCTTTTTCGCCACCCGCCAAAAGTACGTGCGCAAGATGGCGGGCCGCATCGTGGGCCAGACGGTGGACACGGAGGGCAACCGAGGTTTCGTCCTGACGCTCTCCACCCGCGAGCAGCACATCCGCCGGGCGAGGGCCACCTCTAACATTTGTACCAACCAGGGCCTCGTGGCGCTGGCGGCGGCGGTCTACATGGCGACGCTGGGAAGGTGCGGGCTGCGCCAGGTGGCGGAGTTAAACTATCACAAGGCCCACTACGCCCAACAACGGATTGTGGAAATCAACGGATTCTCTGCCCTTGACGACAAGCCTTTCTTCAACGAGTTCGTGGTCCGCTGCCCGCAGCCGGTCAAGGAGATCAACGACTATCTGCTGGACGAGTGGGGCATCATCGGCGGCTACGACCTGGGGCAAGATTACCCTCACCTGAAAAACCACGTGCTTCTGTGCGTGACGGAGATGAATCCCCGTGAGGATATTGACACGCTGGTGGAGGCGCTAGAGGAGGTAGCATCGTGACCGAGCCTCTGATCTTTGAAATTTCCCACCCTGGCCGGTGCGCCACTGTGCTGCCGGAGCCGGACGTGCCGTTGAGCGACCTGCCGGAGGGATTGGTGCGCGACGGTCTGCCGCTACCCGAGGTCAGCGAGCCAGACCTGATCCGCCACTATACCCACCTCTCCCAGGTGAATTACGGGGTGGACGTCGGCTTTTATCCCTTAGGCTCGTGTAGCATGAAGTACAACCCAAGAATCAACGAGGAGGTGGCCCGTCTGCCGGGCTTTGTTTGCCTCCACCCCTACCAGGACGAGGAGACGGTGCAAGGGGCGCTTTTTTTGATGTACCACCTGCAAGAGTTCCTCAAAGAGATCGGCGGGTTCGCGGCGGTCAGTTTGCAGCCGGCGGCGGGGGCCCACGGCGAGTTGACCGGCGTGCTGATGATGCGCGCCTATCATCTGGACCGGGGGGACGTAGAGCGAGACGTGATATTGGTCCCGGACTCGGCCCACGGCACCAACCCGGCCACCACGACGATGAGCGGCCTGCGGGTGGTGGAGATTCCCTCCGACGAGCGGGGCAACGTGGACCTGGCGGCGTTGGAAGCGGCCTGCCAGGAGCACAGCGACCGGCTGGTGGGCATGATGCTGACCAATCCCAATACGCTGGGGCTTTTTGACGAACACGTGGAGCAGATCACGGGCCTGGTGCACGAGCACGGGGGGCTGATGTACGGCGACGGGGCGAATATGAATGCTCTCCTGGGCATCGCCCGTCCCGGCGACCTGGGCTTTGACGTCCTCCACTACAACCTGCACAAGACCTTTAGCACCCCTCACGGTGGCGGCGGCCCCGGCTCCGGGCCGGTCGGCGCGGCTCCTTCCCTGGCCGACTTTTTACCCACCCCCATTGTGGCAGTGGATGCCGAACAGTCGGACGACGAAGCCGAGTTCTACACATTCGCCAGCCCGCCCAAGTCCATTGGCCGGGTGAAGGCGTTCTACGGCCAGTTCGGGGTGTTGGTAAAGGCCTACACCTACATTCGTATGCTGGGAGCGGAGGGGCTGCGCCGGGTGGCCGAGTATGCCGTGCTCAACGCCAACTATGTGATGAGCCAGGTCAAGGATACCTACCCGCTGCCCTACGACCGTACCTGCATGCACGAGTTCGTCCTGGCTGGGCCACCAAAGGATGTGCAGGCCGCCGGCGTGCATACGATGGACGTGGCCAAGCGGCTGATGGATTTCGGCTTCCACCCGCCCACGGTCTATTTTCCCTTGATCGTCCCCGAGGCACTGATGATCGAGCCGACGGAGACGGAGAGCAAGGAGACGTTGGACGAGTTCGCCGAGGCGCTGGTGCGCATCGTCGAAGAGGCTCGCACAGACCCCGATCTACTCCACGAGGCGCCCCACAATACGCCAGTGCGGAGGCTGGACGAGGTGCGAGCGGCCAAGGAGTTGGTGCTGCGCTACGAGTAGTGGGATAGCCCAGTTGGTGAGAGCCCATCCCAGGTACGGGATGGGCTCTTTTTGCGCGCCTGGCGAATGAATTCGCGGCAACATCTGCCAAGTCGCCCTGCGGCGACTAGGAGAATCGGCGCAGGGCGATTTTGCAAGCGTTACACGCGGTTTCAACCGCCGTGTGGCTATTCCCGTGAGTGTTTACTGAGGCACTATCGTCCGCGTCGCATAAACCGGCTCACCACCGTGGCCTCGTTGCTCATCACCAGCCGGTTGCCCACCTCCAGTTCCTCGTAAGGTTTCTCCCAACCCTCGCGCGTGGGGTGCGGAAAGATGTTGATCTCCGTTCCCTTTTTGGCGTGGCGCTGGTCAACGTGGGCCAGGCCCACCAGGTAGCCCCGCGTGTCCATCGCGCACGAGGTCACTTGACCGATGACCCGCCCGTGGCTCTCGGTGATCACATCTTCCTGTTTGGGAACGCGCACACCTTTCTCCTCGATGCGGAAGCGCACTATGGTCATCTTGCGTTGCTGGGCGTGCGCGATGTAGGCCCGCCGCCCGATGAAGAAGGGCTTGTGCAGTTTGACGTAGCCGGCAAAGCCCGCGTCGTCGGGGCGCAGGTGCAGCGGCCCCGCCAGTTCATGGCCGTAAAGCGGCAGCCCAGCCTCGATGCGCAAACTGTTACGGGCTCCCAATCCGATGGGTCGCAGCCCGAATGGGGCGCCAACCTCCATCAATTGCTCCCATAACGTGCCCATCATGTCGGGATGGATCAGAATCTCGAACCCCATCCGCTCGCCGGTGTAGCCGGTGCGGGCGATGATCAGGTCAAAGACGCCGCCGGGGGCCCGGCTGGATGGGATGAGAGCTTCCATCACTTTAGTTCGCTTCAGCGCCAGTAGTCGCCCCTGTATCTCGGCGGCGGCGCTGGAGGGTGGGGCGGTATCGAGCAGGGCCAGCAGGATGTCGCGGGAGCGGGGGCCCTGGAGGGCCAGATCGGCCAGCCAGGCGTAACTCTCGTGAGGATCGTGCAGGTCTCGCAGTTTGGCCTGGAAACTTTCTCGCACCCAGGGCCGCAGGTCGTCTATGCGCACCGCTCGCTCGTTCACCGCCTGCAGCCAGGCCCAATTCTTTTCCATGTTGGCGGCATTGACCACCACCAGGTAGCGGGCCGGGCTGAGCATATAGATCATCAGGTCATCTATGACCCGGCCGTCGGGGGACAGGAGGTACGAGTACAACGACTCGCCGGGCCGGAGGCTGTTCACGTCGTTGGTGGTCACCAGGTTGAGAAAGTAGGCGGCGTGGGGGCCGCTCGCCTCCAGGAGCCCCATGTGGGAGACGTCAAAAAGGCCGGCCGCGCCGCGCACTGCCCGGTGCTCATCGCTGATGGAGGTGTACCACAGTGGCATCTCCCACCCGGCGAAGGAGGCCATTTTCGCCCCGTGCTGGACGTGCCAGTCAAAAAGAGGCGTGCGACGCGGGGGCCGCTCCGTCTCCTGCCACTCAAAGGGCGGGAGCGGCTCCCCGGCCGGGTCGGCATAGCCGGGGGCGGAGAGGCCGATGAAGTAAGGTTTGTGTGAGAGCGGCGGCGTGAACTTTTTCTGTTCAAGACTTCGGAAGTCTTCCGAGACTTCCGAAGTCTGAGGCCCCAGGTCGCGCACAACGACTGGCCCCGGCAGTTTGGCCCACAGGTCGGTGTCGTCGAAGCGCACGTAGCCGTCGGAGAGATCGCGCAGCCAGGCCAGAACCCGCCGCGCCCGGTCAGCCGACACGATCAGCCGGTAGCGGTTGTGGCCAAAGCCGGGCCGCTGGACCAGGCCAGGACTCATCACCTGCCCGTCCCGCTCCAGCAGTGTTACCGCCTGCCAATCTCCTTGCTTGAGGTCAGCGATATCTACCGGCGTGATTTGTTCGACAAAGGCGGCGGCCGTGTTCCCCTCGACCTCGATCAGTCTGTATCCTGTCTCCTGCTGGCGCAGTTCAGGCATCAGGCAGTGATGAGGGTAGCCGCTGTGAGGGAGTTCAAAGTCAATCCCGGCCCGTTCAGCCAGTTCGGCCACTTTGACGCGCAGTTCCTCCAACACGTCAAAGTCTATCTTGCCCCGGTAGGCTCGCCTGCGTACGCTGGTGTAGGTGAACGGCTCGGTGGCTTTCATCGCGCGGGCGATGACGGCGGCGATCTGCTCCATCTCCGGTTCCCGCATCCCGCGTTGGGTGACCCAGGGGGTGCCCAGGCGGATGCCGCTGGGGTAGGCGGCTGTTTTGTCGCCGGGGATGGTGTTTTTGTTGACGACGATGCCCACCATGTCGAGGATCGCCGCCGTGACGCCGCCCATCAGTGGCGTGCCATCCCGCCCCTGGATCGTCTTGCAGTCGAGGAGCAGCAGGTGGGTCTCGGTGCCGCCGCAGGGGACGCGCAGATCGTGCGCGGTGAGCGCGCGGGCGAGCGCGGTGGCGTTGGTCACGATCTGGTGCTGGAGATGGTGGAACTGCTCGGTTTGGGCCAGGCGAAAGGCGACGGCCATCGCGGCGAACTTGTTGACGTGGGGGCCGCCCTGGAGGCCGGGGAAGACAGCGTGGTCAATCTTCTGCGCCAGGCCGGGGGCGGTGGTGAGGATGCAGGCCCCGCGCGGGCCGCAGAGTGTCTTGTGGGTGGTAAAGGTGACGATATCGGCGTATCCCAGTGGGGTGGGGAACGCGCCGGCGATGACCATACCGGCCACGTGAGCGACGTCGGCCAGGAGGTAGGCCCCCACCCTGTCGGCGATCTGGCGGAACTTGGCCCAGTTGGGCAGGCGCGGGTAGGATGTGTACCCGGCAATGATCATTTTGGGCCGGTACTCCAACGCCAGTTCCTCGATCTCGTCATAGTCCAGCAACTCTGTCTGCTCGTTGACGTGGTAGGAGACGACGTTGTACAGTTTGCCCGACAAGTTGACCGGGCTGCCGTGTGTGAGGTGGCCGCCGTGGGGCAGCGCTAACCCCATGATGGTGTCGCCCGGCTTGAGCAGCGCCTGCTGGACGGCGGTGTTGGCCGGCGCGCCGGAGAGAGGCTGGACGTTGACGTAGATCTGGTCGGCGGGGATGTCGTTGGTAGCGAATGCCTCGGCGCAACGACGGCGGGCCAGCGATTCGATCACGTCGGCGTACTCCACGCCCCGGTAGTAGCGCCGGTCACCGTAGCGGCGGTAGTAGGCCAGGTGGTGCTCATAGTCCAGAATCTCATCCTCGGCCAGCCAGCGGGTCTCTGGGTTGGGGTATCCCTCGGCGTAGATATTCATCAGCGCCGAGCCCAGCGCCTCCCGCACCGCCCACGGCGAACTGCTCTCCGAGGGGATCATGATCAACTTGCGGGCCTGTCGTTCCTTCTCCAGGTCAATCAGTTGGGCCACGGCCGGATCGAGCGCGGACAGGTTGCCGCGAAAGAGAAAGTCATCGCGCACAGACATAATCACCTCCGGGATGTTGCTCATAGTTGTTGCGTTGGTGAGGTGCAACAAAAAAGCGGGGGCCTACAAGCCCCCGCCTTTTTCTGTTT
>JADHWW010000036.1 GCA_016783285.1 Anaerolineae bacterium
TGTTCGCCCCTCTGGTCGTGTTGCTGCCCGCAACCTTGCTCCGCTGCTTCCGCTGGCGCAGCGGTGACTCCTCCCCCGCCTGCGGTATCCTGTTGGGCCTCGTCACCGTGCCCACCGCCCTCTTTCTGCTCACATACGGCCGTCTCTACCTCCCCCGGCGGCCGATTCGCGTCGTTGGCCCGACGTTCACTGTGATGACCTACAACGTCCTGTATCGGAATTCAGACGCCGGTGGGGTCGCAGCCGCGATCAAGGCGCAAGATCCGGATTTCGTCGGTCTGCATGAATTGGAGCCGCCTATGGCCCAGGCACTCGAAAGCCGGTTGGCCGGGCGTTATCCTTACCACAGAGTGGGACACTGGTGCGGCTTTTTCAGCCGTTATCCAATCCTGCAATATGAGGCTTTCCGGCTGGGTTATGGCGAGGGGCTTGGGGCGCAGCAGTTCGTGTTGGATATTGACGGTCGCCCGGTGAACGTCCTCAGCGTCCATCCGCGTTCGCCGCCGCTGCGGGGTTTTCACCCCTTCGGCTTGCCGTTGGGCGTCCCCACCGGGTTTGCCCATCAGGGGCGCGACGCCGACATGCGCGACCTGTTGGCCCGTCTGGAGAGCGTGGACGGCCCGCTGGTCCTCATCGGCGATTTTAACCTGACCGATCAGCAGAGCCTGTACAGGCCTCTGACGCGCCGCCTGCGCGACGCGCACCAGGAGAGCGGGTGGGGGATGGGATTCACGTTCACTCGCTTCCCGAGCCTCGGTCTCCCGATGTGGCGCATTGACTACGTGTTTCATTCGCCGGACCTGGTCGCGTTCTCTACGGCGGTGGGAGATTACGGTGGGTCGGACCACCGGCCGGTGATCGCCAGGCTGGGCTTTGGCGTGGCGGGAGAGTAGTTCGTTTAGCGTTCCGGCGTCCCGCCAGCGTGGGTCGGGGACCCTCTTGGAGTATAAGTTGCCCCGATGAGCACTCCTTGCGGCAAATCTGCCTTTATGGTACACTGGACTTCGGAGTGACGTGGTTTGCCTGATGAGAGCCGCTCTTACCTGGAGCCCGGCTGCGACTTATGGAATAAAGGAGAACCCGATGCCATCCCCTTTCCCCGGCATGGACCCCTATCTCGAAGGCGAGATGTGGCAGGAGTTTCACGATCGCCTGGCCAACCAGATCAGTACGCAGTTAATGTCGGTATTGGCACCCAAATACGTGGCCTTGCTGGCGAAGCGGTACGTGCTCGACCGTCCCCTCCTGGGCATTTTCGACTTCCCGGCAGAGCGCGTTTTTTATCCCGACGTTCACGTGGTAGCGCCTGCTGGGATGCAACCGGCTGCTGTGCCCGGTGGCGCAGCAGTTGTCGTGGCTGAACCAGTCGTGGAACTGCCCAGCCCCGTCTCCGAAGAGGTGCCGCTGCTCGGCGTGGAGATCCGCGACGTAGCGCAACGGAGGTTGGTCACCCTCATTGAGATTCTGTCGCCGGTCAACAAGCGGGGCGAAGGTGCGCGCGAGTACGCCGAACGGCGCATGGAACTGCTGCAAACGCGAACACACCTGCTAGAGTTCGACCTGTTGCGCCGGGGCAGGCGCATCCAATTGCTGGGCGAGCCGCCGCCCGCGCCCTACTATGTCTACCTCAGCCGGGTGTCACGCCGTCCCCTCACGCAGATATGGCCGATTTCGCTGCGTGAGCCCTTGCCCGCTGTGTCGGTACCCCTCCTGCATCCAGACCCCGACGTGCCCCTGGATTTGCAGGCAGCCGTCAGTGCCTGTTTTGACCTGGTGGGCTACGAGCGGTTGTTGGATTACTCTGGCCCTCCCTCTCCGCCCGAGCTGGATGAGCAGGATGCTGCCTGGGTGGTCGAGACCCTGCGCGCCGCTGGCCTGCGCGACGCACAGACGTGATGCGTGATGCGTGAAACGTAACACGCGGACGGTGTGGCCCCCTCAGCCGGCCTGGGTTGTCAGTTCTCTGGCGAAGACTTCGAACGCATGCTGGCCGTAGAGGCAGAAGACGACCCGCTCCAACCCCGTCTTCCCTCGCAGGTACGCGCTAGCCGCCCGCAACATCACCTGCGCGGCCTCCTCTATCGGGTAGCCGAAGATGCCGGTGCTGATGGCCGGCAGGGCGATAGAACGCAGCCCGTGCTCGTCCGCCGTATGGAGCGCGGCGCGCACCGCCGAGGCCAGCAGTTCCGCCGAGCGCGGTGTACCGTCGTAGACGGGGCCGACGGCGTGGATGACGTGGCGGGCCCTGAGTTTGCCGCCGGAGGTGATGGCGGCCGATCCGGTGCGCACCGGGCCGTGCTGGCGCACCCACTCGTTGCTCTCCCGCTGGATGGCCGGGCCGCCCTTGCGGGAGATGATCCCCGCCACGCCACCGCCGTGGGCCAGCCGCTCGTTGGCGGCGTTGACGATGGCGTCGGTGTCCAGTTCTGTGATGTCGCCCTGCACCAATTCCAGGACGGTCTGGTTGATCTGGGTGTGCATATTGCCTCCCTGTGGTGCGAAAAGCGTGAGTCACCCTATCCCCTTATGGCGTTGCGGTGGGGACCGGGGTTGGAGGTGTCTGGGCGAAGATGACCTCGCGAAATCCTAGCGCCAGGATGAGCCCGCGCACGTAGGTCTCGGCGTTCCGCTGGGCCATGTCCAGGATACCATCCTCCAGAGCCGCGTTCTTGATCTCTTCCTCGGCCGCCTGACGCGCATCCGTCTCCAGCGCCGGATTCACCCCGATCAGCCCGGTGTCCCGGTCGAAGACGTAAGACTTCTGATTGTCCAGCCTGACGACGAGTATCTCGGCCGGGGGCAACGTCACCACCACCGTGCCGTCGGTGGCGATGGTGATGTTGTCCTCTTCCATCTTGCCCAGGTCTACGCCAGCGATGACCTGACCGTGGGCAACCAGAATCAGCCGGTCGCCGAAGAGAAAGGCGAAGGGACCCTGCCCCGATTCGGCGGTGATGACCTTCTCGATGGTGTAGGAAGCGGTCTCCAGCCGGCTGAGGCTGCGCACCTGGCGGATGATCGTCACCGGGTCGGGGATGATGGTTACTGTGGGGTTGGCGATCCCCGCGAACTGCTCCTGCAGCGCCTGCTCGGCCTCCTCCAGCGGTTGTGTCAGTCGCCGGATTGAGCCGATCAAGACGATCCCGCCGCCGACGAGGGCGAGCAGGATCAGCAACAAAATCGCCGTGTTGATGTTAGATTTTGAGTTCACCAGACATCCTCCTTGCTTGTGGTGTAGGAAAGCTTAGGGAACTTCGTTCCAAGTTCTTTCATTCGTGCCATTCGTCCCTTCGTGACATTCGTGTTTCAGATGCCAGCCATTGTACCAGACCCAGCGTCAGGAAGAAAGCGAAGGCCAGGTCAATCAGAAAGTGGGAGGCGTCTACCAGGCCGTGGGCCAGGAAGTTGGCCATTGAGCCCATCAGGCCCAGCGCCAGTGCGCGACGGTCGGGGTCGGTCGTGCGGCGCAGTGGCAGGGCCAGCCGCCAGAAAGCAGCCTGAAGCCAGGCTCCTGCCACCAGGCCCGCGATTCCCATGCGGGTCGCGTAGTCGAGCAGGATATTGTGCGCCTGGGAGATGTTCCGTTCCTGCCAGGCGGCGGGCAGGATATAGCGGCTGCGGTAGTGGTACAGGAAGTTATCAGGCCCGACGCCAAGCCACGGATGGTCGAGGAACATCGTCCAGGATGAGCGCCAGAGTTGGAGGCGGAAGAAGGTGGTGCCGCTCTGGGTGTCGAGGAGCGAGGCAAAGCGCGGGGTACGCAGGAGCGGCACGGCGGCCACGGCAGCCACTGCCATCGCTCCCAGTGAGGCCCAGAACCACGGCCCGCTTGCCAACAGACCCAGCACCAGCAGCGAGATGGGGATGCCCAGGATGAGCGCACCTTTGGAGAAACTGAACAGCACCGCCAGCCCCAATGGGACGACCGCCAGGCCATAGGCGACGCGGCGACCGCGAGAACCACCGAACAGGGCGACGGCCACCAGTACTGGTAACACCCGTCCCAGGTAGAGGCCAACGCTGTTGGGTGAGCCGTAGACAGAGCGCAGGCGGCGAAAGCCTTGCTCGGCGGTGATGACGTTCACGCCGAGAGCATACTGCAGCAGGCCGATGAGGCTGACCACGATGGCCCCCGCCACGAAGAAGTCTACGATGCGCCAGATATCCTTGTCGTCGAGGTGACTCGTGCGCAGCAGCAGGTAGAGGAGCGCCGGTTCCAGAACGAGGACGCGCAACTCGCGCAGCGCGACGTGTTGGTATTCGGCGACGATGGTGGAGGCGGTGGCGGCCAGCACGAAGAATAGGGCGGCGAGGTCGAGAGAGGATGCAGCATGCAGGATGCGGAATGGAGAATGGAGAATGGAGGGAGCCGGGTGCTTCCTGCTTTCTGTCTCTTGCCTCTTGCCTCCCGTTTCTTGCCTTTGGCGTATCCTCTCAATAAGTCGGGGAAGGTGGGGCAAATTGGCAATTTGCCCTACGTTGGCCCCAGAATATTGAGATGATTGCCTTTGGCCGATCTGCCTTACTCCCCACGAGGCCAAACACAGCAGCGTCGTGACTTCTGCCATTGAGAAGGTCTTACCGAGAAGGGGACGGGGATGCAGGTAGAAGGGAGCCGTCGCTGCGACGAGTGCCAGGCCCAGGTCGAGCCGCAGGAGGACGAGCGCGGCCATCGCTAGACCACTGATGAGCGTGAGCGGGAGCCAGGGAGAGAAGTAGAACGCGGCTGCGGCGATGAGGATGGCAGCGGGGGCCAGGAGGGATGCAGGATGCAGGACGCGGGATGCGGGACGCGGGATGCAGGACGCAGGACGGCTTCTGTCTCTTGCTTTTTGCCTCCTGCTTCTTGCGCCCCACCAGACGACACCCCCCAGGCAGGCAAGCCCCAGCGCCCCCAGTCCCACCAGCGCCCAGCGGTACGCGGTCGTGTCCGGCGTGCGGCTCACGCTCCAGCCGACCAGTGGCCACTGGTCCCATCCTCGCTCGGCGACGACCACCGCGACGTGGGGGCCATCGTTCAGTCCAGTGGCGATGGGGATGGTGACGACCTGGGATGCGCAGTCGGGCGAGGTGAGCACGAGATAGGCGCCGCGCTCCTCCCGAGGCAGCCGGTTGGCCGGTTCGCCGTCCACGCTGACGAAGAAGTAGCCGCGATAGTTCCCGCGACGCACCTGCAGCGCGAAGTCGGTGCCGACGAAGGGGATGGTGACGCGCTCGGTGCAGGCCTGGCTGGGATCGGCCCCCAACTCCGAGAACTCCCAGTTCCCCTCCCACTCGGCCACGCCGGAGAGGGGGGTGTAGGAAGTGGTGCTGGTCTGGAGGAGGGTATGTCGCCTGGCGGCCAGCACTATGCTGGCCAGAAGCAGGCTGGCCAACAGGCCGATCAGACAGAAGAGTGCATGGGTTCGCGAGGTCTGGTTCACTTGTGAATTCACCAGCCTATCAATCTACCAATCAACCAGCCAATCAACTAAACTCACCACTGCCAGCGGACAGCCGTCACTCCGCCCTCGTCGGTCAGTTGATGCACTTCGCCATCCGCGATGTCGATCAGGTACAGGTTGCCCTGGTAGACGATGATCAGCCGGTCACCCCCTGGCCCCCAGGCCATCTCTGGGTACTCCAGGCCGATCTCCTCTTCTGGTGGGAAAAGCGGTCTCCGGTCGGAACCGTCGCGGTCCATCAAGTACAGGGCGTAGCCGCTGGTGTAACTGGTGTATGGGCTGCGGGCGTGGCCGAAGACAATGTGATCTCCCTCCGGTGCGTAGGCGGGCGCCGCCCACATGCCAGCCTCGCTGGTCAATTCCGCCGTGATCGTTCCATCGGCGGCGAGCGCCCAGATGTCGAAGACGGGGCTGTCCTCTGGCGCTTCGCCTGTCGGGGCAGGGCCGTGCAGTGTGGTGACGATGAACTTTCCCTCCGGCGACCAACTGACCGTCGGTGTCCAGACCCAGGGGGCGTAGGTGCGGTACGGCGGGAAGCGGGCCAGAGGGGTCTGCGCGCCACTGGCGGAGTTGATGACGCCAACCTCGTTGGCGCGGGCGTAGGCCAGGCTTCTCCCATCGGGGGACCATGCGTGGGTGGTGCCCCACCAGCCATAGGCCCCGCCAGCGCTGGGCTCGACGAAACGTCGCTCGCCTACCAATTGGCCATCGCTGGGGCGGAATCGGGCGATCCAGAGGTCGTTCTCCGCTTTCCAACCGGGACTGCCCTCGGCCTGTGTGCCGGTACTGTAGGCGATGCGGCAGCCAGTGCTGGTGGGAGTGATCTTACAATTGGGGTCCCAGTCAGCCCACAGGATGCTCTCGGCCTGTAGTTGCATTGGCTCGGCGTCGGCGGTGGCGGTCTCGATTATCCACAGGGTGTTGAGGGGAGCCGTTTCGCCCCCTTCCTCCCCCCCATTGGGGGGGATAGAGGGGGGGGTCTCCTCCCCATTGGAAGGGACAGGGGTGGGGGGTATCCTCTCAATAAGTCGGGGAAGGTGGGGCAAATTGGCAATTTGCCCTACGTTGGCCCCAGAATATTGAGATGATACGGTGGGGGGCTCCTCCCCATTAAGGGGGGTAGAGGGGAGGGCGACGCGGGTGTGGAGCAGATAGGAGCCGTCGGGCGAGAGAGCGAAAACACGGCCGTCCATATCTCCGGTATGCGTCAGCCGCCGCTGGTTGAGGCTGGTGGTCTGCATCGCCCACCCGTTGTGGTTGGCGATGTAGGCCACGGTGCCGGTTATGGGCACGGGCTTGAGTTCCGCCTGTATGCCGATGAGGATGACTTCAGTGCGGGGTTCCTGGAGCGTGACTCGCTGCACGAGCTGCCACTCGACCTCGACGCCATCCTCGACGGTGACGCGGTAGGTCAGTTCCTCGATCCCGGTGACGCCTGGCTCCAGCAGGCGGTTCTCACCCTCAGGGATAGATGCGTCGTGCACGGTCCTTCGCTCGAAGGGGAGTTCGCGCTGCTCAGTCTCGGAGTGTACCTCGACGCGGATGACGCGGACGGTCATTCCGTTCTCGACGAAGGTAGTCTCGACCGGCGCCGCGCGGTCGTTTTCGTCAAGCGTGATGCTGGCCTCAGCCAACAGATCGCGGACGGTGAGGGCGTCGCTAGCGAGCGAGCGCGTCTCGCCGTCAGCGATGAGCGTGACGGTGTGGGAAGAACTATCGGGGACACACGCTGCCAGCGAGAGCAGGAGTAGCAGAAGAGATGCGTGAAACGTGAAACGCGAAACGTGAAACGCGAAACGTGAAACGTGAAACGTGATGTGTGATGCGTGATGTGTGAGGAACCATTTGCCCATTATGGGGTAGATTATACCACTGGAGGCCGAGCCATACGAGTCAGGCCTCAGACGCAGTTTACCATGGTTCTTGGCTCACCCCAGAGGACGAAAATGGTTCGTTCGGCAAGGTCTCCGACCGCAGCCGGGTGGGGCTCGGTCAGAGACCTTCGCCCAACGTCAGAGACCTTCGCCCAACGTCAGAGACCTTCGCCCAACTTCGTTCGGCAAGGTCTCCGACCGCAGCCGCTCAACGGCGGGGACTGAACTGCGCTGGCGCTAGGGAGCGGCGAGGAGGCTCCGTATCAAGAGCGGCAGATGGATCTTGAGGTGCATTGACCCTTGCCCGCTGCTGACCTGCGAGAGGTTCCCCGCCCGGTCCACGACGCGGACATAGACTTCGCCGGAGGGTTGTAGCGTCCAGGGGATATCGGTTATGCTGCCGGTGACCGCAAACTCTGAGAACTGCTCAAAGTCCGCGCTGTGACTGATTTGCATCTTACTGACGCCACTGTTGTTATCGCTGGTCGTCACCCGCACGATGACACCCTGTCCCTCCACCGCGCCGATGGCTTGAACCACCTGGGTGATGATCTCTACCCGGGTCACCTGTGGCGGGTGGGGGTCGTAGATGATGTCATCCTGGATCGGTCCGTACTGTTCTCCGCTCTTGTCGCGGAACTTGGCGTACACCATTCGTGGCATGCGCAGATCGCCGTAGGTTGCCAGGACCCAGTCGGCGTAGGTGGGGTTCTCTGGATTGACGAGGATCCAAACGGTCGTATCACCGGCCGGTCCGAATCCACCATCGTTGCTGATCTTGACGTGTGTGATGTCGTCGTCCGCGTTCCACGAAAAACGGAGTGTGACGGTCGGGACATTGGTGTACAGAGCACCATCGTTGATGGTCAACCCGTAGCCTGGGTTGTAGGTCGATCTGGTCTCCAGCAGTATTACGTGGCCCAGCCCGTCATCGAGACGGGCCACGTTGGTGATCGGTGTGCCTACCGGTGCAGCCTGCACCTCGACCGCGAACTGGAGGACGACCGGGGTGCCCGAGATGACCTGGCCTGACCAGTGAAGTTGTCCATTTATCAGCGTCACCGAAGTGGTGTCGCTGGCCTGGGCGCTGCCAGGGATGTAGGTCGTGTGCATCGGGATCGGGTCAGTCAGGATAACTGTCGCCGCCACTGCGCTGCTGTTGCGCAGAAAAAGCGTGTACGTCAGTGTGTCACCGCTCTCCACGCTGGTCAGATTGACCGACTTGTACGACCCCGACAGGTCGGGCTGCTCAGAGGCCGGTTGCTGTACCTCCACGACCATCATATCGCTGCCTTGGGCGCAATCGTTGGTCACTGTCACGCCCACTGTATAGGTACCGGCGGTGTCAAAGGTGTGCTCGAAGGTGCTCATGTTCGCGCCCACCGGCGTGCCATTCAGCGTCCAGGTGTGGGTGAAAGGCGTGGTTCCGTCCGCGTCTGCCGTGAAGCGCACGCTGTTGCCGGTGAACAGGTCGCCGGCTGGCGTGCGGTTGATCTGGACCTCAGAAATCGGGTCGCAGCGTGGACCCACGGTCATGGTCACAGACGCGCTCACAGTCGGGCTGTTGGGGTCGTTGCTGGAGACGCGCAGGCTGGCATGGTAGATGCCAGGCTCGTCAACCTGCGAACCGTCGAGCGTTATGGTGACGGGCGTCGCGCTGTGGGCCGGTACCGTGCCCGTGATCGGCCCTTCCGAGAGCCAGGGGACGTCCACGGCATCACAAGGGGACGCGCCAGGATACTGGAAGCAGACGGCCAGGCTTTCCTGCAGCGAGCCGGCCGTGTCGCAATTCCCGTAGGTCAGGCCGTCGGTGCCGCTTCCATTCTCAATACCGGTCGTGGAACCGCTGCCCTCCTCAGCGCCAGCGTCCTCGAACTGAATCAAGATGTTGCCGTTCTCGAACAGGATAGCCTCGAAGGTGCCGGCAATGGCCCCGCCACCCGGATAGTGGTGGTAGTTTTCATACTGCACCACCAGGCAGGCCCCATCGCTGTAGGGGCAGGAGGGAAAGGTCTGGTAGTAGACCTGGTCGCCCGTGTTGCCGGGGTCCATATCGTCCCACATCAGCCCGATGAGATTGTGCGGCGCGTTGGTGCTGGGCAGAGGACAATCGTTACCCCAGTCTGACGAGCCAGACCCGAAGGAGAGGAAACCGTTGCTGCTGATGTAGAACTGGGTCTGATCAGTACCGTAGAAGGGTAAATCAAAGCCGACAGCATAAGGCCCTGCGTAGTCATCATCTCCCAACGAAACCGATGTGCCGGTGGCCGAGATATCCACGAGATCGAACTCAGGGCCGCCCGGCTCATTTGAGTCTTGATACGTATAGCCGAAATCATCTGGCCCGCCGCTGCCCAGAGGCAGCCCTGTGGGTGTGAAGTCCCCCCCAATCTCAAACAACTCGAACTCCAGGACCCCCGGGCCAGCGTTGGAGATGAGCAGCGTTCGCGTGATTGTCTCGCCCCAATCGAGTGTTGCATCGAAGGAAGTAGGGGCGACCCCAATCTGCGGATCGCTGTGTGCTTCCACCCGGAAGGTGTCGCTCCAGGTTTCCACCGTCTCAGTGCCGTCTATCGTACCGCTGATGTCGAGGGTGAACGTGATCCGGTGATCATCAGGGCAGGTGAGGTCCACGGAGAACACGTAAGGCGTGGTGCTGGTGACGTTCCCCCTCGCGGCGATGTCGCCATAACTCGCCAGAGCGTTAGTGATTGTGACGTAGGTGCTGGTGGTCGAGAGCGACGCCGTGACGGTGGTCACTTTCGTCTGGCTGGAGTTGAACAGCGTCACGGGCATCTCGATCGTTTCCTCCGCGTCCACCCGCCCGTTGTTGTTCCCGCTGCTCCCACCGCTGTTGTCATCGTCCACAGTGTGGCTCTGGTATATGATGCCGGTACCTGCCTTTATCACCAACTCGGGGTCGCCAAACAGGTTCAGTTCATAGTAAACCCAGCGCATGACCCAGGTGAAGCCGCCCTGGCCGACGACGCCGTATGTGTCTTCCTTCGAGTCCTGGTTGGCACGACCGATGTTGAGGATGTTCTCCCCCAGGACGGCGTCCCAGAACTGGCGGTCGTAGAATTGAGAGGCCCCCAGATGGGGGTTTAACCCATTTCCCCACCCATACCGGGAATTGCTGATGAAGGCCACTGCGCCATGATCTCCGTTCGTGAGGTGCTCGCTGATGGAGTCGGAGGTGAGGTAACCACCGGAACCGTAGGGCGGGGGCGCATCGCGGTTGTCGAAGGCCCCGTCGTAGCAGCCCTGGCTGTAGCCGATGAAGTAGTGTTCGTTGGTCAGGCTGTTGTCTACGTCGGAGTTGTACATCTTCATCACGCAGGTCACGCTGGCGTGCCCCATGTGGTTGATGAGGTGAGCTGGGCTGTTGATCACATCAATGATCGCGGATTTGGGCCAATCGTTGCCGGCGTAGTCTCTGTCGTACAGGGTTTGCGTGTTAAAGAAGCCCGCGTAGGGCGAATCCTCAAAGCCGACCGTCGTATAGCCGGCCGCGCTTGATCCCTCTTTGATGTCATCCTTGCGGTCGCCGCCCCACGGCGCTGGCCATTCCAGGTCCTCTCCCACCATCCAAACGTTTCGCAGGTAGGCGTCCTCCTCGTTCTCGTAGGCCAGCGTCTTGCGGACGAAGTTGGCCAGTTCCTCCGCCGAGTCCACAGCGGCTCTCCCCACGTAGACCTCGGCGTACAGGTCCACCTCTCCACCGTCCGGGCCGTCGCTCGGCTCACCGTACTTGCCGTCCTCGTCGTGATCGAAGGTCCCGTCCAGGCAGGCGTAGTACATATCGGCGGGGATATCGTCGTCAATCTCACCGCTGACGCTGGCGAATCCCCGATGGGGGATAATCCCGTCTCCGCTCTCCCCGCCCACGTTTCCCCCATCGCCGTCGCCGCCGAGCAGGATGTACTCGGTGCCCCAGGTCTGATAAGCGTCGAGGATGAAGTTGCGTATCTTGGTCTGGAGGTCATGGCCGCCATCGGGGCGCAATCCACTGTAGGTGGCGGAGATCCACTCTGTGGTGGTGATGACGGTGCTGATTCCCCGCGTCTCCTTGGCTGCGGCCAGGGCCTGGAAATCGTGCGGGCCTGACGCGTTCATCAGATTTTCGTTGGTAATGATCACGTAGTCGTATGACGTGTCTGGATCCAGGAGAGGTGCCACAGTCCCCCCCAATGGGGGGGAGGAAGGGGGGGGCGAACTGGGATAACCCTTCGTTGCCCCAGGATTGTCCACGATGGCCTGTATCTCTTCCTTATCGGCCGCCCACTGCTGGGGCTGGTATCTCAGCATCCCGTCCAGTTTGGTGGAGGCTGGTTTAGTGTTTACCTGCAGGGTCATACTCGCACAATAGGAGAGACTGCCTTCTTGCGGGACATACTGTACGGGGTAGAGAGTGAGGGCGAGGATCTGATACCCTTTTTTCGTCTGGATCGAGGACGCGGAGTGTAGTACGCCGGGGAAGGGCTTCGACGAGTCGTAGATCGCAGGTGATGGTAGGGTGGGCAGCACCTGGCCTTTGTGACTCAACGGAAGCGGCTCTTGACCTGGCTCGATGACGTAAGAGCCTTCCAGCGTTATCTGTGTATCGCAGGTGACTTTAATGTCGCTTACCTGCTGGCCATAGGGGACGAGGACTCTGGCTGCCTTGATGGGCAGGCGCGGGTCGCCGGCCTGGTCGAGGTTGGCCAATCCCTCAATGGTTACTGAATGATACTTGCCCGTCTGGACAATCTCGGGCGCGGCGAAGTCGTATTGCAGGGTGATGGGGCTATCCGCTTCCGCGATGTCCTGCGAGAGGAGAGCCAATGGAAGGACGGCGGAGCAGAGTAGCAGAAGACGCAAGATCGAACGGTCGAGAGAATTCATACGCTTTATACGCCTTGCTCGAATCCATTGTAGCGAGTCTTAGCGCGGGAGTCAATTGGTAGTTGTACGGATTCTGCAGATGTTACTGCCGCTACTGGCTCATTTTTTGGAACTCCGCTGCCGTCTCAGCCAGATACACGATAGATCCGATGGGATGTGCGCCCAGCAGCAGCCGGTTGCGCCGTGGACTGGCCGCGCCAGCCATCCCCACGACCTGGCCGGTATGCTGGCTGACAAACGGCGACCCGCTCATCATGCTTGGATTGAACGTATCATCCATCAACACCCACACGGCTGTATCGCTGACTGATTGAACCGTCCCATCCAGGATGCGCTGGCCGCCGTGGTCATCTCCCAGACCACTGAACAGCGACACTCGCTCGCCAGGCTGCGCCGCGCCGCGTGGGTCTGGTATGAGGCCCAGGGCTGGATCAAGCGGTTGGGTGGGCTGCAGCAACACGTAATCCACCGTAAAGTCGTCGCCCGTCCGGGGCCGGCCAGGCTGTCCTCGCAGCGTGTCGAACTCGGCCACGAAATCCGTCTGTCCGGCCACGCGCAGTGCGATTCGTTCGAGTGGACGATTGAAGTCGCCGAACGACACACTGTGTGCTGTCGTCACTCCCACGATCTCGCCGTCGCTCAACAGGATCAGGAATCCGCTCCCTGCCAGACCATAAGGTTCGCCTCGATATCGCACCCACTCCTGAAACCCGGCCGGCCCGGCCGGTAGCACGCCGCGTGGCGCGAGGATGGTCGGGGGCGGTGGGGTGGGGCCAGGCGGCGGGCCGATCCCCGTTTGTCTCACCATCAGGGCGAGGCCCACGGCCGTAGCGATCACTGCTACCGGCAGCGCCAAGAGCACCCCTCGGATGACGAACTTTGTGTTCACGTCGTTCCTGAGCTTTGATTGGGACGCAGACAAACACTGGGCTACGCTGATTTTTCCGTTCTCATCTGCGGAAGTCTACTCCGAAAGTAGCCCCTCTGCTCGCGGGGAATGATAATACGCCGCTCCCCACCGCCGGATTGTCATCCGGTGGGAGCGCAACTCTCTGACCGAGCCCCACCCGGCTGCGGTCGGAGACCTTGCCGAACGAACTATTTGAAAGGGGCTCAAAGCGCGAACTGCACCTGGCCCCGTGCTCGCTGCTCCAGCGGCAGCAGGCTGTGATAGATGAAGGCGTGCAGCGGGGTGGCCACTCCCACCTCCTGGCCCAGGCGCACCACCGCCCCGCTCTGCGTCTCCAGTTCCGAGGGTCTTCCCTCCATAATGTCCCGCTGCATCGAGGCTGTTCCACCCGGCGGTAGGCTATTGATAAGAGCCATGGTCTGGCGGATGGTTTCCTCTGGCAGCCCGATCTCCCGCGCCCACGCCAGGGCCAGAATCTCGTGCATAGCCTGTTCCAGCATCTGGCGTGTCTCGGGCAGGCTGCGCAGCACCCCGGCCGGCGCGCGAGTCACTGCGCCCACTCCGCTGAACGAGGCGATGAACAGGAACTTCTTCCACGTGGCGACCTGAATGTCCGGCGGAATTTCGGCCGTCACCCCTGCCCACGTGAAAGCCTCCCGCAGTCTTTCGGCTCGTTCGCTGGGACGGTCGTCTAACTCGCCCAGGGCGACGTAGGGCTCCAGCCCGGCGTGGCGGACGTGACCCGGTTCCACGACGAAACTGACGATTCTGCATAAACCGCCCAACACGTGCTCGGCGCCCAGCACCGCCGCCAACTGAGATGGCGCTTCCACCCCGTTCTGCAGCGGCACCACGAACGTCTCCGGCCCGACCAGCGGGCGCATTGCCTGCGCCGCCTCTGTCACCTGCCAGGCCTTCACTCCCACCAGGACCGCGTCCACGACCCCTACCTGCGCCGGATCGTCGGTCGCCTGCACGGGCCGGACCACAAAGTCGCCCTTGATGCTATCCACCCGCAGGCCCCGGTCGCGCAGAGCCCGCAACTGCTCCCCGCGGGCGATAAACACGACTTCCCCTCCAGCCTGGGCCAGCCGTCCGCCAAAGTAGCCACCCACGGCGCCTGTGCCAAATACCGCTATGCGCATGAGAATCTCCTCAATGGTTGATCGTCATTTCCGTCACCTCTTGGCGCATATTTCGCACCCTTCGATACAGATTCTTGTCAGCGTACATACGCTACATACGATACGTATGCTTCGATCGGTAGTAACGGTGCTCCCTGGCGATGTATCTTGATCAGTTCGACCATGTCGTCACTGCGCAACTTCAAACCGTCAAACTGGTCGGGGCGAAACCATTGTGCCTGAAGCGAATGTTCATCGCCGACTGTTTTCAGCGTTCCACCTGTTGCCTCGGCTACGAGGACAAAGCGCCATAGTTCGGTGGTGGGACACTGTCTACTTTGCCCACGTGGAATCACGTGCTTGATGCGCAAGAGATGGCGAGGTTCAACGACCAGGCCCGTTTCTTCTTCCGTTTCCCGCTTCGCGGCTTCAACGATGCTTTCGCCCGGTTCGACGACACCGGCGGGGATGTACCACGGGTAGCCGCGTTCTGGCATTGCCTCTTGGATGAGCACATAACGACCGCTGTTTTCGACCAGGACCAGCACGATGGCGTAGATTGGGACCGCAACTCTTGTCATGCCTTTCAGTATAGGGCAAGCGCACGAGAGAGTCAAGTGTCCCAGGCTGCTTGACTGCTCTCAGCCCTCGTCCCCGAGGGCGTCTTGTGTTAGGCATCGCCTTGCCTGGTCCGCCCCTGAGACAGGGGCTGTGAGCATAGTATGTCACAGGCTGCTTGACTTCCGGGAGCAAACGGTTATAATGCCTCCACTGTGTTTCTTTCAGGCAAGAGGACAACTGTGTTCTCACTCCACGCGCTGCGGCGCAAGGTCACTCTCGAGGCCCTGGCTGGCTTGCAGCCCCTCCTGTTGCTGCAAATGCTGGTGGGCGTCTCGCAGACTGTGAACAGCAGCGTCTCGCGCTCGCGGGCGCTGGCTCGTACGCTGTTCCTGAGCGGCCAGCAGCGGTTGGGCGATTTACTGGCCGCCGCGCCGCGCCTGCATCTGTCGCTGGAGCAGGTGCTGGAGGTTTGCCGTTCCGGCGATACGGAACGCTCGCCGGAGGAGACCGCTGCTCAGGCGTTGGTCGAACTGTGCCTGGGATTGATGCTCCAGTTGATGGCGGAAGATGACCGCCAACGTTGTACCATTGTGATGCCGTCTGGACGGCACACGGTTTCGTCTTCATGTTTCCTCTCCTCTCCCCGATCTCGCCTGCCCACGGCGCGATCCTGTCTCCACCTTCCCCTGGCCTGATGGCCCCCTGTTTCGTATTGGGGACGCAGATTAACGCCGATCTACGCTGATTCTTCGATTTATCTGCGGGAATCTGCGTGCATCTACGTCCTGATCAAAGGCCGCCGTTGGGCGAAGGTCTCTGCCGTTGGGCGAAGGTCTCTGCCGTTGGGCGAAGGTCTCTGACCGAGCCCCTCCGGCTGCGGTCGGAGACCTTGCCGAACAAACCATCACTGCGCTGCAACCGTTGAGTATTCCCGATAGGAGGACACCATGAAGATCCGATTGATCGAGCCCAGGGCTCCTGGGCTGAACGTTTTTGACCGGGCGCGGTTGCCGCGCCTGGGCCTGCCGCTGCTGGGCCAGTTGCTGGCCGAGCGCGGCCACGATGTGCGCATCTACGTCGAGACGCTGGCCCCCGTTGACTGGGCCGACGTCGCGGAAGCCGGCCTGGTGGGCTTCTCCAGCACCACCGCGACCACGCCGGTGGCCTACGAGTTGGCCGGCCGGGTGCGCGACCTGGGCATCCCAACCGTCATCGGCGGCTCGCACGTCACTTTTCTGCCCGCTCTTGCGCTGCAGCACTGTGACTTCGTCGTGCGCAGGGAGGGGCAGGTGACGCTGCTGGAACTGGTGGACGCGCTGGAGGGCCGCACTGAACTTACCCGCATCGCGGGCCTGTCGTACCGCGACGCGGCGGGACAGCCGGTACACAACCCCGACCGTCCCCCCTGCACGCAGGAGCAGTTCGCGGCGCTGCCTCACCCGGCCCTGCACCTGATCGTCGGTCACGAACGTATGACCAACGTGCCGATCATGACCCAGTGGGGGTGTCCCTACGCCTGTGATTTCTGCGCCGTCATCCGCCTGTTTGGCCGGCGGGTGCGTGCTCGCCCCGTCGAGGACGTACTGGCCGAACTGGAGGCCTATCGCGGCCGTGGGTCGGTCTTCTTCTACGACGACAACTTTGTCGTGGACAAGGCGCGCACCCGGGCGCTGTTGCGGGGGATGATCGAGCGCGGCCTGACGGTCCCCTGGTCGGCGCAGATGCGCGCAGGGGTGATCTACAAGGACAAGCGGAGCGGGGAACTGGACCACGAGTTGCTCGGCTTGATGCACGACTCCGGCTGCAAGATGGTCTACTGCGGCTTCGAGTCGGTCAACCCGGACACGCTGGTCATCTACAATAAGCACCAGGACGTGCGGGACATCCGCGAGAGCGTGCGCGTCTTCCACGACTATGGCATCCACGTGCACGGCATGTTCGCGCTGGGTGCGGACACCGATGACGTAGGGATCTTCCGGCGGACGGCGGACTTTGCGCTGCGCAACGAGATTGACACGGTGCAGTTTCTGATGTTGATTCCTATCCCGGGCACGCCGCTATATGAGCGTATGGTCGCGCAGGGCCGGTTGCTGACAGACGACTGGAGTCTGTACGACGGGCACCATTGCGTCACTCAACCGGCGCTGATGAGCCCCTACGAGTTACAGGTGGGCACTATACGGGCGATGGCGCGCTTCTACTCCACTCGCCGGGCGCTGCGCCTGCTCATCTCCAGCGTGACCCACAACCTGCCGTTTCTGCTGAAACTGCTGTGGCGCGAGCGAAGGCTGCGGCTGCAACTGCCGCGTGTGGCACTGCTCTCGCTGATTCCCGCCCGGCGCTCGGAAGTGTTGGACATCCTACAGGGGGCGCTGCCACGCGAGGCATGGAAACGGTTGCAGGACATGCTGGTCGTGCCGCTGCTGCGGCTGTACGGGCGCGGCCACATCCGGCAGTGGGTGCGACAGGCTCGCTCGCGGGCCTACGTGGAGCACTTGCGCCGGCTGGTGAGGCCGCGCCGTCGGCGGGCGGTCGGTGCATCGTGAGTGGGGGACGGGTGACCGAAGCGGCGCCGGGCATTTCCCCGCCTCGAAAAAACCGGGGATGCGACCGAGATCGGGGCGCTGCTGGTCGAACACATGGACGGGGTGCTGGAGGCGGCAATACCTCGATAACCTGTACCGCCGTCCGTTCGCCGCCCTGGTCATCCTGCACGGAACAAGCGACGGTGTACGCACCTGCTTGGGGAAAAGGGTACTCCCACTGGGTTGCGAAATCAGACAGTGGCGTAAGATGGCATCGCCTGATATATCACCGGCCGGTTTGTTCCCCCTTCCCACCAGCAATTCCCGTTTTAGCATCGTTGCCACGTGATATGGCATCGTAGTGGCGACTTTAGTCGCTGGTTGCGCGGCCCAAACGACTAAAGTCGTTACTACGAACCCCATAACGGGAATTGCTGTACCATCTTAGGAGTTGACCACAATGGCACACAATGCCGATGACAGCGGTTTCGACCAACCGAGCCTGGACGAGTTGATCTCTGGCTGGGTTCAGTGGGCTGTCCGCAGGCTACCTGCGGCTCCTGGTCAGCCGGGGGGACATCTGGGGGGTGGAAGGGAGTAGGGAGTAAGGAGTAGGGAGTAGGAGAAGCCTGATGGAATTGTGGAAATGATGGGATAGCACAATGAACGTGCTTTCTTGAGTCTACTCCTGCTGCAGGATCTGCTGAATCTCTCCGGCATAAGCCGCGCTCTCCGGGTCGTCGGTGATGAGTTCGATCTTCTCGGGACCATCCACGCCCAGACCCAACTCCACGGCGCGGGCGATCTGTTCTTGCTGGAAGATGGACCCCTGGCTGACGGCTGGCGTGGTGCCGAAATAGCGCAGCATGGCCACACCGACGGCATCAATGGCCACGCGGTCGGTGCCGGCCAGGATGACCTGGGCGGCGACCCGTTTACCCCGATCTGGCCCGCCATCCACGAAGGCTTCGACGCCATCCACTACGATCAGAGCGGGCTGATAGGCGACGTTGATCTCGGCGATCATGTGTCGCTGATGGGGCGAACTATGAAGTTCTCTCATGTAGTCGTACCGCTCTCCCGGCACCGATTTGGCAACCAGCCCGACGGAGTTCTTGAGAGATATGGTGAAGTGTCCGCCGTAGCGATGGGTCTTCAGACAGCAGGTCTGGATCACGCCATCGGCTTCGAGTACCGGTCGGGCCACGGCGAACCCATTTTGCCAGTGGCTTCCCTCGACCTGCATCATCTCCCAGCCACTGGCGTCCAGTTCGTCGAACACGACGACGTCGAAGCCCAACTCGTCGGCCAAACGGAAGACACCTTTTT
>JADHWW010000037.1 GCA_016783285.1 Anaerolineae bacterium
TCTGGAGTCTGGCCGGCTACAGTGAACTCTTCTGGCGCAACACGCAGGCCAGCGGTTTCATCCCCCAGATCAGCGTCATGCTCGGGCCGTGCGCCGGCGGCTCGGTCTACTCCCCCGGCCTGACCGACTTCATCATCATGACCGAGCGCATCAGTCACATGTTCATCACTGGGCCGCAGGTGATCAAGACGGTGACTGGCGAGGAGGTGGACTTCGACACGCTGGGCGGAGCCCAGACCCATGCCAGCGTCAGCGGCGTGGCCCACTTCGTAGCCGCCGACGAGGACGAGGCGCTTTCTATCACCCGCAAACTGCTGAGTTACCTGCCGTCCAACAATGTAGACCCCCCACCGCGCCTCCCGCAGACGGATGACCCGGCCAGGGCCGACCCGGCGCTGGACACACTGGTGCCGCCCGATGGGAGCCAGCCCTACGACATCCGGGAGGTCATCACCCGCGTCTTTGACCTGTCCAGTTTCTTCGAGGTGCACGCATGTTTCGCCCCCAACGCGGTGGTCGGCTTCGCCCGGCTCCATGGTGAGGTAGTGGGTGTGATCGCCAACCAGCCCGCCCACATGGCCGGCGTGCTCGACGTCAACGCTTCGGACAAGATCGCCCGCTTCGTCCGCTTCTGCGACGCCTTCAACATTCCCCTGGTCACCTTCGTGGACTGTCCCGGTTTTATGCCGGGGACGGTGCAGGAGCACGGGGGCATCATCCGCCACGGAGCCAAGATCGTCTACGCCTACTCGGAGGCGACGGTGCCCAAGGTCTGCGTCGTCACCCGCAAGGCCTACGGCGGGGCCTACATCGTGCTGAGCAGTAAATACATCCGTACCGACCTGGTCTACGCCTGGCCCACGGCGGAGATCGCGGTGCTGGGGGCGGAGGGGGCGGTCAACATTCTCTACCGCAGGCGGCTGGCGGAGGTGGAGAACCCGGAGGAGGTGCGGGCGCAGTTCATCGCCGAGTTCCGCGGGCAGTTCGGCAGCCCCTACGCGGCGGCAGCCAGCGGCCACGTGGACGACGTGATCCTGCCCAGCGAGACGCGGGCCAAACTGATCGCCGCGCTGGACTTCCTGCGGGATAAGCAGGCCGTGCCCCTGCCGAAGAAGCATGGGAATATCCCGCTGTAGGGATTAGGGATTAGGGATTAGAGATTAGAGGCAGTGCCGCAAAAGTCGCCCTGACGGTTGACCGTCATTCTGAGCGTAGCGAAGAATCTCCTTATTACGGTGGTGGAGACCCTTCGCTTCGCTCAGGGTGACAGGGCGGGTTTTGCGCTATTGCGATTAGAGGTTAGAGATTTGCAGCCCTGGAAAACGCTCTCACGTCGCACTATTCTGAATCATAGTAAATTCCTGGTCGTTGAGGAACACACCATTGAGTTGCCCGATGGTCGAGTCATTTCAGATTGGCCTTGGATAATTTCACCTGACTACGTCATAGTCTTAGCCATGACCGAAGACGGAGAGTTTCTGTGCTTTCGCCAGACAAAATACGGCGTGGATGGTACGTCGCTAGCGCCTGTGGGAGGGTACCTTGAGCCAGGCGAGGACCCGCTGGCTGCGGCGCAACGTGAACTGCTTGAGGAGACCGGCTACGAGGCCCCGGCTTGGATCAACCTGGGGCGTTACAGAGTGAACGGCAATCACGGCGCAGGTATGGCGTACCTGTTTCTGGCCCGTGGTGCACGGTGCGTGGCCGAGGCCGACGCTGATGACCTGGAAGAGCAAGAACTGCTCCGCCTCAGCCTCTCCGAGGTAGAAGCGGCGCTGGCGGCCAGCGAGTTCAAAGTGCTGGCGTGGACAACCACCGTGGCATTGGCGCTAAGGTACCTGGACAGGGAGGACTGAATGGATAACCCGATCGTCATCTCGTTGGTTGTGTCCGGCATCGGTATGCTGATGCTCTTCCTGGCGCTGGTTTTTCTCTACGGGTTGATGTACTTGATGACTGCGCTCATCAAGGACCGGCCCGGGGTAGAGGAGAAGGGGAGTATGGGGGAAGGTGTGTGTGGGAGTATGGGGGCAGATAAGCAGAGAGCGATGCGATGGCGGGCGGCGGTAATCGGTGTCGCGCTGGCCCGCGTTGAGCAAGAACGGGTAGTCCCCCCCTCTGTCCCCTCCATTGGGGGGGAGGAAGGGGGGGGAGGAGTGGTCAGTGCCTGGCGGGTACTCCACCACCAGCGCCAATTGACGCTCAACCTGCGCACGAGGAGGGTCCAGTGAAACGGTACCAGATTACACTTGAGGACCACACGTTCGACGTCAAAGTGCTGGACGACCCGCGCCGAGAACAGGTGCGTGTGGAAGTAGACGGAGAGACATTCACCGTGGGGGTGAAGGCCATGCCGGTAGTGGCGGAGGCGACTGTAGAGGAGGCAGACCCGGCCACTGCGCCACCCAGAATTCCGGAGTTTTCTGAAACTTCGAAAGTCTCTGGCAGCCCGAGCAACTCAGTCTCCGCCCCTCTGCCCGGCGTGATCAAGTCCATCACCGTGCGACCCGGTCAGCAGGTTGCCCCGAATGATGAACTCCTCGTCATCGAGGCGATGAAGATGGACAACGTCATCCGCGCCACCCGTGGGGGCGTTATCGGCGCTGTCCACGTCACCGAGGGCCGCCAGGTTGCCTACGGCGAGACCCTGTTGGAAATGAACTAAGAGGAGGAGGGCCGTGGGTGGAATTGATCTGACCGGGCTTCTAGGGGGCCTGCTGACCATCACCTGGCAACAGGTGGTCATGGTGATCGTCGGAGGGTCGCTGATGTATTTGGCCATCGCCAAGGAGTACGAGCCGACGTTGCTTTTGCCCATCGGCTTCGGCTGTATGCTGGGTAACCTGCCGGTCTCGGCCTATATGATCGGGCCGGAGGGATTGTTCGGCGTACTGAACCGAGCCGGAATAGAGACAGAACTGTTCCCCCTGCTGATCTTCCTGGGCGTGGGAGCGATGATGGACATGCGGCCGCTTCTGAGCCAGCCCATCTTCGTCCTGATGGGGGCAATGGGCCACCTGGGCATCTTCGCCGCGTTGGTCGCGGCCGTCCTGCTGGGCTTCAACCTGGCCGAGGCGACCAGCATCGGCGTCATTGGCGCCATTGACGGGCCGACGGTGATCTACGTGGGGGCGAAATTGGGGCATCTCTTCGAGACGCCTGGGCTGGCGGCGGCGGTGGCGGTGACCGCCTACTCCTATATGAGCCTGGTGCCCATCATCCAGCCGCCGCTGATGCGGCTCTTCACCACCAAACGGGAGCGGGCGATCCGCATGGAGTACACACCCCGCCCAGTCTCCAGAACGGCCGTCATCCTCTTCCCCATCCTGGTGACGCTGCTGGCATCCATCTTTCTACCGCAGGCCGCGCCCCTCATTGCCACATTGATGCTGGGCAACCTGATGCGCGAGTCGGGCGTCGTGGAGGGACTCAGCCGCACTGCCCAGGAGGCGATCACCAACACCTCCACGCTCTTCCTGGGCTTGACCATCGGCTCGACGATGCAAGGCGCGGCCTTCCTGAACCTGGGCACCGCCAAAGTCCTGCTGCTGGGCCTGGTGGCCTTCGTCCTCGATACCATCGGCGGCATTATGTTCGGGAAACTGGTCTGCTTGCTCTCGGGGCGGCGGATCAACCCCCTCGTGGGGGCAGCGGCCATCAGCGCCTTTCCGATGAGCGGGCGACTGGCACAGCAAGTAGCGCTGGAGGAGGACAACCAGAACTTCATCCTGATGCACGCCCTCGGCGCCAACACTGCCGGGCAGGTGGCATCGGTGATCGCCGCTGGTGTGCTGATGGCGCTCATCTTCCCGCTCCTGTCACCTTAGGGAATTCCAGACTTGAGGGGCGTTGAAACACCCCGCTGATACTACGAAACCCGTTAAAACGGGTTAAAACGGCCTCATTTAGTGCGTTTTCAACGCACTTCCCGTATCAGACGACGATTTCAATCGTCGGATGTGCCTTGTTACACCTGTCCCTTCTCTCGCAGTTCCTCTACCGTCGCTTCGTCGTACCCCAGGTCCGCCAGTACCTCGGCGGTGTGCTGGCCCAGGGCAGGGGCGGCGTCCGGCGAGGAACCCGTCTGCGCCGAGAGGCGCACCGGTGGGAGCAACCCTGCGCCCGCCAGCATCCCCAGTGCCTGCACCGGGGCAGAAGCCAGTGCCTCTCCCACATTGTACACCGGCTCACAGCAACTGTCCGCCCCAACCATTTCTGCCCACTCCGCCCGCGTGCGGGTCCGAAAGAGTGTGCACAGTTCCTCGTAGGCCGGCTCGCCGGGGACGGCCGGCGCGAACTGCTGCCCCATCAGGTCCTCCCGCCCCGCCGCCCGGCAGAAGGCGGCCCAGAACTGGGGCTCCAGCGCTGCCAGCGTCACGTACCTGCCGTCCCCGGTCTCGTAGACGTGGTAGCAGACCAGGCCGCCGGTCAGGTCGCTTCCGCCCTGCTTCATCGGCTGCCCTCCCTGGTGCTGTGCCACTGCCACTGGCATGCAAGCCAGCGACGCCCCCAGGAGTGACCCGTCCACCCGCTGCCCCTGGCCTGTCCGCTCCCGCGCCACCAGCGCCAGCAGGATACCGATCGCCGCCCACAGCGCGCCCGCCAGGTCGGCTATGAGGGCGCCGGGGACCACTGGTGGTCCCTTCAGTGGCCCGGTCAGGTCCAGCAGGCCCACCAGGCCGATGTAATTCAGGTCGTGACCAGCCCGCTCCCGGTGGGGTCCGTCCGATCCGTAGCCGGTCAGCGAGCAGTAGACCAGGCGAGGGTTGGCCTGGGCCAGTCTCCCGTATCCCAGTCCCAGCCGCTCCATCACACCGGGGCGGAAACTCTCCAGGAGTACGTCGGCGGTCTCGACCAGCCGCAAGAAGATGACCCGCCCCTCGTCGGATTTGAGGTTCAGTGTGAGGCTCTTTTTACCCCGGTTGAGCGCTCGGAAGAGGATACTCTCTCCGTCCGCCAGCGGTGGCGCGTACCGCAGCCAGTCTCCCCCGCTCGGTCGTTCCACCCTAATGATCTCGGCGCCGAAGTCGGCCAGGATGCGGGAGCAGTAGGGACCGGGGAGGAGGCGGGAGAGGTCCAGCGCGCGCATGCCTGCCAGTGGGCCGTCGTTTGTCATAGGTACACCTCCTCTTCGTGTAGTGCTCCCATTCGACGCCGACCCGGCAGTCCTGTTTCGTATGTCGGCTTCATTCCACATCAACCCTGCGGCTCCACTTCTTCTTCTTCTTCTTCCTCCGGCTCCGCTTCTTCCTCCGGCTCCGCCGGAGGCTCGTAGCCGGGGCCGTAGTGATAGGCAGCCCGGCGGGGCGCGTAACGGCTGATAATCGTGTCGTGATAGAGCAGGTCGCCCGCCGCATCGTAGACTCGCCGCTCCACCACCACCGTCAGCCCGTTCACCGCCGATTGCCACCGGATCACCGTCCCCGGCGCTAATTCCTCGTCCAACTCGTAGATAGGCGGGCCGGGCTCGGTATCGTCGCTGATCTCCGGCTCCTCCTTCTCCACCCGTCGCCCATCACCGGTGGAGTAGAAGCGAAAGACCAGCCGGTGGTCCGCTTCCTCGATCTCGGTCTCAATCAGCAACGGGTAGGGCCGGTCGTTGGCAAACTTGAAGTCCACCTGCGGCGAGTAGACGGTGGCGTCCATCCCCACCCCTGCCCCCATCAACTCATAGTAGCTCACCCGATAGTGGTGGTACCAGCGACTGACGATGGGATAGCCGCCCCAGAAGGCAGCGCGAAAGGCGGTCGTAGAGACCTGGCAGATGCCGCCACCGACCTCGACGGCCAGTTGCTCGCCAGCGGTGATGAGGGATTCATCGTAACCGGCCTCGGCGCTTACCTCCCCCAGGTAGTGGTTGAAGGAGAAGGTGTCCCCCGGCGCGACGATCAGCCCATCGAACTTGCCCGCCGCCAGCCGGATGTTGTGGTCGCGCCCGGAGGGAGAGCCGATGAAGTAGGAATTCCCTTCGGCCACCTGTTCGACGATGCCCAACTCCTCAGCGGTGGCGGTGTCGGGGTAGCGGGGCAGGACGGCCTGCACGACGAGCGAGATGTAGCGGTTGCCTGCTGCCAGTTCCTGCACGATGCGCACCAGGCTGGCCCCCACGTCAAGCGCACGGCCATCCGTGCTGGGGCTGATGGGCTCCAGTTGGTCTGTCCCCTCGTCGAAGTGGAAGCGGGCATCTATCGGCTCGATCACCAGCGCCGGGGCCACCTCCTCCAGGTAGACCCGCAGCGGTTGCTCATCCAGTGCGATGTGCAACTCCCCACCTTCCGCCCGCACCACCAGCATCGTGGCCAGTTGCTCCGGCGGGAGTACCCACGGACCGGGGTCGCCCTCGCGGGGATGAGCGAGAACGAGCGTGAGCGGGCCATCCAGCAACACTTCAGCCTCGGCGCGGGCCGGTTCGGCGTCGGCAACGGGGGGCGGGGCCTCGCGGATGACCAGTTCCACCTCGGCAGGGGCCAGCCGGGTCACGACCGGGGCCAACGCTGCCAGAGTCGCCTCCACGTCCAGATAACGTCCGGGCTGGGCGGGGTTGACGACTGGGGTGACGCCGTCGAGGGAGAGCGTGGCGTTGGTGGGAGGCAGGTACACCTGCTTGGCCAGTGCCTCCAGGTAAAGGCGGGCTACGCGCTCATCGTAGACGATGATGGGTGGGAACTCTTCGCCGTAAAACAGCAGCCACAGGTGGGTCAGCAGGTTGTCCGCCCGCGAGCGGCCGCGTCCCGCCTGGTAGGCCGGCGATAGCGTCGCCTGCGGGTCGAGCCGGAGACCCAGGTCGGTGGCCTGGACGCTCCAGGAGCGATCCGGCCCGCGCAGTGTCACCGAGGGCGCATTGAGCCCCAGACCATCTTCCAGCGCGGCGGCCGCCTGCTCGGGCCGCATCCCGCCTACATCCACACCCCACACCCACACGCCCGGGTAGATGCGGTCGGCGTGGTACAGTTCAAAGACCGCCACCGAGCCAGGTAGAAGAACGATAAGGACACAGAGGGAAAAAAGTAAGGCGCGAATCTTCATTTTGGTTGCGGCTGGAGGCCGCGTCATGGATACCAGGCGGGGATGGTATCGTCCGCCGAGTTGTTGGTCAGGTTCACCACATTGGAGCCGTCAGCGTTCATCACGTAGATCTCCACGTTGCCATCACGGTTGGAGTGGAAGGTGATCCGCGTACCGTCCGGCGACCATGCAGGGAACATATCATTTGCGTCGTCATCCGTTAGCTGTGTCATCTCGGAACCATTGGCGTTCATCACGTAAATCTCCATGTCGCCATCGCGATTAGAGTGAAAAGCGACCTGCGTGCCGTCCGGCGACCAGGTGGGGAATTCGCCAAGCGACGAACCGCTGTCCTCCATAGTCTTCAAGGAGTCACCGGCGAGAGCATAGATTTCGTATACACTCACATCCTCGAGGAAAAAGAGGGTATTCAGACTACCTGGGGAGGATTCGCTGGGCGGCAAACCGCTGTCCATCATCGTCTGCTCGGAGCCATCGGCGTTCATCACGTAGAATTGGAAACCGCCATCGCGGGTGGATAGGAAGACGATCTGCGCCCCATCCTCCATCCATGCAGGGTATAAATCGAACTCCGAGGTATTGGTCAGGTTGGTCTGTGCGGAACCGTCGGCGTTCATCACAAAGACATGGAGACCCTCGTCGCGGTTGGATACGAACGCGATCTGCGTACCGTCCGGTGACCAGGCAGGGAACATCTCCTTTCCCGGATCGTCGGTCAGCCGAGTCAGGCCAGTTCCATCGGTATTCACTATGTAGATCTCCGAATTGCAGCTATTGCTGAGGCCACAAGAACCAGGGTTTGGCTCGTCGCGATCGGAGATGAAAGCGACCTGTCTGCCATCCGGTGACATCGTAGGCCAATTATCCTCCAACTCGTGATTGGTCAGGTTGGCCTGCCCGGAACCGTCGCTGTTCATCACGTAGATTTCCAGGTTGCCGTCGCGGTTGGAGACGAATGCGATCTGTCCACCACCGCCGATAGGAGTCGGTGTTGGTGTTGGATTGGCTGTGGGTGTCAGAGTCGGAGGCGGCGTGGACGTCGGTGCGAGTGTCACAGTCGGGGAGGGCGTGGATGTCGGTGCGGGTTCCGGTGTAGGCATTGCGTTGCACCTGATTGAGAGCAGTACGAGCAAAGTCAAGCCGATTGTCCTTAGAAACTTCCTGCGGTTCATTGTCTTTCCTCCTTCCAAGTTCGAGCCAAGTTCGAAATAGTCGTTCTTGTCACCACGGTCGATATTCATCAGCGTAAGTGCGGGGGGGACGGGGGGAGATGAGCCGGATGATCGCCAGCCCGAAGACGAAGCCACCGATATGTGCCCACCAGGCCACCCCGCCGCTTTGGAGGACATCGGTGGCGGTCAGGGCGAAGAGACCATTGAACAACTGGGAGATGAACCAGAAGCCCAGGTAAATCAGCGCCGGGACCTCAACGATGCGGATGAAGTAGAATATGGGCACGAGCGTGACGACGCGAGCCCGGGGATAGAGCACCAGATAGGCCCCCAGCACGCCCGCGATAGCCCCGCTTGCCCCCACCGTCGGGATGGGCGAACCGGAATAGACTACCAGGTGGACAGCGCTGGCTGCCAGGCCGCCGAACAGGTAGAACAGCAGGTAGCGGAAGTGCCCCAGCCGATCCTCGACGTTATCGCCGAAAATGTAGAGGGCGAGCATATTGGATATCAGATGCCACCAGCCACCGTGCATGAACATTGAGGTGAACAGGGGTAACCAGCGGCTCAGCCCCCCGCCTTGCCAGAAATCGGCCGGCGCCAGTCCCCAAGACCAGATGAACTGATCCAGTTGCTCCGGTCCCAGGATGGACTCGAACAGGAAGACTAGCACGTTGAGACCGATGAGAGCCACGTTGACGATGGGAAAACGGCGGGCGGGTATAGTGTCTCGCAATGGAATCATAGATCACTTCCTTCCACGTCTCACGTTTCACGTCTCACGTCTCACGTTTCACGTTTCACGTTATTACAGTATACTACACATAATACGAATTGCAATCTCCAGCTCCCATCCTTCCGAATAAAACTGCGAGCAAGGACGTTGAAGGGATAGAAAGGACAATCAGCGGAGTGAGCAGCCGGTCGGCGCCGTCAGCAGAAACCGATGTTTCCAACCTGGAGCTGATTACCCAGGCTCAGCAGGGAGATAGGCGGGCCTTTGGTGAACTGGTCCGCCGTCACCGAGGGGGAGTCATCAACGTGGTGTACCGCATGTGTGGAGATGCAAACCTGGCACAGGACGCGGCACAAGAGGCCTTCATCCGCGCCTGGCAGCATCTCCCCAGTTACCGGCCGCGCTCCCCTTTCCGCAACTGGGTGTATCGCATCGCCACTAATGTCGCACTGGACGTGCTGCGCCGCGAACGGGAGACGGTGGATGTGGACGCGCTGCCGCTGGCCGCTTCGGATGAGGGGCCGGAGGCTGCGGTGGAAGGAAAAGAGCGAGGCGAGCGGGTGCGGCAGGCGGTGCTGGCGCTGCCGCCAGCCAGCCGCTCGGTGCTGGTATTGCGGGAGTACGAGGGGCTCTCGTATCGGGAAATCGCTGACACGCTGGGTATCCCCATCGGCACAGTGATGTCGCGGCTGAACTACGCCCGCAACCGGTTGCGCGAGTCGCTGGCACCCTATCTGGAGGCGTTATGACCGAACACGTGACGGCCTGGCTGGGAGCGTACCACGACGGCGAGTTGCGAGGGCGCCGCTTGCGGCAGGTGGAGGACCACCTGGCACACTGTGCAACGTGCCGTGCAGAACTGGAGAGACTGCGGGCACTGGCGGTGCTGTTGGGAGAAAGCCCCGTGGCCGAGGGCCTTATGCCACGCGAGCGCTTCGTGGCGCAGGTGGTGCTGCGGCTGCCGCGCCGCCCGGTGCGGACTGCCTGGCAGGGGGCGCTGGAGTTCGGCTGGCGACTGACGCCGGTGGGATTGCTCGGCGCGTGGGCCTTCATCCAGGCGGTATTCCTCGTGTCCGGTGTGGTGATGGGTGCATTGCAACTTGGCCTGGGGAGCGACGTAACAACGTGGTTGCTGCCCGCTTCGCGGCAAGGGTCGTGGCTGGCCGAGGTCTTCGGCCTCTCGGGCGCAAGTCTGAGCGATATTGGCCAGATCGCGCTGCAGTTGCTGGATAGTGGAGGGCCGTTGGGCTGGGGTGTCACGTTGAATCTGGTATCACTGGTCGTGATTGGCCTGCTGTACTGTAGCTGGCTGGCCAGTTGGTGGGCTCGCCGCCAGCACCGAGGTGAGGGAGCAACGTGAATAAGAGGTCCGAGATCACCCGACGGCGCTTTCTGATGTTGGCGGGAGGGACGATTGGGGTGACGACGCTGGCCTGCTGCGGCCTAACCGCATTGGGCTTGCAGCAACCGGCGCTGGAATTCGTCGAATCAAACTGTGGAGGTGAAAGTGAAATGAGTCTGAAGATTCTGGTTGCTTACGCCAGCAAGTGCGGGTCTACCGGCAAGGTGGCGGAGGCCATTGGACAGGTGTTATGCGAAGGGAGCACGGCGGTGGACGTGTGCCTGGCGAAAGACGTGACCGACGTGAGTTCCTATCAGGCCGTGGTCGTGGGCAGCGCCATCCGCGCAGGTCGGTGGTTGCCCGAGGCGGTGAAGTTCGTGGAGACGCACCAGGAAGCCTTGAGCCAGTTACCCATCGCCTACTTCGCCGTCTGCCTGACGCTGAAGGACGACACGGAGGAAAACCGTCGCACGGTGGCGGCCTACCTGGACCCGGTGCGTGAGATGGTGCAGCCGGTGGATGTGGGCCTGTTTGCGGGGGCGCTGGACTGCAGCAAGCTCTCCCTGCCACTGCGGTTGATGATGAAGGTGATGAAGTCGCCAGAGGGTGACTTCCGCGACTGGGACGGTATCCGCGCCTGGGCGGCCAACGTGCGTCCAATGTTGTTGGGGGCGTAAAGGAGAAAGTATATGGATCACATAAAAGTTCTGAAACGCGCTTGGGAGACCACCTGGCGCTACCGGGCACTGTGGGTCTTCGGCATCATCCTCGCGCTGACCACCGCCAGTGGGGGTGGCAGTGGCAGTAGCGGCGGTGGCGGCGGTAACGGTGGTGGCGGCGGTAATGGTGGCAACGGCGGATTTCCTCCACGCGGTGATTTCCCTTGGCCGCCCGGTGATATCTCTTGGCCTGAGATTCTACCCGAGGTCGTGAGCCTGCTGATTATTATCGGCGTTGGGCTGGCGTGCATGACCATCTTTCTGATCATCGCGGCAACGATAGCGCGCTACGTGGCAGAGACGGCGCTGATACGGATGGTGGACGAGCACGAAGAGACGGGCGAAAAACGCAGCGTGCGCCAGGGATTCCGGATGGGCTGGTCGCGTACTACATTCCGGCTCTTCCTGATCAAACTGCTGATCGGCCTGCCAGTGACGTTGGTCTTCATCCTGCTGTTTACGCTGGCGCTTGCCCCGCTGCTGCTGTGGGCGACGGGAGGCAGAATTGCCGGTGTGATCGGCACGGTCGCTACCATCGGCCTGTTCTTCCTGCTCCTCTTCCTGGCCATCGTCATAGGCGCGCTGCTCTCACTGCTGATGAAGTTCTTCTGGCGGGCATGCGCACTGGAGGAGTTGGGGGTGATCGAGTCGATCCGCCATGGCCTCGCTGTCGTGAGGCGACACCTGAAAGACGTCGGGATCATGTGGCTCATCATGATCGGCGTGCAAATCGGCTGGGCTATCGCGATAATCGCCAGCACGATCGTGCTGTTCCCCGTCATAATCCTGTTGATCGTCGTGGGAGGAGTGCTCGGTGGTTTGCCGGCGCTCCTGGTGTGGGGACTGGCTGGCCTGTTCTTCGAGGGAGCGGTGCCGTGGATTGTAGCGGGCTTGATCGGTATCCCGATCTTCATTCTGGTGATGGCAGCACCTTGGGTGTTCCTGGGTGGACTGATGGAAGTGTTCAAATCCAGCACGTGGACGCTGGCCTACCGGGAACTGCGCGCCCTGGAGGGCTTAGAGACAGAGACCGAAGAGTAGTCTGAGTTGGACGAGCCCGGTTTGGATTCACTACCAGACAGTCTATGAACACGAATGTCACGAATGAGGAGATCACAAGATGAGAAAGAGCGTTGAAGCTGAAAGCGTGCTGGCGCAGGAATTTACCTGCCCCCGCTGTAAGCATGCGGGCGCTCATGTTGAGCGATTGGCTATGTCGGGGACGGGTTTGTCTCGACTGCTTGAGATCCAGGCCCATCGTTACGCATTCGTCTCCTGCACCAACTGCGGCTATACTGAAGTGTATAATCTGCATACGCTTGAGGGCAAGGATGATTTGGGGACGTTTCTCGAAATCCTCTTTTCAAACTGACCTGTCCTAGCAGCGCGACAAAGCCGGCCCCCAGAGTGAGGGCCGACCTGTCGTTTCCGGTGAGCACCGGGGTGCTGACCTGGATGTGTCGGCACTTACGTTTTACGATTCACGCTCTCGCAAAGTGCCGCCTCACTCTGCCCGAGCAACCGGTTCGCGCGCTGGCAGTTCGATCTGCTGCCCATCCTCCAGCGTCACCCGCCAGACCGGCGCCCAGGCCAGGCCGCAGAACTCGACCGTCACGTCGGCGCGGCGGGGAGTGACCTCTATCGTCTCGATCTCCTCCAGCGTGTCGGCCCAGCGATCGTTAATCTCGGCCGCCCGCTCCTCCCACTGGGCCCCCAGGTCCTCCAGTTGCTCCTCCAGGTCCTCGATGGCTGCCAGCGATTCCTCGACGTCTGCCTTCGCCTGCCGGGTCATGCGCCGCTTGCGACTGGCGCGGGAGAGCATGGCCGACGACCGCCGCCCGGCGATCAGGTTGAACGCCGACTCGCCAAAACTCAGCAGTTCCTCCCGCTTGCGAGCATCCACCTCCTCCTGATCCTCGGCCAGTTCCCGCTTCTCGCGGCGGATCCTCTCCTGCACGCGGGCCATCTCCTTCTCCGCTTGGGCGCGGGCCTTCTTCAGTTCGGCGTCCCGTTCGCGACGGGCCTCCTCCTCGCAGCGCACGCGGAAGTCGCGGCGGCTTTCCCCCACCGTGCCATCCAACTTGAGCGCCGGGTTGTGCCATAAGGTGACAGACACGTTGTGGTAGAGATAATCGGCAAAGTCCTTCTCCCAGCGCTTCAGATCGCGCGGCCGGGCCAGCGTCGAGGCCACCGGCGCGTAGAAACCCTCCCCCATCGGCCTCGGCGCAAGGTCATCCTCGCTCACCACGGCCCTTCCTTCGTCCCAGTCCACCCTCGTAGGCCCCTCACCGGGCCGCACCAGCCGCGCCACATCCTCCCGATGGTCCACACCCCGCTTCCGATCCAACATCCGCACCGTGCCAAGGCCCAATAGATGGGGCGTGTAGACCAGCCGCCGTTCCTGCACCAGCACCGCCCGCCCAGCCCGCTCCTCGTAGCCCCGCAGCGCCCACTCGAAGGTTGTGGTCGGAGGAAGGAAAACCTGCGCAACATCAGGAGGCAGCGTCGGCGGTTCAGCCGTCAGACCCGCAATCATCCCATCCTCCCGCTCTACCGTTCCCCCTGCCTCCCCGTCCCCCTGTCCCCTCGTCTCCTTGTCCCCTTGTCTCCCTGTCTCCCCATCCCCCCGTCCCTTCATCAAACCTCGCACCTGCTCCCGGGTCAGCGGCCCGCGCAGGTAGGACATCGCCCAGCGCGTGTGGAAAAAGACCGGTGCGCCCTCGCGGATGTCGTGCAGCAGGAAGACGCGAGGCTTGAGCGCGCCCAGCGCCCGGTCGAGCGTGCGCCGGTCCGTCGTCGCGCCCGCCTCGGCAATTGCCCCCTCCAGCCCCTCCAGCACGCGCTCTTTGTCCCGCTCGGCCCGCAGCGCGCCGACCGCCCACGTGCCCGCGTTGGTCAGCCCTTTATAATCCAGATCGGCCGGGTTCTGTGTCGCCAGCACGAGACCCAGGCCGGCGGCCCGCCCCTGCTTGACCAGCGCCAGGAGCGGTCCCTTGGTGGGTGGGTTAGCCGGGTAGGGCGGAAAGTAGCCGAACACCTCGTCGAAGTAGAGCAGCGCCCGCAGATCGGTTGTGCCGGACTGAGCGCGCAGCCAATCGCGCACCGCCTCGAGGAACAGGGTGATGAAAAAAGCCCGTTGTGCGTCGTTCAGGTGCGCCAGGTAGAACACACTGGCCCGGGGGCGGCCGTCGCCAGCGTAGAGCAGCGTCTCCACGTCCAGTGGTGTCCCCTCCTGCCAGTTCTCGAAGCCGGGGGCGGCGATGAGATTGTTCAGCGACCGCGCCAGCGCGAAGCGGTCCTTTTCGGGGAAGAAGGTCTCCATCTCGAAAGCGCCCACCTGGTGGAAGGGAGGCTTCTGCAGCAGGCGGATCAGCGCAGGCAGGTCGAGTTGCTGGCGAGCGCGCCAGACGTGCTCAATGATGCGTGCTAGCATAATGTGCTCGGGGCTCTGGAGCGGGTCCGCCTCGACGCCCACCAGCCCCAGCAGCGCCGACACGATCCCCCCGATGCGCTCCCGCAGCGATTCCTCGTGGATGTCCCAATCCAGGTCGGGCGTGTCGAAGAAGTGGAGTACGTCCACCGGCTGCCCCGCCTCCGAGCCGGGGGTAAAGATAGTGAACTGCGCCGCCCGGCGCAACCGCCCGATGCGCTCGCCGGTGATGCCCCACTCGGCCAGCCCCTCCCTCCACTTGCGGGCCTCCCCGGTAGCGTACTCCTCGAGACTCATCCCGCGCCGCCGGGCTCCCTCCGGGTCTACCCAGGGCACGAAGTCCTCCGGGCGCAGGTCGGGGAAGGTCAGCAGCAGGTTGGTCATGTCCCCCTTGGGATCGAGGATCAGGACAGGGACACCCTGCAGCAGCGTCTCCTCCAGCAGGATGATTCCCAGGCCGGTCTTGCCGGAGCCGGTCATACCGAGGATGACCCCGTGGGTGGTCAGGTGCCGGGTCTTGTACAGGACAGGCCGGTCGGTGACTGTGCTCTTCTTCAGATCGTACTCGCGGCCCAGGTACAGTTTGCCCCGTTCGTCGCTCCCGCTCATCGTCGCCTCCTGTTGTTGTGGTGTTGTGTCCATTGTACTTGGAGAGGGGGAAGATGCAAGTTGGAGGATGGAGGATGGAGGATGGAGAATGGAGAATGGAGAATGGAGAGCAGGGAGTAGGGAGTAGGCAGTAGAGAGTGCAGGTTGGCGGTGCGAAGTTTTGACTTTCGGGCAAGGTTGGGCTATACTTTGCAGACAAGAGCACCACACATCGCACCCAGCCTGGTCAGGTCAGTCGGCTGGCAGTTGAGGAAAATGGGAGGAATGAGCAAATGTTAGAGGGAATTCAATTCGTCACCAACGCAACGGGGGAGAAGACCGCCGTCCTGATTGATCTGAAACAATATGGCGAACTCTGGGAAGATTTCTATGATGCACTCATCGCTCGCCAACGAGCAGATGAGCCACGCGAGTCTTTGGAATCGGTTCGGGAAGCACTGCAACGGCAGGGAAAACTGAATGTCTGAGTACACCATCACGTTTGCCCAGTCTGCTCGGAAGGAACTGGAACGACTCAGCGCCAACGTCGTCAGCCGGATATTTCCCAAGATAGAGGCCCTGGCCCAGAGTCCCCGTCCGCCCGGTTGCCGCAAGCTCCAGGGATTCGAGAACCTATGGCGCATTCGCGTCGGATATTATCGCGTGATCTACCAGGTGTTTGACGAGGAGTTGGTGGTTGACATCGTAGCCGTGCGCCACAGAAGCAAGGCATACAGGCTCAGATAGACGACGACTGTGCATAGCGGCGCAAGGGCGGTCATACTGAGTGGCGAAAGGATCGAGGTGGTAGGTCGAGACCGTAGGAAGGATCAGGTCCGGCAGCGAAATGACCAACTGAAATGGAGAGAAAGTACGGTCGAACAGGCTCAAAAAGCTGCGCAGGTGCCAAATAACGCACACTATCAGATCCAGGCAACTGCTCAGCCAGTCATAGATGGAACACGGATCAACACAGATCATACGGATGTACGCAGATAAAGATAAAAAATCTGTGAGAACCCGTTTCATCTGTGTGTATCCGTGTGCTATTTGTGCTTGTTTTGGGAAGAGCCTGAGCAGTTACAGATCCAGAACGGTGTAGTTGGGCTCAACACTATCTAAGGTAGTCCAAAGCATAAGGAGACATCAAGCAATGGACAAACTAGAATTAGCATTCGAAGTCGAAAAAGACACCAAAAACACCAGGCGCTACCAGGAAGAAGCCAGTGACAGCCCTCCGGTCATCGGCACACTCTACGTTCAACAGTGGGCGCTCCGCAAACTGACCGGCGGCGACCTTCCAGATCGCGTGCGCGTGACGGTGACAGTTGACAAAGAATGAGGAATGAGAATGAAATCCGGCGCCGAACTCTTCATCGTAGACAACGCCGACGACCAATGGAAGGTCCAGCGTTACCTGCACGATTGGTGCGAAATCGCCCGCGCCTTCGACATCGCCACTGGCTACTTCGAGATCGGCGCACTGCTGGCCCTCGATGGCCAATGGCAAAATCTGGACAAACTCCGTATCCTCATGGGCGACGAGGTCTCCAAGCGCACCAAGAAAACATTTGAGGAGGGGTTAGCCCGGATCACGGCCCGGCTGGACGACAGCATCGAAACCGCCAAAGAGCAAGACGACTTCCTCTCCGGCGTCCCTGCCATCGTCGAGGCCATAAAGTCCGGCCAGATCCAGGCCCGCGTCTACCGCAAGAGAAAGTTCCACGCCAAAGCGTACATCACCCACGCCAAACTGGACGTCGTCGGCTCCGCCGCCCTGGTCGGGTCCAGCAACTTCACCTACCCCGGCCTCCACGATAACGTCGAACTCAACATCCAGTTGCGGCGCGAGGTCGAACTGCTCCAGGAATGGTACGAACGCCATTGGGACGAAGCCGAGGACATCACCCCAGAGATCTTGCGCGTAGTGGAGCGCCACACCCACGACTACACTCCCTTCGAGGTCTACGCCCGAGCCATGGCCGCCTACTTTCGGGCGCACGAACTCTCGGTCAGCGAGTGGGAGAAGGGCGAGTCCAAAATGTACCCGGTGCTCGACCACTACCAGCGCGAAGGATACCACAACCTCATGCAGATCGCCCGGCGCTACAATGGCGCATTGCTGTGCGACGGCGTCGGGTTGGGCAAGACCTTCATTGGTCTGATGGTCATTGAGCGTTTGCTCCGCGACCGCAAGCGGGTGGCCCTTTTTGTGCCCAAGGCGGCGCGCGAAGATGTCTGGGAAGTGAAGCTACGGCGCTACTTGCCGGATGCACTTGGCAACTTGAGTAACCTGGTCATCTACAATCACACCGACCTGCTGCGTGGCGGCAAGTATCCTGGATGGATGCAAGAAGTCGCCGACAAGGTGGACGCCATCGTCGTAGACGAGGCGCACCACTTCCGCAACATCTCGTCGGATCGCTCACGCAAGTTCTACGACCTGACCAAGGGCAAACAACTCTTTCTGCTCACCGCCACCCCCATCAATAACAGCCTCTACGACCTGATGCACCTGATCGAACTTTTCTCACGCCGTCAGCCTGGCTATTTCAGCGACGCTCCCCTGGGCATCCACACCCTGCGCGGCCACTTTCGCAGGATGGAGAGGGCGCTGGATGTGCTGGTAGGTGGCGCTGGAAACGGTGATGGTCACGTCGAGATTGACTCACGTGCTGCTGAGAAGGTACTCTCCGAAGACGACCTCTTCCAGGCGTTGGTCGTACAGCGCAGCCGGGCCTACGTCAAGCGTAGTCTGAAACAGCGCGGCGGCCAACGGGTTGCCTTCCCCAAACGGAAGGATCCCCAGGTCGCAAACTACTCACTGGCCCAGACCTACGGCGGCCTGCTCGATAACCTGGAGGTTGCCTTTGACAAAGACAACCCGCTTGTCTCGCTGCTCATTTACTACCCTCTGGCTAAGTATCGCGGTGACGACGCCGCCATTGACCCCCTGGTTGAGGGACGGCAAAAGCAAGTCGTTGGCCTCATCCGCACCCTGCTGCTCAAGCGTTTCGAAAGTTCCGCCAAAGCCTTCGAGGCCACCTGTGAAGATCTCCTGCTCAAGCTGCTCTACTTCGTCCGCCTGCACAGTCCCAAGTACGCCGCCCGTTGGGAGGGCCAGCACGCCGACCTCATGGCCCGCGTCAAGGAGCATTTGCGCACCCGTGGGCTTCGGGGCAGCGAGGAAGAGGAAGAAGAACTGGACGAGGACATCATCCCCGAGGAGTTCAAGAAAAAGATCGAACAGTTGGACGAGCAAGAATACAACGTGACCGAGATTGTGATGGAGACCGGCCTCGATATGGACCAGTTGGCCCAATTCTTGGACGAATTGCAGGACTTCGACCCCGCCCAGGACGACAAACTGCAAACCCTGATTCATCTGCTCCAGACCGATCCCCTACTCCAAACCCACAAGGTCCTCATCTTTACCGAGTACGTGGACACCGCCCGCTACTTGAAACGCCAGTTGCAGACCGCCGGCATCGGCCCGCTGGACGAGGTGGATAGCCTCAGCCAGCGCAACCGCAGCCACATCATCCGCGCCTTTTCGCCCTACT
>JADHWW010000038.1 GCA_016783285.1 Anaerolineae bacterium
CTATGGTGGTCAGCACAATATCCACAATCGGCGCCGGCGGCGTGAAATCCTTGCTGTATGGGAAATTCATAGCGCAATTGGCTCCAACCGGGGACTGCGAAACATCAATTCGCGCACTGGTTCAGGTGTGACTTGAGCCAGCAACACAGGCGTGTTATCGTAGCGCTCGTGCACGCGCTGATAGAGTGTGCCTACATCCAGCCCGTTGTCCACGACCTTGCCCTCGTGTATGGCAACGTATTGTCCCAAATATTGCTCTAGCAATTGAGGGTACATTGCCCAGAACGCTTTGGTCTCGGCACGAATTTTGGCCCGCTCTGCCTTCCGAACGTAACGATATACGGCAGTATGGGCGGCTTTTTCCACACTGACTTGCTTCTGCCTGGCAACCTGTCTCAGTGCTGTCACTAAACGCTGGTCATGGATCGCTATCACACCCATTGCCCTCACCTCCATTACGAATCTGTCACCAGTATATCACCGCATCTATTACGTGTCAACCTTCGGCTGAATGAAATGTAGGCTTTAACAAATGCACAAAATTGCCTCCACGCAATCAGGCCCCGGCGTGCAGCCGGGGCCTGATCGGGCAAACTGGAAAGTTTGCTCTACTTACCCTCTCAACGCCTTCAGCAGCGCCGGCAATACCTCGGCCGGCTCCGCCTCCAGACACAGGTCGGCTACCTGAAAGATGGGCGCGTCGGGGTCGGGGTGGATGGCGGCGATGAACCTGGCATCGGCGATGGCGGCGTCGTGGAACGTGTCGCCCCGGATGCCCACCGCCACGTACACCTGCGGCGCGACGGTCACACCGCGTACGTCCACCACCTGCTCCGGGCCGATCCAACCGGCGTCTCGCGCCCCCCGGTCGCCGGCCACCCGGCCGCCCAGCGCCGCCGCCAGTTGCCGCACCAACTCAAAATCCCCCGCCTGCCGTCCAGCAGCCACGATCACCGGGGCCTGGGCCAGCGCCAACGCGGGCGGCTCGAAATCCTCCGCCGGCCCCAGCACGCGCACGGCCGGCTCCACCGGCTCGACCTCGATCATCGTGGGCTCCCCCTGGCGGTAGGAATCAATAAAGGGGGCGGGAAAGGCTCCCGGCTCAATGGTGAGGAATTGCGGGCGGGCCTCTGGGCAGGCGGCGATCTCAAAGTATTCGCCGCCGTAGATGGGAAACGTGGCCTCCACCGTGCGGGTGGCCTCGTCCAGGCGCACCGCCGTCACGTGCTCGATCAGCCCGCCGCCCAAACGCTGCGCCAGCCGCGCCGCTAATTCCTGTCCCGCGCCGGTCGCGCCGAAAAGAACCACCTCCGGCTGCTCCGCCTCGAACAGGTCGGCCAGCACTGCCAGGTAGGGCTCCAGCGCGAAGCGGGCCAGGGAGGGATGGTCGGCCACACGCACGCCGTCGGCCCCGGCCTGGTAGAGCGTCTGCGCCAACCCAGACACGCCGTCGCCCAGCAGGACGCCGTAGACGTAGGCCCCCAGCGCGTCGGCCAGCGTGCGGGCCATGCCCAGCGCCTCCAGCGTCACCGGCGCCACCGCGCCGTCCACGACGCCTGCCTTGAGCTCGGCCTGAGCGTGGTCGAAGGGCGTAGTCGAAAGGTCGGCCACGACCCAGACACCGCCGCCGCCTTCCGCCTCGGAGACCTCCTCCTGCTGTGCCATCAACAAGTCGAGATATGACATGTCCATTCGAGTTCCTCCCTTACCCTGTCACCCGTTCTGGCGGACTGGAAAGTCCGCCCCACTGCTGGAGCGCGTCTGCCAGCGCCCGGGCCATCTCTGCAGGCCGGCCCTCTAGCCGCACGCCCAGTTCCCGCTCCGGCGGGAAATCCTGTCCCCGCTTCTCTAGCAATGGTTGGAGCGCCGTTTCGTCCACCAGGCCTGCCACGTCCCACTTTTCCACCGCGTCCTCCGCCCGGTAGACGTTGATCAGGCGCACGCCGTCGGGGTAGCGCGGCTTGAGCGCCCCCGGCGAGACGGTGACCACCGCCGGCAGATCCGCCTCGACAGTCACGTAATTGCCCGCCTGCTGGAGAACAGCCTGCACTTTTCCTTTCGCTGATTCGCTGACTCTCGCTGAATCGCTGAATCGCTGAATCGCTACCTGCCAGGCCCCGACGATCTGGGGCCAGCCCAGCGCCTCGGCCAGCCGGGGGCCCAGTTGGCTCTGGCCGGTGTCGAGCGTGGTCGCGCCGGTGAGAAGCAAATCAGTCCCGCCCAGTTTCTCCACTGCCGCCGCCAGCGCTCGCGCCATGACCGCTTCGCCGGCGTTGGACAAGTTGGCAACTTGTCCTACAAAGTAGACCGCGCGGTCGGCCCCCATCGCCAATGCCTGGCGGAGCACGTCGTCGCTTGTGGTGAGCCCTTCGGCTCTGCTCAGAACAGGCCCAGTCGAACCATCGGGCAGCGGGCCACGGGGGAGGGCCACCACCTCGGCGCTTGTGGCGTCCTTGATGCGCAGCGCCGCCTCCAGCGCGCACTTGTCGGCCGGCTGGAGGATGTACTCTTCACGATTGACAAAGATGCGGCCCCGCCTTCGGTTGACGACGATGCCGCTGGGGTCGAGAACTCGTCCAAGAATCACGACAATCCGCACGGTATCCCTCCCATCTACGGTCTGATCCGCACTCCATGCTGGCGGAAGATGTTGCTGGCGATGACGATGCGCTGGATCTCGTTGGTGCCCTCAAAGATCTCGGAGATGCGGGCGTCGCGGAAGTTGCGCTCAATGGGAAAGTCCCGGCTGTAGCCCAGCCCGCCGTGGATCTGCAAGGCTACGTCAATGGCGCGGGAAGCCACCTCGGAGCCGTACATCTTGCACATTGCCGCCAGTTGAGTGAATGGCTGGCCGGTATCTACCAGCCAGGCCACCCGGTAAACCAGGCTGCGCAACGCCTCGATCTCGGTGGCCATGTCCGCGATCATCCACTGCACCGACTGCTTGTGGGCCAGTTCCACACCGAACTGCTTGCGCGTCTTGGCCCAGTGGATGGACGCTTCCAGCGCTGCTTCGGCCCCGCCCAGACAGGCCGCGCCCAGCGTCAACCGGCCCATATCGAGTGTCTTCATGAAACTGATGAATCCCTCTCCCACTTTGCCCAGCACATTCTCGTGTGGCACCCGCACGTCCTCGAAAACCAGTTCCGCCGTAGAACTGCCCCGGATGCCCATCTTGTTCTCGTGGGTGCCCACCTTGAAACCGGGTGTGCCAGCCTCAACGATAAAGGCAGTCATGCCACCACGGGCACCCAGCGTCGGGTCGGTGACCGTCATGACGGTCACGATGTCGGCGAAACTGCCGTTGGTGTTAAATGTCTTGGTGCCGTTGAGAATCCAGTAGTTTCCGTCACGCACGGCGCGGGTGCGGATCGCTGCTGCATCGGAGCCGGCGTCAGCCTCGGTCAGCACGAAAGCACCGATCTTTTCCCCTCGCGCCAGCGGCGTCAGGAACTTTTGCTTCTGCTCCTCGGTGCCATCCAGGTAAATTGACATGGCGCCAATGCCGATGTGGGCGCCGACGTTGGTCGCCGTGGAGGTGCAGACGCGGCCCAGTTCCTCCATCAGGATGCAGTAGCCGGTTTCACCAGCCCCCATCCCACCGTACTTTTGCGGAAAGCATACGCCCAGCAGACCGATCTTGGCCATTTCCCTCAGTGTCTCGAAAGGTATCCGTCCCTCGCGATCAATCTCCATCGCCAGCGGGGCCACCTCGTTCTCGGCGAACTCCCGCACCAACCGCCGCAGGGCAACGTGTTCAGGCGCATACGTGAAATCCATCCTTCACCTCCTTGTGGTGAGCCTGTCGAACCGCTACGGCGTGATCTCGACGTCTTTGTCGGCCATGATCCGCCGGGCGACGGCCACTCGCTGCAACTCCGTCGGCCCGCCGATGATACCCAACGCGCGGGCGTCCCGGTACTTGCGGGCCATCGGGTAATCCTCCATGTAGCCGTAGCCTCCCATTACCTGCAACATGCGGTTGGTCACACTGCGGGCCACTTGCGCCGCGAAAGCCTTAACCACCGCCGCGTCGTAGGTCAGGTCGCCCCCCTGATCGGACAGCCAGGCGGCGTGGTAGACCAGGTAGCGCAGCGCCTCGACCTCGATGAGACTATCGGCCAGGTAGTTCTGGATGGCCTGCTTCTTGGCGATGGGGACGCCGAACTGGACCCGCTCACTGGCGAACTGGGCGGCTGTGTCTATCGCCGCCTCCGACACGCCCAGCCCGGCCGCCGCCAGCGCAATCGCCATGCGGTCCAGCGCCGGCTGCGCCACCGTCCACCCCTGCCCAGGCTCGCCAAGCCGGTTGGCGGCCGGGACACAGCAGTTCTCCAGGTAGAGTGTGTTGATGGCGACCCCGCGCAGCCCCAGTGTCGGCTCGCGGTAGCCCACCGTCAAGCCGGGCGTATCTTTCTCGACGATGAAGGATGTGATGCCGTCGGGCGCGGCCGCAAAGACGAGGAACAGCCCGGCAATGGAGCCGTTGGCGACCCAGGCCTTGACGCCGTCGAGCACATAGTCGTCGCCGTCGGGCGTGGCGCGGGTCTGGAGCGCCATCGCGTCGCTGCCGGCGTCGGGCTCGGTGAGCGCGAAGGCGCCGATGGCCTCACCGGCCGCGAGTAGCGGCAGGTACTGCTCCTTCTGCGCGTCGCTGCCGTGCTCCAGGATACTCATCGCCACCAGGCTCACGTGCGTCGCCAGCGTCACAGCGGTGGACATGCAGTCTCCGGCTAGCGTCTCAATGAGCAGGGCATAACTCACGTAATCCAGTTCCGCGCCAAAGTAATCCTCCGGCAGCGTCGCTCCCAGAAAGCCCTGGTTGGCCGCCTTGCGCAGCGCGTCCAGAGGCGGCCTTTCCTCGTGGTCCAGTTCCTCCGCTCCAGGCGCAACCTCTTTGGCGGAAAAGTCCCGGAACATGGCACGAAACATTTCCTGTTCTTCGCTAAAAGTAAAATCCATTGGCCCCTCCTGCTCTGGCAAGTTGGTAAGGGTGTCCAGAATTTAAAATATCCAAGTCATAGCCTGTCATTCTGAGCCGGAGCGCAGCGGAGGCGAAGAATCTCGTCTTGGATAGGCGATTTGGGCACTGTAGCGTGAGATTCTTCGCTTCACTGCGTTCCCCTTCGGCTACGCTCAGGGCAGGCTGCTCAGAATGACACTGGGATGGTTATTTTTCTGGAACAGCCTAAATTGGTACATTGGAATCAACCCCAATCTACCAGTGTCCCAGTCCTTGAAAACCAACTCGATTCTGGTAGAAACGAAATGTCTTTTCGACAAAGATGACAGGGATGTGCCGTCTCCCCGTCTTCTCCTTGGCGATTTCTCTCGCTTTCACAGGGTCCTTCTCTGCCGCGACCACTTTCTCATTAGCCACCGCGATCCACTGATCAGGATATTCCTCCATCCAACGCTCATAGTTGGCAAAGGCCCACTCCTCGTCTTCCCAGAACTCTGGCGGCATTGGTTCTCTCTCAGATGCCATTGCCTCACCCTCCAATCTCGGTAGATTGGTACATTGGTAGATTGGTAGACTGGTACATTGAGCGTACTCTACCAATTTCCCAATCTACCAATTTCCCAATTTCCCAATCTACCGATCCTTGAACTGCGGATGCCGCTTCTCGAGAAAGGCGCTCACGCCCTCGCGGATGTCCTCGGTGTCGGCCAGGCCGACGAACTGGTCCGCTTCGATCCTCAACCCCTCCTCAATGGGGACGGCCAGCCCTGCGGTGATGGCCCGCAGCGCGGCGGCGATGGGGAACTTGGACTTGGACACGATTTTTCGCGCCAGTCCCCGCGCCTCCTTGAGCACCGCCCCGGCCGGCACGACCTTGTTGACCAGCCCCAGCCGGTAGGCCTCCTGCGCGGTGATCATGTCGCCGGTGAGGATCAGTTCGATAGCCTTGCCCTTGCCGGCCAGGCGGGCCAGCCGTTGCGTGCCGCCCCAGCCGGGGATTAGCCCCAGATTGATCTCAGGCTGACCCAACCGCGCCCGGTCGGAGCAGATGCGCACGTGGCAAGCCATTGCCAGTTCCAGCCCGCCGCCCAGGCAAAAGCCGTTGATGGCGGCGATGACCGGCTTGGCGGCCTTTTCGATCTTGAGGTTGAGACCCTGCCCGCGCTCAATGAACTCGCGGGCGACGGCGTACTCATTCTCGGGCTTGTCCAGCAGCGCCTTGATCTCCGGGATGTCGGCCCCGGCGACAAAGGCGTTGGTGCCCCCGCCGGTGATGACGATGGCCTTGACCTCGTCGTCGGCCAATAGTTCGTCAATCGCCTGGTCCAATTCGGTCACCACCTGCTTGTTGAAGGAATTGACCGGCGGGTGGTCAATCGTCAGCACCGCGATCTTGTCTGCAACTTCAGTTCGGATATATTGCCATTCAGCCATTTTTCACTCCTTATGTTGGTATGTTGGTAGATTGGTAGGTTGGTAGGTTGGTACACTACTCCTCCAGGTGGTCGCCGTACTCTTTACGTCCTCGCTGCTGATTGCGGACGTACTCAAACCCACGCTGCCCCCGCTCTGCCATGCTCCCCTCCCCCCAATCTACCAGTTTCCCAATTTCCCAATCTACCAATTTCCCAATCTACCAGTTTCCCAATCTACCAATCTACCATCCTATGCGTACTCGTGGAATCCTTTGCCCGTCTTCTCTCCGAGATGCCCGGCGCGGACGCGCAACTTGAGCGGGCGGGCGGGACGGAAGCGGGGCCCCAGTTCCTTCTCCAACGTTTCCAGTGTCTCCAGGACCACGTCCAGGCCAATCTTGTCGGCGATGACCAGCGGGCCGACTCGTTCGCCACCGCAGGTCATGCCCGTGCCGGCGACCATCGCCATGTCAATGTCAGTAATACTGGCGATGTGCTCCTGCACGCACAGCGCGGCCTCGTTGATGACGGGGTACATCAGTCGTTCGGCACTGAACTTTGTGCCGGTGGGCGCCGCACCCGATTCCTGGAGTTCCTCGATCATCCCGTTGACCACATCTGACTCGCCGCCGGGGTGGTCGTAAAAGCCAGCCCTCGTCTTTTCGCCGAAACGCCCGGCCTCGACCAGTTTGGAGAACAGCGGCGCCGGCGTCATGCGATCGCCGTACTCACTGTACAGATAGTCGCCCACGTGGCCGCAGACGTCAATGCCCAGCATGTCCATCAGCGTGAAGGGGCCCATCGGCATGCCCCACGCGACGATGGCCTGGTCAATCTCTGTCGCCGTCGCCGCCCCTTCCTCCAGCGCCAAAACCGCCTCGTTGAGGTAGGGCATTAGCAGCCGGTTGACCAGGAAGCCGGGGCACTCTTGCACCACGACGGGGATCTTGCGCAATGATTCGGAAAACATCACCACGTCGTCAACCGTCTCCTGGCTGGTGTCGAGGCCGGGGATGACCTCGACCAGTTTCATCACGTGGGCGGGGTTGAAAAAGTGCATGCCGATGATCTTGTGGGGCTTGCCCGTCGCCGCACCCATCTCAGAGATCGAAAGCGCCGAGGTGTTGCTGGCAAAGATCGTCTCCTCTGGGCAGACCCCCTCCAGTTCCTTGAGCACGGCCTTCTTGATGCCGATCTTTTCGGGCACGGCCTCAATGACAATGTCCACGTCCTCAAACTCGTCGTAGGTGAGCGTCGGTGTCACCAGGTCGAGTTTGGCCTGCATGTCGCCCACGCCCATCTTGCCCTTGTTCACCCGCGCCTGGTAAATGGAGCGAACCTTTTCCATCCCCAGGTCGAGCATAGCTTGATCAATGTCCTTCATTACCACCGGCAGGCCGGAGTAGGTGATGACCTGGGCGATTCCGCCGCCCATCGCTCCGGCGCCGACCACTCCTGCTTTGAAAATGTACATGTTTGTTACCTCCTGTTTGGTGTTCAGTAGATTGGTATATTGGTAGATTGGTACATTGGTAGGTTGGTACGCTATTCCTCCAGGTGGTCGCCATACTCTTTGCGCCCTCGCTGCTGCTTGCGCACGTAGCGGATGTAGCCGTTGAGAGAGCGTAGAGCACTGTGACAGAGTTCACGCTGACGAGGCAACTCCCCGGACGTGTACCCCACCTCGTCGCAGATGACGAACCCGCTCAATGTTTCATCAAGAGAGCCGCGGGCGATGTAGTAAAAGCGCAGGCTGTCCAAATAGTGATAGCGTCCATAGCCTTCAGCGATATTGAGAACGGCGCTGACCGCTGCCCTGCGCATCTGATCTGCCAGGTTGTACCTCTCCTCCGACGGCAGCCGTTTGACAATGCGGTACGCCTCCCGTAGAACCTGCGATGCCAATTGATAGCACTCCAGATCCTCAAACCCGCGCTGCCCCCGCTCTGCCATACTCCCCTCCCCCCAATCTACCAATTTCCCAGTTTCCCAATTTCCCAACCTTACCACGTAGGCAGTGGGATGGCCGCCTCTGGGTTGTCCATACGCACAAAGTAGACCCACTGATCGGGGTATTTCTCGAACGCGGCCCGGTCGGCCTGGCCTAGCGTCTGGCCCACGAAGTAATCGCCGCTCTCAGGCTCGACGGCCACTACCCCTTCCTGGCCTTCCAGTTTGTCCTTGACGCTCTCAAAGGTATCCTTCCCTTTGGCGATGAACGCCGCCCGTGCCTTCTTGTCCTGCCAGATAGATACGTCTGCCATAGTCATTCCTCCTAAAATGCCGCTTCGCTGACTCGCTACTTGCGCTCAATGACCATCGCGCCACCCAACCCACCGCCCACGCAGGCCGTGGCCAGACCCAGCGTCAGGTCGCGCTTGATCATCTCGTACAGCAGCGTGACCAGGATGCGCGTGCCTGTGCAGCCCACGGGGTGGCCCAGCGCGATGGCGCCGCCATTGACGTTGACTTTCTCCCAATCCCAGCCCTGATCCTCCAGTTCGATGCCCACGGCTATGGCTTGCGCAGCGAAGGCCTCGTTGAGTTCGATCAACTCGATATCGGTGAGTTTCAGCCCCGCCCGCTCCAACGCCATAGGCACGGCGTAGGCCGGACCGATGCCCATGATGTCCGGCGGTACGGCGGCGTAGGAATAACTGCGGATGGTGCACATCGGCTCCAGCCCCAGCGCCTGCGCCTTCTCGGCCGTCATCACCACCACCGCCGCCGCGCCGTCAGAGATGGGGCAGGCATTGGCCGGAGTGACAGTGCCGCCTTTCTTGAACACCGTCGGATAGAGAGCGGCTTTCTGCACCGTCAGGCCTGGGTTGATGCACTCGTCCTCTATGATGTCCTCGTAGGCCACCTCCTGACCGGCGACTCTCTTGGACACCCGGAAGGGGACGATCTCATCCCGGAACTTGCCCATCCGCGTGGCGCGGAAAGCCTTCTTGTGGCTTTTCACGGCGAACTTGTTCTGCTCCTCGTGGCTGATGTCGTACATCAGGCTCAAGTTCTCGGCCGTGAGCCCCATAATCTGCCCGCAGACGGGGTCGGTCAGGCCCTCCCACAGGCTATCCACGAAAGTGTCGTGGCGCAGTTTGAGGCCCCAGCGGGCACCCCGCACGCAGTACGGCGCAGTGGACATGCTCTCCGTGCCGCCGCACAGGAACACCTCCCCATCGCCAGCCTGGATGGCCTGATAGGCCATGCTGATGGACATCATGCCCGACACACAGTTGCGCTGGATGGTGCAGCCAGGCACGTGCACGGGCACGCCGGCCATCAACGCCGCCACACGGCCAATGTTGGCCGCGTCGCTCTGCTGGCTGATGCAGCCCAGGATCACGTCGTCAATGATGTTGGGGTCAATGCCCGCCCGGTTGATGGCCTCTTTGAACACCGCCGCAGCCAGATACTGCGCCGCGATGGTGCGAAAGGCGCCGCCGTGGCTGCCAATGGCAGTGCGACATCCGCTGACGATAACGACTTTTTTCATCCCGACCTCCTCTATTTTTTTGCCTGCAACGTAGAACATGGATTTGCAGGATTAGCGGATTCAGATTCTGGCCGACATCCTCTAGTTTTTTGCCTGCAATCCCTCAATTACTACATCCAACGCCGCCTGGTAGAGTGGTCCCCGATCCATCCCCACCATCTCCCGGCGCAGCGGATGCTCCATCAACTGCAACACGCCGTTCATCGTCGCCCAGAGGACACTGGCCGCCTGGCGCACGTCGCAGCAGTGAAACAATCCCTCGTCAATCCCTTGCTGAACCGCTCGCATCACCATCTCCAGCCCCTCCAGGCTGGCGGTCAACACTTCCTGGTACACCTCCGGCGTCACTGACTCCTGAAAGCGCCCCCGATCCATCGCCATCAACAGGCGAAAATATTCTGGCTCCCGCTCGAAGAAGCGCAGGTAGCCTTGCCCCAGTCGCCGCAGTCGCTCGTCGGCCGGGAGCGATACATCCGCCGCGTAAGCCTGCTCCAGTTCCTCAACCAGTTCATCTAGCCCCTCTAAAAGCATAAGAGCAAGGATCATCTCCTTGCTCTCAAAGTACAGGTATACGGTGCCCTTGCTGACCTCCGCCCTGTCGGCCACGTCACCCACGGTAGCGCGGTGGAAGCCATGCTCGAAAAAAACTTCACGGGCCGCCCAGAGAATGGACTGCCGCCGTTCCTCCTTTTCCCGCTTGCGACGCGCCCTGGTCGTCACACAGACACTCCTTGTGCTAACTCACGGTCATTAACTGACTCGTAGTCATTATATAATGAAAAGGCGGCCCTGTCAATAGCCTGGCAACAATTTTAAGATATGCCGCGCTTGTGTCTCCCCATCACTGTGCTATAATGAAATACCAATAACAATTGTTCACAGGAGGCACCATGCGTCGCTCACAAGCCCGACAGACGCGCATCATACTCTGGATTATCAGCCTGCTGATCGTACTCAGCATGGGACTCAGCCTGGTGGTGACATTTGCGCCGCCACGCCCACCCACGCCTACCCCTGTTCCCACTTTCACCCCCTTTCCAACTCCTACGCCGGCGTGAGGTCCAACACAAACGAGGATGGAGAATGGAGAATGGAGATGTAGAGGTAGTGTTGAACCAGGCGGCGCGGGAGTTGCTGCTGCTGGAGTCGTCCGACTGGCCCTTTCTGGTGACGACGGGGCAGGCGCGGGAGTACGCCATTCAACGCTTCACGGGGCACGTCGAGCGGTTCGAGCGCCTGGTCGCCAGCGTGGAGGAGGGCCGCCCTGACCGAGCGCTGGCCGAGGAATTGTGGGATAAAGTTTTCCCGGAGGTGGACTACCGGTGGTGGGCAACTACCTGATTGCCCGATTTTTTGCCCGATTATTGCCCGAAAGAGGGGGTTGGATTATGACCAGAAAACCACTCAAAATCCTGTTTCTCGCCGCCGAGGCGGTGCCTTTCGCCAAGGTGGGTGGGTTGGCTGACGTGGCCGGATCGCTGCCCAGGGCCATTCGCGCCCTGGGCCACGACGTGCGGCTGATGATGCCGCGCTACGGCACCATCCGCAGCGACCAGTTCCACCTGGAAAAGATCGGAGAACCCTTCCACGTCCCGGTCGGGCCTGGGCAGGAGTGCGTCCACCTGATCGGCAGCACCCTCGACGGAGGAGTCCCGGTCTACCTGTTGTGGAATGAGCAATATTTCTCTTCCCGCGACCGCATCTATGGCTTCGAGGACGACGCTCAACGATTCGCCGTCTTTGGGCAGGCATCCCTGGCCGCACTCCGTCTCCTGGACTGGAAGCCGGACGTGATCCATGCCAACGACTGGCACACCGGCATCGTGCCGACCTGGCTGGACACGGCCGGCCGGCAGGACCCCTTTTGTCGTGACATCGCCACCCTCTTCACCATCCACAACCTGGCCTACCAGGGCATCGCCGGACGGCTGATTCTGACCTTTGCGCAGATGGAATACGTGGAGCATCTGACCGTCGAGCAGCCTGGGACGGTGAACTGGATGGCGCAGGGTATCGCCCACGCCGACCTGATCAACACCGTCAGCCCACGCTACGCGCAGGAAATTCTCACCCCTGAAATTGGGATGGGGTTAGACCCCCTTCTACGCGAGCGGCGGGAGCAACTGTTTGGCGTGCTCAACGGGATTGACTACGAACAGTGGAACCCGGCCACAGACCCCAACATTCCCCACCGCTTCGACGTCGAGACGCTCGACCAGCGGGCGGTCAATAAGACCGCCTTGCAGCAACAGGCGCGCCTGCTCGTGCAATCCGACGTGCCCCTGGTCGGTTTGGTCTCGCGGCTGGATGAGGTCAAGGGGATGCACCTGATGGAGCCAGTGCTAGAATGGCTCCTGGGAGGAGAGGGCCAGTTCGTCCTGCTCGGCACCGGAATGCCCCAATACCACGAGATGTTCGAGCGTGTCCAGGCCCGCTTCCCCGACCGGATGCACGCCTTCCTCAAGTTCGACGCCGTGTTGGCGCAGCGTTTCTACGCCGGCGCGGACATGTTCCTGATGCCTAGCGCCGTCGAGCCGTGCGGCCTGGGGCAGATGATCGCCATGCACTACGGCTGCGTGCCTGTCGTGCGAGCGGTCGGTGGCCTTGCCGATACGGTCACCGATTACACAGCCCATCGCCGTCGTGGCACAGGGTTTGTCTTCACAGACTACACACCCGAGGCGTGCCAGGAAACGCTGGAGCGGGCACTAAAGGTCTACCACGACAAGAAGGCGTGGCGTGGTTTGCAGCGGCGGGGGATGAAGACCGATTTCTCCTGGTCAGCCTCAGCACAAGAGTACGTCAAACTCTATCGCCGGGCGATTGAATTGCACGAGCGGATGACCGAATGACGAATTGCGAATGACGAATAGCGAATTGCGAATCCCGCTGACTGGATGAATTTGGGGAGTACGGAAGTGGAACCGCGCTTTAATTTGACTGGAACAGGTTGACACCACGGGGCTTGTAGACTACAATTGAATCATGTCTCGGGAGAGTAGGGAGGGTAAAATGGAAAGAGTAAAAATGGTCGAGATCGCTGAACTGACCCCTGGACGTGCTTTGAAACTGCCGGCCGAGATTATAGGGCGCTTTCGCCCCTCAGACCGTTTCGTTGTGTGGGCAGAGGGGGATACCCTGCACTTGAAGCGCATCACTCCGCCACCAGTGACGGAAATCGTTTCCCACGCTCCGGAAGGGAAACCGCTGCCTCTGGACGAGATCAATGAGATTGTTCACAAAGTGCGACACCAACGACGGATGGGGTGAATTGTTGATAAACGACGAACAAAAAAACAATGAACCGCCGGTCACAGACCGGCCAAAGGTTGGACGTTTCCTACTGCGGACGCTGTGGGATGTAGTCAGTACAATCGTGCCGGCTGTGCTCATCGTCCTGGTCATCAACGTATTTGTGGTTCAGGCGATGACGATTGACGGGCCAAGTATGCAGCCCAACTTGTACTATGACCAGCGTGTGATGATCGAAAAGGTCACCTACTGTCTCATTCACGGCCCGCGCCGGGGGGACGTGGTGACCTTTGACGCACCGGGCGAGCCGGACCAGGCTAAATCGCTCCGCTAGACGGAACCCTGAATCTAACACCAGGAGTCAACGTGACCAAACGCCCCTGTCTGCAAATTCTATCCTCCGAGACCATTGAGCGCATCGTGGCCGAGGCCTACGACCTGCTGAGTGACCCCGGCGTGTGCATCCACTCCGGCCGCGCGCTGCGCTTCCTGGCCGAGCGCGGCGCGGAGGTGGACTTGCAGGCGCAGGTAGCGCGCATCCCGGCCGGCCTGGCCCGCAGAGCGGTCGAGACGGCCCCCTCGTCGTTTCACCTCTACGATGCCGGCGGCCAGCCGATGGTGCACTATGGCGACAACGACGTGCACTTTGACCCTGGGTCGGCCGCCATCGAGATCCTCGACCACAACGCGACTCGTTCGCGTTCCCCGGTCACTGCCGACTTTGTGCGCTTCATCAAACTGGCCGACGGGCTGGACGCGCTGGACGCTGCCGCCACCTCCCTCGTCTGCGCGGACGTGCCGCAGGAAATCAGCGACCTGTACCGGCTCTATCTGACCCTGCTCCACACCCGCAAGCCGGTCGTCACCGGCGCGTTCGCCGTCGAGACCTGGGAGGTGATGAAGGATCTGCTGCTGGTGGTGGCCGGCAGCGAGGAGGCCCTGGCAGAGCGACCTATCGCCGTCTTTGACGTCTGCCCCTCCCCGCCGCTTCTGTGGTCCGAGATCACCTGCGAGAACCTGATGGACTGCGCCCAGTACCGGGTGCCGGCGGAACTGGTCAGTATGCCGCTGGCGGGAGCCACGGGGCCGGCGACTCTCCTGGGATCAGTCGTCCAGCACACCGCCGAGTGTCTGAGCGGCGTCACCATTCACCAACTGGTGGAGCCCGGCGCACCTATCGTCTGGGGCGGCTCGCCGGCCGCTTTCGACATGCGCACCGGCACGCCGCCGATGGGCGCTATTGAGACGATGATGATTGATTGCGCCTACGCCGAGGTGGGCAAGTATCTTGATCTGCCCACCCACGCCTACCTGGGAATGTCCGACGCCAAGGTGGTGGATGCCCAGTGCGGGTTCGAATCGGGCATCGGCGCGATCCTGGGGGCGCTGGCGGGCATCAACATGATCTCCGGCCCCGGCATGCTCGACTTTGAGAGTTGCTTCAGTCTGGAGAAACTGGTGATTGACGCCGAGATCGTGGGGATGGCACAGCGACTGGTGACGGGGATGGTCGAGCGGGAGACGCCGCTGGCGCTGGAGGTCATCCGCCGGGTGGGGCACGCGGGCCATTTCCTGAGCACGCCCCACACGCGCCGCTGGTTCCGGGAAGAACTGTTCATCCCCAGCTCGGTGGTGGACCGCGACTTTCGCCGCAACTGGGAGGCCCAGGGCAGCCTGGACGCCGCCGGGCGGGCCCACCGGCGCGTCGAAGCGCTCATCGCCGCCTACGAGCCCAAGTCTCTGCCCGACGAAGTCACCCGCGAACTGGAGGCCATCACATTGCGCGCCGCCCAATCTGCCGGAATGGATCACCTGCCGAATGAGAACACTGATCGGTAGGATTGACGGATCATAACACTAATTGGCAGGATTGACGGATCATAACACTGATCGGCAGGATTGACGGATCATTGCGACCCCAATTTCCCAATCTCCCAATCTACAATCCACCAATCTACAATCCACAGAGGAGCCAAAAATGAGCGAAACCCTGAAACAACTACGAGAAGCCGTCATCCTCGGCGAGCCCGACCAGGCGCGGGAACTGGCAGCGCAGGCGTTGGAAGCAGGTGTCGTGCCGCTGACCGCTATCGAGCAAGCACTCAACCCCGGCATGCAGGTCGTCGGCGACCGGTTCGAGCGCGGCGAGTACTTTATCCCTGACCTGGTGATGGCCGCCGAGGCGATGAAGGCTGCGATGACGGTGCTGGAACCGGTGCTGGTGGCGCGGCACGAGCAGCGCCAGGTGGTCGGCACCGTCGTCATCGGCACCGTCGAGGGGGACATCCACGAGATCGGCAAGAGCCTGGTGGGGACGATGCTCGCCGCGGCGGGCTTCCAGGTGTACGACCTGGGGGTGGACGTGCCGGCGGGTGAATTCGTCGAGCAGGTGCAGGAGACCAGGGCGAACGTCGTCGGCCTCTCGGCCCTCCTCACGACGACGATGCGCAACCAGGAGGTGGTCATCGAGGCACTGAAAGAAGCCGGCCTGCGCGAGCAAGTTCAAGTCATCATTGGCGGGGCGCCGACCAGCCCCGAATGGGCGCAGACCATCGGCGCGGACGCCTACGCCGAGAACGCGAATGAGGCAGTGGCGGTGGTACGAGAGTTGCTAGGAAATGGCAATGGGGGTAAAATTGGGTTGGGAGGTGAGGGATGAGAGTTGGAGCGAACCCCGATGCAAAATTCCCGCGCCTGGACGTCAAAATGGGCGTGCTCCAGTCATCGGAGGGGCCTTTCTCCAACCTGAAGGAATTGAAACAGGCTATTGCCAAGACTCAATGCGCAGATTAGGCGCGCAAGGTAGCCCAGATATTGCTTGGCCTGGATCGCCAAATACTGCTCGGCCTGGATCACCAGATCCAGGCCGAAAGCGGGGATGGTTCGACTGTGCTCACCACAGGTTTGACAATCCCCCCGGAGCGATTTCGGATCCACTGAATCTGACTGTCGTCATCCCCACTTACAACGAGGCCGAAAACGTCCGGCCCATGACCGAGACGTTATTTGGTCTGGGCATCCCCGCTTTAGACATCCTGATCGTGGATGATGAGTCGCCCGACGGCACCGGTCACATTGCTGACGAGTTAGCCACTCAGTATCCGGGCCGGTTGTACGTGTTGCACCGCGCCGGCCCGCGCGGTTTGGGTCGAGCCTACGTAGAAGGATTTCGCCGGGTTCTGGAGCACGGGGCCGATTTCATCGTCCAAATGGACTGCGACTTTTCCCATTCCCCCAGGTACATTCCCCACTTTCTGGAGTACGTCCGAGACTACGACGTGATCGTCGGTTCCCGCTACGTGCAGGGCGGCAAGACGGGCGAACATTGGGGCCGGGGGCGCTGGCTGCTCTCCTGGTGGGCCAATAGCGTCTACACCCGGCTGATCCTGGGATGCAAGGTCAAGGACGTCACCGCCGGCTTCAAGTGCTGGCGGGCGGAGACGCTGCGCGGCATTGACCTGGGCCGCATCCACTCACAGGGCTACGTCTTCCAGATCGAGATGGCCTACGTGACCGAGCGGCTGGGTTATCGCGTGCTAGAGATACCCATCTACTTTGAGCACCGGCGCATTGGTCACTCCAAGATGACGGCGCCGGTAAAGATTGAGGCGGCACTGCGGACGTGGGATGTGCGCCGGCGCCATCGCCACCTGCGACCAGGTGACCGATTGACCGCATGATCCGCAAAACGCTGCCCGACCCTTCGACAGCCCTTCGACGGGGCTCAGGCGATGTCCTGAGTTTATCGAAGGGACAAGGCTCAGGGCACCGCCTGGGCATCCTCGCCCTGTTGCTCCTGTTGCCCCTCCTGCTGTTCGCCCCTGTCGTCCTGGGGCCCAAGACGCTGCTGCCAGCCGACAATCTCTTCCTGTTTGAGCCCTATCGTGCTGCCGCGGACGAACTGGGCGTCGGCGTTCCTCAGAATCCCCTGCTCAACGACCTGATCCTGGAGAACTATGTCTGGAAGCAGTTCGTCGTCGAGGCGATTCAGAACCAGGAACTGCCGCTCTGGAATCCTTACATCTTTGCCGGTCATCCCTTCCTGGCCAACGGGCAGCACTCGGCGCTTTATCCCCTCAGTGTCGTTTTCTACGTCCTCCCACTGTGGCGAGCCTACGGCATGTTCACCTGGCTGCAATTGGGTCTGGCGGGGATGTTTGCCTACCTCTTCGCCCGCGTGTTGGGCATTCGCCGCCTGGGGGGGCTGATCGCCGGGATCACCTTCCAGTTCAGCGGCTTTTTGGTCGTCTCAGTCGTGCACCCGATGATCATTGCCGGGGCGTCGTGGCTGCCGTTCATCCTGGCGATGGTCGAGTTGATCGTGCAGCAGCGGCCGGCGCTGGGCCGGCGGCAGGCAACGCTGCCCTGGGCACTCCTGGGGGCGCTGGGCCTGGGCTGCCAGATGCTGGCCGGTCACGCCGAGAACACCTACTTTGTCTTGCTGATCACCGGGGCTTTTGCGCTGTGGCGACTCATTACTCAACCAACTAGCAAACCAACCAACAAAAGTCGGTTTGTTAGTTGGTTTGTTGGTTTGTTGGTTGGTTCCCGCCGGGCGGCGATGTGGCTCGTCGTGATGCTGACTCTGGGCCTGGCGCTGGGCGCGGTGCAGTTCGTGCCCCTGTACCAGGTGGCCACCACCAGTTTTCGCGCTGGCGAGGCGGCGGCGAGTCTCCAGCAAGTGCTGGGGTGGGCCTATCCCCCCCGGCGCCTGATCACCTTTGGTATTCCCAACTTTTTCGGCAACCCGGCCCACCGCAGTTACTTTGATCTCTTTGAGTGGCGCACGGTTCCGGTCACCACGAACTCTTACGGGGAGCCGATCCTCAACCCCGATTGGGGCATCAAGAACTATGTCGAGGGCGGCGCCTACCTGGGTCTCCTGCCGCTGTTCCTGGCGGTCATCGCAGTGCTGGCAAATCGGCAAATCAGCAAATCGGCAAATCGGCAAATCAGCAGTAGGTTGATTAATTGGTTTCGCCACCCGCATATTCCCTTCTTCACATTGCTGGCTTTGTTTTCCCTCGGCTGCATCTTTGGCACGCCGCTCTATGCCCTCGTCTACGCGCTGCCCTTTATCAGCCAGTCCCACTCCCCCTTCCGCTGGGTGTTCCCGCTGACGCTGTCCGTTGCTGTGTTGGCGGGGTTCGGGGTGAATGTGCTCATCGAAAACCGAAAACGATTGCTGGACGAGAAAGCAGGAAGCAAGAAGCAAGAGACAATTCGCAATTCGTTATTCGTTATCCGCAATTTACTCCTGCTCAACACCTCTCCGTCGTTGGTCTCTATCCTCGCTGCGGCGGCCTTCTGGGGCGGGATGGTGACGCTGGCGGGGTTGGCCCTCAGCTGGGTTTTCTTCACCCAGATTGAGCCGCTGGTGGAGCGTGTCTTTCTGTCGCT
>JADHWW010000039.1 GCA_016783285.1 Anaerolineae bacterium
ATTCTGTTAATCCTGCTCTGTATCGCTCTGCCCGATTCCGCTACCGCGACTTCCTCTCCAGCCGTTCCCGGACGCGCTCTAGCGAACGGCGGGCGACGGCGGCATCCGGTGAACCGAGCGCCTCCAGCGTGACCAGACTTTCGGTGAACAGCCGCCCTGCTTCCTCCAGATCGCCGCCCTCTTCGGCCAACCTCCCCAGTTGGTGGAGCGTGCCGGCGACGCCAGCGCGGTTGCCCAGTTGCTGCTCGATCTCCAGCGACTCCCGGTACAGACGGCGGGTTCACCGTACTCCCCCTGACCCTGGGCCAGCATCCCCAGTTGGTGGAGCGTCTGGGCGACGCCAGCGCGGTTGCCCAGTTGCTGCTTGATCTCCAGCGACTCCTGGTACAGGCGGCGGGCTTCACCGTACTCCCCCTGATCCTGGGCCAGCATCCCCAGTTGATGGAGGGCGGTTGCGACGCTCTTGCGGTCCCCCATTTGCCCTGAAACATCGCGCACTTGCTCGTACAATTGCCACGCTTCGTCCAGATTGCCCTGCGCGTAGGCGAGGTTACCCAACTGGCCAAGCGTGTATGCGACGCCAGCGCGGTCGCCCAGTTGCTGCTTGATCTCCAGCGACTCCTGGTACAGGCGGCGGGCTTCACCGTACTCCCCCTGATCCTGGGCCAGCCTCCCCAGTTCGTGGAGCACGGCGGCCTGCTCCCGCTGCGCCCCTAGTTGCTCGAAGGTATCGGCGGCCTCCTGGTACAGGCGGCGGGCTTCACCATACTCCCCCTGCGCCTGGGCCAGCACCGCCAGGTTGTGGATCAGGCCGGCCTCGTCCCGCCGCTTCTCACCCTTCCGCGCCGCCTGGATCCCCGCCTCCAGCGCTCTTCGCCGGTCGGCCCAGTGACCGCTGCGCTCGAAGAGTCTGCCCAGGTCGTAGGCCAGGCTCACCGCCTCGTCCCACAGCCCCTGCGCCAGGCTCGTCTGCTGCGCCGCCAGCAGGTTGGCTCGCTCCACCGTCGCCATCCCCACCGCCTGGAGCGCGGTCTCGGGATTCCCCAGTTGCCGCCCGCCCCAATCGGCCAGACCAACGAAGTAGCGGGCGTGCCGGACAGCCCACCGCTCCCCGGCCCGGACCGCCAGCGCCAGCCCGTAGTCCCGCAGCAGCGGGTGCAGGTCGTAGCGGTCCTTCGCCTCCGCCCGCCGCACGAGCGAGAGCGTCTCCAGCCGCTCCAGCCCCCCCTCCACCCCACCCTCGTCGTCCCTCTCCAGCACCGCCGCCACCGCCTGGGGACTGAAGCCCGCCGGTGCAAACGGGCTAAGGGCGCGGAACAGTTCCCGGTGCTCCTCGTCCAGCCCGTCGTAACTCAGCGCGAAGGCGAGCGCGACGCTGTCCTCCACCCTCTCGGCGATGGGCAACGCCAGGAAGGCGGGCCGGTCGGCCGCCCCCTCCAGCCGCCGCTCCATCTCGGCCGGCCCCCAGCCCCGGTCCCGCATGAGCCGCCCTCCGATATCCAGCGCCAGCGGGAGGCGGCCCAGCCGCTCCGCCAGCCCGAGGTAACCCGCCCGTTCCGCCTCCACCCGCTCCCGCCCCACCAGCCGGCCCAGGAGATCCAGCGATTCCTCCTCGTCCATCACGTCCACCCGCAGCGGCCGCCCCAGCCGCTCCAGCGCGGGGAAGGCGCGGCGGCTGGTGACCAGTGTCACCGGCCCCGGCACGCCGGGCAGCAGGCAGTTCAGTTCGCCCGCCGGGAGACTCTCCGCGTTGTCGAGAATCAGCAGCGCCCGTTTGTCTCGCAGGATCGTGCGCACCAGCCCGGCCAGCGCCCTCGGGTCGTCGCCGGCGCGGGCCGCCTGTTCCTGGTACCCGTAGAGAGCGGCGACGTGGCGCAGACCGTCGCAGGCCCCGCTCTCCCCCCGCAGGTCAATCCAGACAATGCCATCGGGGAAGCGGTCGCGCCAGCGGTGCGCGGCGTGGATCGCCAGCGCCGACTTGCCGACGCCGGCCATCCCCTTGAGGCCGACGATGCTCACCGTCGTCTCACCGCCGGGGTGGAGCAGTCCGTCGAGCACATCGAGGAGGTCGTCCCGGCCGGTGAAGGTGAGCAGGTCGGGCGGGAGGGTGAAGGGGGGCCGGGCCTCCTGGGGGGAGGCAGGGTAGATGTTGATGATGTGACCCGACCCGGCGTGCACCTGCCCGGTCACGTCCCTGAAGTGAGTGGGGTGTTGTTCAGACATCGTTCGCCCCCCTCCAGGTTTGAGAAGAAAGCACCCCCAGGTGCGGCTTGAAAGCAACACCCGGCATCTGGGGATGGTTCACCTCTCGAACTGGCCAACAGAACGTACCATCAAGCCTAACACACCGCTCTCGTGCAAAAACGTACGTCCAATATCTCCAGGCCCAGCCCCTCCATCGCCGAGACCAGTTGCTCTTCCGACACATCAGCCACCCTGATGGCCATCTCGCGGTTGGTGGGGTCCTCGCCCATCATCGTCCCCAGGGCCAGAATGTTGCCGCCCATCTCGGTGATCCTGCCGGCGATCTTGGCCAGCATCCCCTTCTCCGCCGGGACCAACATGCTCAGGCGAACCCCCTCCTCCCGTGCTCCCAACATCTCCAGGAACACCTTGAACAGGTCGGTCTCGGTGATAATGCCCACCAGTTTGTCGTCTCGCATCACCGGCAGGCCGCCGATCCTGTTGTCCGCCATGATGCAGGCCGCCTCTTCCAGCGTGGCGTCCTCGGTGACGGTGATCACGTCCCGCGCCATGATGCCCCGCATCTTGATCTTGGAGAGCAGATAGGGAATCTCGTAGACGCTCAGCGAGGTGGCCGGCGAGGGTGAAGCGTACAACAGGTCCTTCTCCGAGACGATGCCCACCAACCGACCGTGTTTGTCCAGCACGGGCAAGCGCCGGATCTTCTCGCTTCGTATCAGATACAGTGCCTCGTTAACGGATGCGTCCTCGGGTACTGTGACAGGACGCCTGGTCATGCGATCTCCTACTAGCATTGTTTAGCCTCCTCAAGTTTGTGATTGGGTCCCAACTACAAGAGATGGGACTATTGTACTCAATTGTTCATTGCCACACCCGCTCCCACACCTGCGCCGCCAACTCCCGCGACCTGGCGGTGATCCTTTCCTCGTCGAGCGTGAGCAGCCGCCGGTCTCGCATCAGCACCCGTCCAGCGCATACGGTACCGCTGACCATCGAGGCCTCAAAGCCAAACAGCAGGTGCCAGGGCAGGTTTCCCGCCGTCAGCGGTGTCGTGGGGTGGTAGTCCAGGAAGACCAGGTCAGCCGCTGCGCCCTCGCGCAGTTCCCCCAGCCCCAGGCCGGGCCAGAAGACGCGGGCCAGGCGACCGTTGTTGGCGTACGCCAGCCGCATCACCAGGTCGCCGGGCATGGCGCGTGGATCGCGCCGGGCCAGTTTGTGCACCAGGTAGGCCGCCTTCATCTCGGCGAACATGTTGTTGGAGAAGCCGTCGTTGCCCAGGCCGACGTCCACCCCCGCGCGCAACATCGCTTCCACCGGCGCCACCCCCACGCCGTTGTTCATGTTCGAGCGCGGCTGGTGCGTGACCCACGTGGAACTCTCCGCCAGCAGATCAATCTCGCCCTCGTCCACGTGGACGCAGTGCACGGCGATGGTGCGAGGGCCGAGGATGCCCGCGTCGTGTAACCGCTGGACGACCCGTTTGCCGGACTTGCGTTGGCTGTCCTCCTGGTCGGCGCCGTCTTCGGCGACGTGAACGTGGAAACCCAGGCCCAGGTCGCGGGCGGCGTCCGCGCAATCCGCCAGCGTCTCGTCAGAGAGGGTCAGCGAGGCGTGGAGCCCAAAGGTGGCGGCGATTGGGGATTCGGGACCTGACGTTTGGGCTTTCGCGAAGCGCACGTTTTCGGCGACGCCAGCCTGGGCGCGCTCCGCCCCATCCCGGTCGGTGACCTCATAACAAAGGCAGGCCCGCAGCCCCGCCTCCTGCACCGCCTCGGCGATAACGTCCAGGCTGCCCTCAATGGCGTAGGGGCTGGCGTGATGGTCGATCAGCGTCATCGTGCCGTGGCGGACAGCGTCCACCAGGCAGACCAACGCAGAATAACGAACATCCTCCAGCGTGAGCGCCTTGTCCAGCCGCCACCACAGCCGCTCCAGGATCTGCGGAAAGTTGGCCGCGGGCTCGCCGGGGATAGCCATCCCACGGGCGAAGGCCCCGTAGAAGTGGGTGTGGCCGCAAATGGAGGCCGGGAGCACCAGTTGGCCCGCCGCATCCCAGCGCTCGGCGGCGGGGTAACGGATGGTCAGTTCGGCAGTGGAACCAAGCGCAGCGATGCGCTCGCCCTCGACAAGCAGCGCACCATCCTCGATCAGACTGGGCTCGTCGCCCAGCGTGGCCAAACGAGCGTGAGTGATGAGCATCGGGACACCTCCCAAGTTGATTGCAGCACCAGATACCATTGTACTGAATAATCCAGGTAGGGCAAGTTGGCCCACCGCACAGGTACAGTTGCACTTCTGGGCGCAGTGTGATACACTCCGACGAAGGAGGCAATGTGGCCAAGCGACTGGCGATAATCATGGCGATGTTCACGCTGATGGCAGCCGGGTGTCTGGCGGACACACCGCCACCCCAGCCACCCTCCCCTACCGGCACGGCCCTCCCACAGCCCACGTTCACGTCCTCTCCGTCCCCGTCCACCGTCCCGCCCACGCCCTCCCCTGCCTCCACCTCGCCGCCGCCCACCTCAACACCGGTTTCCACCGCCGCCCAGCCCAGCCCCACGCCATCCCCACAGGCCGTACCGCCCACCAGCACACCGGCGCTGGAACCCTCAGCCTACCTGGACGTGGTACGGCAGGGGGGCATGATGGGACATGTGTGGAACCTGGCAGACGTGCGCTATGCGACGCACCCGGACCGTCTGCGCGTAGTCTGGGAGATGGTCGAGCCCAGGGACCATGTCCCCAGGTTTGAGGTCGTGGAGGTGGACAACACCGCCTCCCCCTTCCCCATGGGCCACGACCCCTCGTGGGGCGCGGCTCGCATTGACCTGATCGTGAGCGACCTGTACGCCTTTGACTTTCCGCTGCACCAACGCTTGCCTCTCGTGCCGCCGGACAATCTGCGCGTGACTCGCATCGACTCCTACCCGGTGTTCGACGACGCCCTCCTGGGCTTCTCCATCGGCCTCAAAGCGCCGTCCGCGTACGAGGTACACGAATTGACCGGCCCAGTGCGCATCGTGATAGACGTACTGTGGAGATGACTACATGGACATCCATCTTCTGTTCAGAGGACTTGTCGTCGGCCTCTCAATCGCTGCGCCCGTCGGGCCAATCGGCGTGTTGTGCATACGCCGCACGTTGGCCGAAGGGCGTGTATGCGGCCTCGTCTCTGGCCTGGGGGCCGCCACGGCCGATGCAATCTATGGCTGCATCGCCGGATTCGGGCTGACGTTCATCTCAAGCATCCTGGTCAACCAACAAGGTTGGATTCGGTTTGCCGGCGGTGTGTTCCTCTGCTATCTGGGCCTCAGGACCTTCCTGGCCAGACCCGCCGAACAGACAGCCTCGGCCAGAGGAAGTGGCCTCATTGGCGCGTATGCGTCAGCGTTTCTCCTGACGCTCACAAATCCAATCACAATCCTCTCATTCGCGGCGATCTTTGCCGGATTGGGGCTGGCAAATACAAGCGGGGACTATGTGTCTGCGGGGATATTAGTCCTGGGTGTGTTCAGCGGCTCAGCCCTATGGTGGCTCGTCCTGAGTGGCGGTGTCGGCATGTTTCGGGCAAAATTCACCCCTGATAGGTTGCGGTGGGTGAACAGAATCTCAGGTGCGATCATCACAACGTTTGGCCTGCTCGCCCTCCTGAGTCTGGGAGGATGAGTCTGAAATCAAAATCAATGGAGGAACAGAGTATGAACGAGGAACAACCGACCGTCTATCCCTATATCCCCAATTCTGTGCCCGCAGTAAAGAAGCACATGCTCAAAGAGGTCGGCGCAGAGAGCACAGAGGATTTCTTCGAGGACATCCCGGATAAACTCAGGTTCAAGGGGAGTTTGAACTTGCCCCCACCCCTCTTGTCCGAATATGCCCTGAAAAGGCACGTGGAGACCATTCTCGCAAAAAACAAGACCGCCCGGGAGTACCTCAGTTTTCTGGGAGCCGGGTGCTATCAACATCACGTTCCAGCCGTGTGTGACGAGGTGAACCAGCGAGGAGAGTTTCTGACCGCGTACGCAGGCGAGCCTTATGACGATCACGGGAGGTTCCAGGCGCTTTTTGAGTACGCCAGTATGATGGGTGAGTTGCTCAATATGGACGTCGTCAACGTTCCAACGTATGACGGGTATCAGGCCGCCGCCACGTCCATCCGCATGGCGGCGCGGATCACAGGCCGGCGCGAAGTGCTGGTGTCCAGCACCATCAGCGCCGGTAAACTATCCAAAATCAGGGACTATTGCAAGCCAGAGATAGAGATCAAGCGGATAGGCTACGACGCCGAGACAGGACAACTGGACCTCAATGCTCTTGAGGCTGAGGTTTCTCCGAAGACGGCCGCCGTCTACTTTGAGAATCCGTCCTACCTGGGCTTTATCGAGGCCCACGGCGACGAGATTTCCAGGATAGCCCACGCTCACGGTGCAATCTGCGTCGTCGACGTCGATCCAATTTCGTTGGGCATCCTGACCCCACCGGTTGAGTATGGCGCGGACATCGTCTGCGGCGACATACAGCCGCTCGGCATGCACATGCAGTTTGGTGGCGGTCAGGCTGGATTCATCGCCACTCGGGACGAAGAGAAGTACGTGATGGAATATCCTTCCCGGCTGTTCGGAATCGCCCCGACATCCGTCCCAGGAGAATATGGATTCGGCGACGTGGCTTATGAAAGGACCTCCTTCGCCATCCGGGAGGAGGGCAAGGAGTGGGTCGGTACGGCTGCTGCTCTGTGGGGCATCACGGCCGGTGTCTATCTGGCGCTCATGGGACCCCAGGGCTTAGTGGAGATTGGAGAGGGCATCATGTCGAGGTCACGTTACGCGATGGTGCAGATAGACAAGATCAAGGGCGTCGAGGCCCCCGTTCTCCAGTCGCCCCACTTCAAGGAGTTTGTCGTCAGTTTCGATGGGTCGGGCAAGACGGTTGCGGAGATCAACCAGGCGCTATTAACGCGGGAGATCTTCGGCGGCAAAGACCTGACGAAGGAATTCCCAGAACTGGGCAACAGCGCCCTCTACTGTGTGACCGAAGTCCACACCAAGGACGACATTGACAGGCTGGTAGATGCACTCAGTGAAGTCGTCAAGAGAAATGACAAGGGTGCGTTTCATTTCGGTTGACAGAGGAGGGAGCATCCCCAGATGCGACCGGGGCGGCATCTGGGGATGCCTGCTCCTCAACTGATTTGAAACACACCCAAATGACAAATGAGGAGAGGTATGAGCAAGCAAAGGTCCGCAGACGGAAAACCAAACCTGAGACGATTTCACCAGGCCCGCTGGGATGAACCGATCATCTTTGAACTGAGCCCCGAAGGACAGGGACAACGAGGCATCCTTGTACCCGAGGTGGAAGACGGGATAAGAAGTAAGGTCGGTGATGTCCTGGCGACGCTGCCCGAAAATATGCGCAGAAAGCAGCCCCCAAAACTGCCCGAACTGTCCCAGCCCCAGGTACTCAGACACTACGTCAGGCTGTCACAAGAAAACCTGGGAGCAGACCTGAACATTGAAATTGGGCAGGGAACTTGCACGATGAAGTACAGCCCCAAGATCAACGAGCAACTGGCCAGAATGTCCAAAATGACAGACGTTCATCCGTTGCAGGATGAAGAGACGGTTCAGGGCATCCTGGAGGTGATGTACAGATTCGAGCACATGCTCAAAGAGATTTCGGGGATGCACCGGTTTTCACTGCAGCCCGGCGCCGGTTCCGCAGCGATATACACGAACGTCTCAATCATACGAGCCTACCACGAGGCTCGCGGGGAAGCGGGTCAGCGAGACGAGATCATCACCACCATCTTCTCCCATCCTTCAAATGCGGCCTGTGCCAAAACAGCCGGCTTCAAGATCATCACCCTATATCCTGACGAGGACGGCTATCCCGACCTGCAGGCATTGAGAGCAGCGCTTTCGGAACGGACTGCCGGGCTGCTGATCACAAACCCGGAAGATACCGGCATCTTCAATCCCAAGATCGAGGAATTCGTGAGTGTCGTCCACGAGGCGGGCGGGCTCTGCTCCTACGACCAGGCCAACGCTAACGGGATACTGGGGATCACCCGGGCCAGGGACACTGGTTTCGACCTGTGCCACTTCAACCTGCACAAGACCTTCTCATCCCCTCACGGATGCGGCGGGCCGGCGGTTGGCGCTACCGGTGTCACCCAGGAACTTGCCAGGTTCCTGCCGGTTCCCGTCATCGAGTTTGATGGCGCCAAGTACCACTTGAACTACGACTGGCCCGAAAGCATCGGAAAGATCGGGCCGTTTTACGGAGTCGCTCCTGTCGTCCTGAGAGCGTATGCCTGGGTCATGAGTCTCGGCGCAGAGGGCTTGAGGGAGGTCGCCGAGATTGCCGTGCTCAACAATAACTACTTGCTCAAGAAGATGTTGGAAATTCCGGGAGTGAGCGCACCGTATGCCAGGGGCAAGCGGAGAATCGAACAGGTGCGGTACAGTTGGGAAGCATTGACGGAAGAGACGGGCGTTCATTCTGAGGAAATCGGACTTCGAGCGGCGGACTTTGGCGTCCATTATTGGACCAGCCACCACCCGTTCATCGTTCCGGAACCTTGCACCCTGGAACCAACCGAGTCGTATTCCAAAGACGAACTCGACGAATACGCGGCCATAATGGCTCACGTGGCGGACGAGGCGCGTACGAACCCTGAGTTGGTCAAGACCGCCCCCCATAACAGCACCATTCACACCATTGACAACACCCCCCTGGACGATCCAGAGCAGTGGGCGATGACCTGGCGGGCCTATCTGAGGAAGGTATCCTCTCAATAAGTCGGGGAAAGTGGGGCAAATTGCCAATTTGCCCTACGAAGTCGGGGAAAGTGGGGCAAATTGCCAATTTGCCCTACGTTGGCCCCAGAATATTGAGATGATACTGAGGAAGGTACGCGGAGAGGCAAACGTATAAGAAACACGGATGAGCAGGATTTGACGGATGTTTGTGCGAGCGTCACGGTATGAGTATAATTGGGGCAGGCCACTATCCCACAGCGGCGAGGACGTGTGCACCGGCGCGATGGAGGGGCAACCTCTGATTGAAGCCTGGTAGGAAATCGGCAAATGCATAGATTAGGCTTGATCGTTAACCCAGTCGCCGGGATAGGCGGTCGAGTCGGGCTCAAAGGCAGCGATGGAGCGGAGATACAGAAGAAGGCGCTGGCGCTGGGCGCTGTGCCCGAATCGCTAAACCGGGCTATCCAGGCTCTTGAAAGGATAAAGGTATCTTCTCAACAATTCGGGGAAAGAAACCGGGTTTTTTCTGAAAAACCCGGTTTCTCATCAAAACCCGGTTTCTCATCTGTCAAACCCCAGTTTATTGAAAAGATAGGGGTAAAGCCTATAGACAACCTCGAGATCATCACCTATCCCGGTGAAATGGGGGAGGACGCGGCCAGGGCATGCGGTTTTGAGCCCACGGTCATCGGTTCAATCAAACAGGGCGCAACAACCCCGGAAGACACCCGCAATGCAGCCAGGGAAATACTGCGGCTGAACGTGGACCTTTTGCTTTTCGCCGGCGGAGATGGCACCGCCAGGGACGTCTACAACGCTGTCGCAGAGGGAATCCCTGTTCTTGGGATCCCTGCGGGGGTCAAGATCCATTCAGCGGTCTTTGGGACAAGCCCAAGAAACGCAGGCGATCTCGCCGCGTTGCATCTGCAAGGAAGGGGTTCCAGCCTGCGAGAGGCCGAGGTGATGGATATAGACGAGGTAGCATTCCGGCAGGGGGTCGTCTCGGCGAGACTGTACGGTTACCTCAATGTCCCGTTCCGGAGAGGGTTGGTTCAGAGTCTAAAGATCGCGAGTAACCCCGGAGAAAAGACATCCCTGGAGGCAATAGCCTGTGACATCGTAGACAGAATGGAGCATGACTGTCTCTACATCATCGGACCGGGGACCACGACCAGAGCGATCACGTCCAGGTTGGGATTGGACAAGACGTTAATTGGGGTGGATGTGGTCGCTGAAGGGAAACTGGTCGCCGCCGACGTGAACGAATCTCAATTGTTGGCGCTTCTGGAGGGACAAAGCGCAAAGATCATCGTCACCCCCATCGGTGGCCAGGGCTACATCTTTGGCCGGGGAAATCAGCAGATCAGCCCCAAAGTGATCGGAAAAGTAGGCCGGGATAATATCATCGTCGTGAGCACCACTGGAAAGATTCATTCACTGGGCGGACGGCCCCTCTGGGTCGACACTGGTGACCGGGAAATGGACGAGACGCTCAGTGGTCACATCAGGGTTGTCACCGGATACAACGAGCAGATTGTTTACAAGGTATCATGCTAGGAGGCACGCCTACTTGAAATGGGGTCGCACCTGGGGGTGCTGATTCCTCAAACCCAGGGTCGCACCTGGGGGTGCTGACTCCTCAAATCTAGCACAGGAAGGGAATCATGGGTGGTTTAACAGGCAAACGGGCGCTCATCACCGGCGGGGCGTCGGGTATCGGGCGGGCGACGGCCCTGCTGTTCGCCCGCGAGGGCGCGGCGGTCTCAGTTGCCGATCTGGATGAGCCTGGCGGGCGGGCCGTCGTGCGGGAGATCGCTGCGGGTGGTGGACATGCCATCTTTGTGCGCTGCGACGTGAGCCTGGCGACCGACTGCCAGCGTGCTGTGCAGCAGACTGTGGACAAACTGGGCGGCCTCGACATTCTCTTCAACAACGCCGGCGTCATCCGGCGGGCCACTGTCCTGGAGACAACCGAGGCAGAATGGGATCGGGTGATGGCAGTCAACGTCAAATCAGTGTTCTTGCTCAGTAAGTACGCCATTCCCGTTATGGCCCGGGCCGGCGGCGGGGTGATCATCAATACGGCGTCGGGTTGGGGATTGGTCGGTGGGCGCAACGCGGTTTCGTACTGCGCCTCGAAGGGGGCCGTGGTGAACATGACCAGGGCCATGGCGCTCGACCACGGCGAGCAGAACATCCGCGTCAACTGCATCTGTCCCGGCGACACGGACACGCCTATGCTGCGGGATGAGGCGCAGCAGATCGGCGAATCAGATGAGCAATTCCTGGCCCAGGCGGCGCAGCGACCATTGCAGCGCATCGGCACGCCGGAAGACATCGCCCGGGCAGCGCTCTATCTCGCCAGTGACGCCTCCTCTTTCATCACCGGTACAGCGCTGGTAGTGGACGGAGGCGGGTTGGCAGGATAAATGTCAAGACCTGAGAGGAGTCTATGCGTGGACTGAAAGACAAACGGGTTCTCATCACCGGCGGGGCGAGCGGCATCGGCGCAGCAACAGCGGCCCGTTTCCTGGAGGAGGGCGCGCAGGTCGCCGTGCTGGATCGCGACGACGCGGCGCGGAGTCGCATTGAGCGCGACCTACCAGCGCTGAGGGGCGCCATCGGCGCCGACGTCTCGGACGTGGAGGGTGTGGCGCGGGCTTTCGAAGAACTGGATGACCTCCTGGGGGGATTGGACGTCCTGATCAACAACGCCGGGATCAGCGTCCGAAAGCCCTTCATGGAGATCACCCCCCAGCAATGGCGCGAGGTGATAGACGTGAACCTCAACGGCATGTTCTTCGTGGCGCAGCAGGCAGCGCGACGGATGCTGGCGGGAGAGGGGGGCGTGATTCTGAACATGGGCTCGACCAACGGCCTGATGGGCTACCATTACTACGCCGATTACAACACCTCGAAAGCGGGCGTCGTCGAACTGACACGCTCGATGGCGCTGGAACTGGCCCCAACGGTGCGCGTCAATGCGATTTGCCCAGGTTATATCTTGACGCCGATGCAGGAAGCGGAATACAGGCCGGAGATGCTGCGCGCCTTTGAACGCAAAGTGCCGCTGGGCCGGCTGGGCCGGCCGGAAGAAGTGGCCGCCCTCTTCGCTTTCCTCGCTTCCGACGACGCGGCCTTCATCACCGGTCACTACTTCGTGATTGACGGAGGAGAGATTACAGGAGGGCTGGCCAGCCAGCCATAAATAGCGGAAAGGGGTAGGGAAAGTAGGTCGGATTTGCTATCCGACCCTGTGGAAGATACGGAAAGGGGAATGGCAGTATGTCCGAGTCTCTGTTCGGCCCAGACACCTTGAGCCACATTGTCCCACCCCAGGTGGACGTCTACACCGACGGCGGCTGTGACCCCAATCCTGGCCCCGGCGGCTGGGGCGCGATCATCCGCTGGGACGACCGGGAATGGGTGCTCAGCGGCAACGATCCCGACACGACCAACAACCGCATGGAACTGTACGCCGCCGCGGCAGCATTGGCGCTGCTGGAAGGGCTCCTGGGCCACTGCCAGGTGGGCATCCACACCGACTCCCAGTACCTGCGCCAGGGCATAACCGAGTGGATAGATGGCTGGGTGAGCCGTGGCTGGCGCACCAGCGATAAGCAACCGGTCAAAAACCAGGACCTGTGGCGCGTGCTCCACCGGCTGACCCAGGCGCACGACGTGACCTGGCACTGGCTCAAGGGACACACCGGGCATCCCCTCAACGAGCGGGCCGACCGACTGGCGACCGAGGCGCTGCGATCGCTCCACCGTTTCGACCATAGGCCGAGCGCGCCCGAAACGCACCAACCCGCCGGCGACGGCCGGCCCGTCGTCGAAGTCTGCATCAAGGCCTCCTGCCGTGGCGCCCGGGGGCCGGGCGGCTGGGGGGCCGTGCTGCGCACGGGCGGGCACACCAGGACTCTCAGCGGTGGTGAGCCGGCGACCACAGCCAACGGTATGCTCATCCGAGGGGCGACCGAAACACTGCGGGCGTTGACCAGGCCGTGCCGCGTAACCCTCTACTCCGACGCCAACTACCTGATCAAAGGCGCTTCACTATGGGTGAAGGGCTGGCAGGCTCGCGGCTGGCGCACCCGGGACGACAAACCGGTCGCCAACCGGGCCGGGTGGGAATCGCTTCTGGAGGCCGCCCGTCCGCACCAGGTCACCTGGCTGATGGCCCGGGGCGACGATGCCCCTGCCGACCTGGCCCGGGCCGGCGAGTTGGCGGTCGAGGCTGCCAGGTCGGGAGAGGCGGACGCTTGAGGCCATGAAGCGGGTTTGCTCTGCTCAAACCGCTAGATCATAATCTGTTTACATCCCCTGAGATGCTGATGAAGGAGAGGGCACGTGATGGACAAACTTATGCGCAACCTGAGCTGGAGAGTGAAACTACTGGTGCTCTTTACGCTGGTCCTGGGCGCGTCGCTGCTGTTCCAGTTGTTCTACGTCCTTCCAACCATCCGAAACTGGGAAGCGGAACTGGCACAGGTCCACCAGGAAGAAATCGCCCGCAACATTGCTCGGGAACTGGACACTGATCTGCTACAGATCAAGAATATACTGACGAGGATCGCCGAGCGCACAGAGTTTCGCAACATGGATATTGCCGACCAACAAACGACTATGGTTCAGCACACAGAGATATCGTTGCGTGTCAGCTCCCTTTCTGTGATGGATGCCGAAGGCTGGTTCGTCTCCAGCACGATGGATGACCTTTCTATGCACACCGGCGAGAGTTACGCCGATCGGCTCTACTTTACCGTTCCTTTTGAGCAAGGCCAAGTCTATTTCGCCGCGCCTCGGTTCTATTCTCAAGCGGGAATTGTAGGCACTTCCGTCGGTGTACCCATCGAGTCGGAAACGGGAGAGAGAGTAGGCGTTCTGATAGGCGGCATGAGACTGAACGAGTTGGTTGAGAATGTGACAGACTATCCGCTTGAGGAGGAGCAGGTCGCCTTCCTGGTAGACAGGGAAGGCACGGTGATCGCTCATTCCGGGGTGGATCTATTCGCTCTGGAAGAAGGCCCACTGTCGCTGGACTATAGCGACCGGCCGTTGGTTCAAGCCATTATGGATGGGGATATGGGCAGGGCTGGGGAGCACGACTACGAGGGCGAGCCCTACTTTGGCACCTATGCCATCCTGGAGTCTAATGGCTGGGGGGTAGTGGTAGAAACCCCAATGCATACGATCCTGGCCAGAAGTGAGGCGCTGGCCGGGCAACTGCTGGCGGCCAACACGGCCCTCTTTGGTGCTGCCTTGGCCGTCTCGTTGGTCTTTACGCAACAGATAACGGCTAAGCGCGAGCAGGCGGAGAAAGCATTGCGGGAAAGTGAAGAACGGTTCCGCACTGTCGCGGACTTTACTCACGATTGGGAGTATTGGGTCGGCACGGACGGAAACCACCTATACGTCTCGCCGTCGTGCGAACGGATCACCGGCTATCGCACCGGCGAGTTCCTCCAGGACCCAGAACTACTGACGGCCATCATCCATCCCGACGACCGGGCAATGTTTGTCAACCACCATCACGAGGTGCTGGAGACGGGCGGGGTGCTTCTCATTGACTTCCGCATCATCACCCGCAGCGGCGATGAGCGCTGGATCGGCCACGTTTGCCAACCGGTATACAGCAGTGACGGGCGTCGTCTCGGCCTGCGCGGCAGCAATCGCGACATCACCGAGCGCAAGCAAGCAGAGGAGAGAATAGCGCACCTCAACGCCGTGCTGCGCGCCATCCGCAACGTCAACCAACTCATCACCAGGGAAAAGGACCGCGACCGGCTGCTTCAGGGGGCTTGTGAGAGCCTGATTGAGACTCGCGGCTATCATAACGCCTGGATCGCTCTGTTGGATGAGGACGGTAAGGTGATGACGACTGTCGAAGCGGGCCTGGGCGAGGATTTCTCGGCGCTGGTTGAGCAGTTGAAGCGCGGCGAGTTGACCGCTTGCGGGCGGAACGCACTGGCGCAACAGGACGTCGTGGTAGTCAAAGACCCCCTATCTACTTGCACCAACTGTCCCCTGGCGGCCAAGTGCGGTGGCCGGGGAGCGATGACCGTCCGCCTGCAACACGGCGGAAAGGTCTATGGCCTGTTGGCTGTCTCCGTCACCGCCGGTTTTGTTGCAGACGAGGAGGAGCACTCCTTGCTCAAAGAGATTGCCGGAGACATCGCCCTCGCCCTGCACACCATCGGACTGGAGGAGGGGCGCAAGCGGGCGGAGGAGGCGCTGCGCATAAGTGAGGCCGTTTTGGATGCGTTTTTCAGAGAATCCCCTGTCGGTATGAATCTCATTGATGACCAACTCCGCTACGTGAGAGTCAATCGCCTGGCGCAGGAGAGGATTTTATTGAGTTTGGAGGAGATCGTCGGAAAACCTATTCATGAGGTCGTACCGGAATTTGCAGGTGAGATTGTGCCGGGACTCAGAAGAGTCCTGGAGACTGGTCAGCCGGAGTTGGGCATCGAAGTGAGCGGAGAACTACCGAGCAAGCCAGGTGTAACCACGCATTGGTTATCTTACCACTTTCCGATCACAATGCCAGATGGAAGAATCTGGGGCATCGGGGTGATCGCCAATGACATCACCGAGCGCAAGCGGGCGGAGGAGGCGCTGCGGGAGAGCGAGGAGAAATATCGAACCATTCTCGAGAACATCGAAGATGGCTATTTCGAAGTTGACATTGCCGGAAACTTTACGTTTTTCAACGATTCGTTGTGCAAGCTCCTTGGATATCCCAAAGATGAATTGATGGGCATGAATAACCGAGGGTACATGGACGACGAGGACGCCAGGAAAGTGTATCAAGCCTTCAATACGGTCTACCGAACAAGGAAACCGGCTGAAGTATTCGATTGGGAGGTCATCAGAAAAGACGGGACCAAGAGGTTCGTTGAGGCGTCTGTATCTCTGATAAGAGATCCCACAGGCGAGCCTGTTGGGTTCCGGGGTGTTGTCCGCGACATCACCGAGCGCAAGCGGGCGGAGGAGGCGCTGAAGGAATACTCTGAGCGGCTGGAGGAGATGGTAGAGGAACGGACCGCCCAACTCCAGGCCCAGTACACCCACCTGGATGCGATCCTGCGCAGCACCACCGATGGCATCATCGTCACCGACAGGCAGGGCGAGATCATCCAGGCCAACCCCGTTGCCAATACCTGGCTCACCAAGACTCTCTCTCCGGAGGACGCAGGACTGCTGCAGGAGGCGGTACAGAGCATAGCGCGGCAGGCGTGCGCTGAAGAAACCGGGTTTTCAGGAAAAAACCCGGTTTCATTGCTGGAACTGACGGGGCTGGACCTGGAACTGAGGGCGGCGCCCATCTCGGAGCCGGGAGTGGAGGAAGCGGCAGCGGCGGTGGTGGCGATCCACGACATCAGCGAACTCAAGGCATTGGACCGGATGAAGTCCCGCTTCGTCACCAACGTCTCTCACGAATTGCGCACACCAGTCACGACGATCAAGTTGTATGCGTACCTGATGCGACGGAAGCCGGAGAAGCGGGAACAGTACCTGGACACGCTGGCACAGGAGGCGGACCACCTGGCCGGATTGGTGGAGGGCATCTTGCAGATCTCCCGCATTGACGCAGGGAGGCTGGACATGAACCCCCAGCCGACCCCCCTCAACGAGTTGACCGAGATGGCCATCATCAGCCACCAGGCGCTGGCCCAGGAACGGGGGCTGACGCTGGAGCATCACCCGGCGGAGCCGGGACCGCTGGCGCTGGTAGACCCGGAGCCACTGATGCAGGTGCTGAACAACCTGGTGGAGAATGGGATCTATTACACGCCGGAAGGCGGAAAGGTGCTGGTCTCCACCGGCAAGGAGGAGGCGGAGGGGCGGGTGTGGGCGACGATGACGGTGGCGGACACGGGGATGGGCATCCCGGAAGAAGAGTTGCCCCATACCTTCGAACGGTTCTTCCGGGGAGAGAAGCCCTGGCTGATGCAGATCTCGGGGACCGGCCTGGGGCTGGCGATCGTCAAGGAGATCGTGGAACTGCACGGGGGACGGGTGACGGTGGAGAGCCAGGTGGACGTGGGCGCTACCTTCACTGTCTGGCTGCCTCTCGCCGGGTAGAAGCAGGTAACTTGCCCTTTTCCCCCATCTCTGGTAAACTCAGTAGACATAGACTTGAGGAGGCAGCACCCCCAGGTGCGGCTCCGTTCGGCACGTGGGCGTGCCTCACTCCTCAAGCCGCACCCGCGCCGCCATTGGGCGGCGGTTTTGCGATGGAGGGATTTGGGCGGTGATAAGACGATTGCACCGTTGTTCGCTTTTGATCTGGGTCTGCGTGCTGTGCGTCACGGCTGGATGTGCGCGCCCTGCGCCAGAGCAACCCCACGAGGAAGGCGAAGCCACCGGGCAGGCCGAATCCTTCGCGCCAGCCATCCCCGTCGCGACTCCCCCGGCCCCCTCGCCCGCCTACTCCGGCGCCTACACCGGCACGCCCACGCCCAACCCGACGCCCGCCGGCCTCTCCGATGGCACAGGTGTGGAATCCTACGTCGTGCAACCCGGCGAGACGCTGGGCCTGATCGCCGCCGTGTTCGGTTGCACTGTCGAAGAGATCACATCCGCCAACGGCCTGCCCGACGCGGACAGCATCCGCGTCGGCCAGACGCTCATCATCCCTGTTACCGCCACTCAGACCGGCCCGCCTCTCAAACTGATCCCCGACAGTGAACTGGTCTACGGTCCGGCCTACATCCACTTCGACCTGGCGGGTTTCGTCGCCGGGCAGGGGGGCTACCTGGTGGGCTACGCCGAGGAGGTCGAGGGCCGCCTGCTCACGGGGACAGAGATCGTCCAACTCGTATCGCAGCGCTTCAGCGTGGGGCCACGGGTGCTGCTGGCGCTCTTGGAACTGCAGGCCGGGTGGGTCACCGACCCACAGCCTGCCGCCGAGACGCTCGTCTATCCGCTGGGTCACGTGCAGGAGTACTACGAGGGACTGTTCCAACAACTGAGTTGGACAGCAGTGCGGCTCAACGAAGGCTACTACGGCTGGAAGCAGGGTGACTGCGCGACGGTGCATCTGGCAGATGGGAGTCGCGCCGCCATCGCACCGGGGCTCAACCCGGGTACCGCCGGCGTGCAGAACTGCCTGGCCACACTCTCCACCACCTGGGACGAATGGCTGGCGTTGGTCGGCCCTCCCCCCCTTTCATCCCCCCCATTGGGGGGGACAGAGGGAGGGGCATCC
>JADHWW010000137.1 GCA_016783285.1 Anaerolineae bacterium
GCCCGCAGGAGCCCGTATTTTGCACGCCGATTACGGCCCCGTGGAGGCCACCATCGAACTGGACACTCCCGTCCCCTTCCGCGCCCGCTACCTGGCTTTTTACTACCCCGGCTGGCGCGTCACCGTGGACGGCGACCCCGTCCCCATCGCCCCCACCGAGCCCGACGGTCTCATCTCCTTCGACGTACCCGCCGGCCGCCACACCATCCGCATCCGCTTCGGCGAAACCCCCCTCCGCCTCATCGCCGACGCCATCTCCCTCCTCAGTCTCGCTGCCCTCGTCGCCCTGCTCATCATCCCCACCCGCCATTCTCCATCCTCCACCCGCCATTCTCCATTCTCCACCCGCCATTCTCCATTCTCCATCCTCCATTCTTCATTCTCCATCCTCCTCGCCCTTGCTCTACTCATCGCCAAGGTGACCATCATCGACCGTGTAGACACCCCCCTCCGCCGCGCCAACCTCGTAGATGGCCGCCTGCGCGACGTGGACGTTCCCGCCGAGATCACCTTCGGCGACGAATTTGTCCTCCTGGGTCACGACGCTCTGCCCGAAAGCGTTGCCAGCGGCGAACGATTCGAGATCAAGACCTATTGGCGGGCGCTTCAGCCTGGCGGCCCCGACTATGGCATCACCGTCAACGTCGTGGACGCGGAGGGCTATCGCTGGAACGGCGCCGACATTCGCCCGCCCCGCTGGCACCGCACGCCGCCCCCCGTGTGGGAGTGGCCGCCCGACCAGTACGCCATCGTTGCCCTCTCCGTCCCGCTTCTTCCCGGCACGCCCCCGGGCGACTACACCGTCGAAGTGGTCGCCTTCGACCAGGACACCCTGGCCCCCCTCACCGCCCACGATGCGAATGGGCGCGTCCTCGGCCCGGCGCTGCCCCTGGGCCAGATCACCGTCGCCGCCCCGCGCCATCCCGCCGACCCCGACGTGCTGGGCATCCGCCACCGTCTCGACGCCTCCCTCGGCCCCCTCACCCTGCTCGGCGCCGACTTTGACCGCGACGAAGCCGCCCCCGGCGACCCCGTCCTGCTCACCACCTTCTGGCGCGCCAATGGAGCAGAGGAGCAGAGGAGCAGAGAAGCAGAGGGGCAGGACCTTACTGCACATCTGGTCCTTCTCGCCCCGGACGGTTCCACCGCTGCCGAGTATGACTTCCCACCCACCGCCCCCTGGCACCCCACCTCTACCTGGCACCCAGGCGACGTCTGGCGCGGCCAACACCTCCTCCATCTCCCCGCCCACCTCGACACCGCCGCCTACACCTGGACCATACAACTCGCCCAGTCACCCAGTCGCCCAATCACCCAATTATCCATCACCGCCCCCGACCGCACCTTCACTCCCTCACCGGTAGACACAGAGATAGGCACCCGCCTGGGCAACGTCGCCACCCTGGTAGGAGTCACCCAGTCACCCAGTCACCCAATCACCATCACCCTTGTCTGGCGCGCTGAAGCGGAGACCCACACCTCCTACCACGTCTTCCTGCACCTCATCGGCCCCGACCCTTCGACAGGCTCAGGGCAGCGCGGTGCGCTGGTGGCCCAATCCGACGGCGTCCCTGCCAACTGGACCCGTCCCACCACCGGCTGGCTGCCCGGCGAGTACATCACCGATGCACACACCCTCACCATCCCACCCGACGCGCCAGCAGGCGACTACACCCTCTATGCCGGTCTGTACGTCCCCGGCGGCGAGCGGGTCACCGCCCCCGACGGCTCCGACACCATCCTGCTGACCACAATCACGGTACAAGCCCAATGACTCATCTCACGCAACACGCATCTCGCAATTCGCAATTCGCATCTCGCAATTCGCAATTCGACCTCGCCATCCTCGCGGTCTACATCCTGATCAGTTTCATTCTCACCCTGCCCCTCCCTCTCACGATGCACCGGTGCCTTATCGGCGACAACATTGACGTATGGATAAATCCTTGGGCCAACTGGTGGACGCAGAAAGCCCTCTCAGAGAGATTGCCTTTCTATTACACCCACTACCTGTTCTACCCGCAAGGCGTCAGTCTAGTCTACCATAGCTTTAGCCACACCAATACTGCTCTGTGGTTGCTCTTGCGAAACCTGGTCGGTGATCTGCCCGCATACAACCTCACCGTCCTTGCGACCTATCCCCTCTCAGCCTTCACCCTCTATCTCCTCGCCTACTACTTTACCAAATCCCGCCCCGCCGCTTTTGTCGCCGGCATCATCTTTGCCTTCAGTCCCTACCACGTCGCCGAAAGTTCCCATCCCGTCCTCGGCACGATACAGTGGATTCCGCTTTTTATGCTTTCGCTGGAAAAGGCCATCACCCAGAAGAAGATCAAGGCAGGACTATCGGCGGCCTTTTGGTTGTGGCTGACCGCCCTCTCGGGATGGCATCTCTTGACTCTGGCGCTCTCTCTAGGGATATGCCGCGCCCTCTACCTGCTATTCACGGAGCATCAGTGGAAAAGCCGGAGAGTCCGGCAGGGCTTGCTGATCGCGCTGATCGCTTTTGCGATCTTGACACTTCCTTTTATGTGGCCTCTGTTGCGCGAACAATTCACCAGCGCTATCCCCAGCTATATGCTCGCTTACCGGACTTCGTTCGCAGGCACCGACATTCTGGCATTCTTCACCCCTAGCAATTATCACCCGTTGTTGGGGCCCTTTGTCGATACACTGTATGAACAATTTTACCCAGAACGCTGGAAGAAACCCGCGTTTATCGGTTACTCGGTTCTGGCTCTGGGATGCATAGGTATCTTGCGCGGTGGACGGCGAGGGCGATTCTGGTGGATAGCGAGCATCGCGTTGTTCATTCTTGCGCTGGGGCCACGTCCTCGGGTGCTCGGCAAGCCTCTTTTTTCACATCCTTTACCTTGGGGTATCCCCTTGATCCGACTTATCCGCCATGCTCAGCGGGTCAACATACTGCTTACCCTCTGCTGGTCATTGCTAGCAGCCTGGGGGTGCGCTGCTCTCCTGCGGAGACTTAAATCGCAGCGCCAGGCATATCTACTGATAGCAGGTATATTGATCCTGACCGCTTTCGAGTACTGTCCTGTTCCCTTTCCCAGTACTTGCGTGGAAGTGCCCTGCTTCTACATCGAATTGGCACAAGAATCGGGCGACTTTGCCATCCTGGAAATACCGATGGGACGATCGCCCACCACCAAGATTAGCATGTATTACCAGACCATCCACGAACGGCCGCTGGTGGACGGCGTTGTCTCGCGTACGCCTGCCTACGCCTACGATTTTATCGAACGCAACCCGTTGCTCTCGCTGCTCCACCAGTACAGTCTTCCTGAGTATGAAGGCGCCTTCTCATTACCGTTCCCCGATATGTCACGCCAACTGGACGCCCTCGCCGACGTCGGGATCCGCTACATCGTCTTCCACCGCGACAGGATACCCCCTGCGATGCTCGCTGCCTGGCAGTCCTTCGTCGTCGTGGATCCCGTCTACGAGGACCCAAGCCTCGTTGCATACCACACTCGTCCCGTAGCAGGCGTGGATTACAGAGCCTCGGCTCGCCTCACCGAGGAACTGGGACTGGTGAAAACGGACAATCTCTTGCCACCTGCCGTCTCACAGGCTTCGTGGTTGCAATTTGATCTTCACTGGGTAGCACTGGAGGCGCCCTCCCATGAGTATAACTACCGGGTGACTCTGCGCGACGCCACTGGCGAAGCGGTTGCCACGTACGATGTGGCACTTGCCCCCCAATGGGCAACGTCCCGGTGGCCAGCGGGGAACTTATTCACATCTCACTTCACCGGCCAGATTGATCCGTTTCTACCGGCGGGTCACTATCAGGTCGTCGTGGAACTCGTTGATCCGGTAACCGTTGAGAGGATAGGTACCTTCGCCAATCTCGGTTTCTTGAAGGTACAGGCCCTATCCCGCCAGTACGCCCATCCCCAGGTGTCCACCGAAGTGAAAGCTGTCTTCGGCGACCAGATTCGTCTCATCGGCTATGACGTGGAACAGACGACAGTGCATCTGAACCTCACCCTTTATTGGCAGGCTGTGTGCCGGATGGAGCGAAACTATAAAGTATTTGTGCACTTATCCTCCTTGAAGAATGGCACAATCGTGGCTCAGCATGACAACATGCCGCATAACTGGACATATCTAACGTCCTGGTGGGAGAAAGATGAAGTCGTCACCGACACCATCACTTTGGACGTGAGCGGATTGAGCCCGGGACGCTACGAGGTGTCCGTCGGAATATATGATCCTGATATCACGGAGCGACTGCACGTAGTAGATCGGAGCGGTGCACCGCTGTCCCAACGGAAGCTCGTACTGCCTTTCATTCTTGACATCACTGGATAGTCTGCGGTGCTAAACGCCGCCACCTGGCAACCCGGCGATGTCTGGCGCGAATAGTGTGGTAAAATGTGCGTATGGTCACAACATCCAATCGGAGGCAGATAATGCAGGATGCTACACCTCGTCCGAGTGAGGTGTTCCTTGGGCGCATCTACCGTCAACGGGAGACTATCTGGGTCTTGTTCGCCTATGTTTTGCTGACGGTAGTAATGACCTGGCCGCTCGCTGCCCGGCTGGGGACACACCTGGCAGGGGGCGGAGACCTGTGGGCTCACCAATGGACCTTCTGGTGGGTGAAACGGTCTATTTTGGAGGGACACAGCCCATTTTACACCGATCTTCTATTCTATCCTCAGGGCGTGTCGCTGACTTACCATAACTTCGCCTGGCTCAACATCGCCGTATGGCTGCCTCTGCAAGCGATTGTAGGGAGGGTCATTGCTTATAACGTGATTTTCATCACCGTCTTCGCTCTGAACGGCTTCGCCATGTACTTGCTGGCCCGCGAAGTGACAGGTTCAAAACCGGCGGCGTTCATCGGCGGTTTGGTCTACGGGTTCTGGCCCTATACTCTGTCCCACTACGAGCATCCCAACCTGATCGCTACCTGCTGGGTTCCCCTGGTGCTTCTCTACCTGCGACGCACGTTGCAGGGAGGCCAGAAACGGGATGCGCTTCTGGCAGCCTTCTTCCTGTTTCTCACCGGACTGACCCGCTGGCACCTGTTGATCATGGGCGGGGTAATCATCGGCCTGTATCTGCTCTACCAATGTCTGGTGGACAAAGCCTGCCGCACCCGGCGCACTCTGGGTCTACTGGTGCTAATCGTGCTTGTCACGGGGATACTGCTGACTCCCTTGGCGGCTCCTCTAGTCATCGCCCAACTAACCCGGCTCCACCCAGAGGATATTTTCATTGACGAACAGACCACAGCACAGACAGATTTGCTGGCCTACGTGCTGCCCAGACGTTATCACCCTCTGTGGGGTGATGCGGTCTCCCCGCTCTACGAGAACTTCAACGTCAATAAAATCTATGTCGCTTTCCTCGGCTATACGATCATCGCTCTGGCGCTGTATGGTGCCACAAGGAATTGGCGACAGGCTCGCTTCTGGATACTGGCGGCAGTGGTGTACATCGCCCTGGCCCTCGGCCCTCAACTGCGCGTCAGCGGCCAACTCTATCCCCAGGTTCCGATGCCCTATCGGTTGGTAGGCGACCTGTTTTTCATACGCATCCTGCGCAAACCCGATCGCTTCAACATATTTCTGGGACTCCCGATAGGAATGTTGACATCGCTGGGCGTGAGGGCTCTCCTGCATCAACGTCCCTTTGACCTGAAGTCGGCTCTGTTGGTGGGTGTGGCAGGGACATTGGTCTTAGGCGAATACTGCTCTGTACCCTACCCAACGGAGCCTCCTTTCACCCCAGCCTGGTACAGTCAACTGGCCCAGGAACCCGGCGATTTCGCCATACTGGACCTGCCGACCCACGGTCACACCTTTGACAAACACTATATGTTCTACCAGACCACTCACGGCAAACCCTTGGTCGAGGGGAAGACCGCCCGTCCTCCTCGCGAGGCCCTTGCCTTCATCAACAGCGTCCCTTTCCTGAAGTACGTGCGCCAGCACAATGCTATGGACCCGGCTCTGGTGGACGTATCCCATCAGTTGCGCCCACTGGCCGAAGCCGGTATTCGCTACATCATTCTCCACAAGAAATTCGCCGGTCCGAACCAATTGGCCACCTGGCAGGATTGGCTGACCTTTGAGCCATATCACGAGGACGCGGACGTGGTCGTTTACCGCACCGACCCGCACCCAGAGCGTGATTTCGTCCTGGCTCACAATATGACCGATGAAATCGGCCTCATCCGAGCCACCTCCACGCCCACTGGGACTACCCAGGCCGGCTTGATCCAGGCGGATGTCCGTTGGGGAAGTGCTGCTGCACCCGGTCGGGATTACGACGTGTGTCTGAATCTGATCAACACTGCTGGCAAGGCAGCCCAATCGCACTGCGAGTTGCTCTCCCCAACCTGGCCCACATCCCGCTGGGAGGCAGGTGAGGTGGTGCGCGGTGCCTATGCCCTGCAAGTGAGCCCTTTTCTGGAGCCGGGAACGTACTCGTTGACGTTGACCCTGACGGATAGTGCTCCTGCAGGACATCCGTTCGTCCTGGGCTCGTTACGGGTAGACCCGCTACCTCGCGTTTTTGTCGAGCCCAGACCGGCGCATCGGCTGCACGTCCTCTGGGGGGATGTCGTTCTTCTCCGAGGATACGATCTGCAACTCTCTGCCGAGGCACTGGATTTGACCCTCTACTGGCAGGCTATGTGTCGAATGGAGCGAGACTACAAAGTCTTCGTCCACTTATCCTCCCTGAACGATGGCACACTCGTGGCTCAGGACGATAGCGTGCCGCGTCGCTGGACATATCCAACGTCGTGGTGGGAGAAAGATGAGATCATCACCGACACCATCACTTTGGACGTGAGCGGATTGAGCGCGGGACGCTACGAGGTAGCCGTCGGAATATGCGATTCTGGCACCCTGGAACGCTTGCCTGTGGTAGATCAGACCGGCGCATCGCTGCCCGAACAAAAACTCGTACTGCCCGATATTACGGTAAAAACCCAATGATTCGCCATTCGCTATTCGCCACTTGTACTGAGCCCAGTCGAAGTATTCGCCATTCGCTCATTGTTCATTGTTCATTGCTCATTGCCTTCGCACTGCGCCTCTACCGCCTGGACGCTCAGAGCATCTGGATAGACGAAGGGATCAGCCTGCACCTGGCCACCTCCAGCTTGGCCGAGATCATCGCCAATCGGGCTGCCAACATCCATCCTCCCCTTTACTTCTTTCTGCTCAAAGGGTGGGTCACGCTGGCGGGCGACAGCATCTTTAGCGCCCGCTTCTTCTCGGCGATGATGAGCCTCTTGCAGGTGGTGGCTGTCTACGCAGTCGCACGTCGTTGGCTGGGCCGGCCCACCGCCCGGGTCGCTGCTTTCCTTACCGCTCTCTCCTCCCTCTCTGTCGTCTACGCCCAGGAGGCCCGCGTCTACGCTCTGCTTCCCCTGGTCTATTTGGCCCTGTTGGTCATCACGCACGAACTGACCCGGAAGCCCGGCCCTCACCGCCGCGTCTTCTGGCTGCTCCTGGGTGTGATTGAGATGGTTGGTCTCCATTTGCACTACATAGTCCTTACTGTCGTGGCCTACGTGGGAGCCTGGGCACTCTTGACTTTTTGGAGAGAGCGGCGGTGGACTGACCTGCGCCGCTGGTGGACCACGCAACTGCTGGTAGGTCTCGCCAGCCTGCCCTGGCTGATCGCAGTCCTCACCCACTGGCCAGCCGTTCAAGCCCGGCTTCAGATAGGCAGAGGCTTTACAGAATCCGTCCCCCTTGATTACTTGCTAAGCCAGGTATGGGTCTTCCATCTGACGGGCCTGGCCAGCGCTGTAGGACGTCCTGAATTTCGACTATTGGCTGGCATCATCTTTCTGCTCATGGCCGTGCTGCTGCTCTTACGGCTGCGCCAACCCACCACCCGTCAGGCTGTGATGCGCTTGACAGTCCATTGGTTCATCCCGCTTAGTTTTGCGCTCCTCGTCTGGGCCGTGCGTTCCTTCTCCCATCCCCGCTACATCGCACTCTACGCCCCTGGTCTGATCCTCTTGGCTGCCTACGCCATCCATCCCTCAGAACCCAAACCCCAGCCCCCCCCACGTATCACACATTGCGTTTCATATTTCGCGCTGACAACCAGTCTGGTCTTGATCTCCCTCTTGGGGTTGAGGGCCTACTTCTTCGATCCGGCTTTCGCCAAGGACGACGTGCGCGGTTTGGCCGCCCACCTGGAGGCCGAGACCACCGCCGACGACCTGATCGTGGCCCCGTGGCAGGACTGGTCGCTGGACTATGCCTACCACGGCCCCGCGCCCATCATCCGCCTCAACCCGGCCGACGAGGCCGCCACCTGGGAGACGCTGGCAGCCCAGACTGTTACTGCCAGGCATGTCTTTCTGGTGGATTATCCGCGTGACAATCGGGATCGCCGGGGACTCATCCCCTTCGCGCTGGAATCCGCCGGCAGCCTGATCGAACGCCGCTCCTTCAAGGGCCTCCGAGTGCGCGTCTACACGCTGGATGGCTCAGTGGAACCGTCGCCGCAACTTGCTCCAACCGATGCCGATTTCGGCCCCCTGCACCTGACCGCCGCCTGGGTAGAACAAAGCCCCTCTGCCGACACCGCCGTCACGGTGGCGCTGCGCTGGTGCTGTAGGGGCGCGGTATCCGCGCCCCTACGGGTCGGCCTGCGGCTGCGCGACCGTTCGGCTGAGCGCTCACAACGAAACCTGGATGGTTGGGAACTATCCACCACCGACGATTACCTGCTCAACGACGACGGGTTACCCACCGACCGCTGGACGGACGATGAGGAAGCCACCACCTACCACGTGCTGCCCCTCGTGCCGGGCACCCCGCCTCTCACCTACACCATCTCCGTCGGCGTCTACACCACCGACGACGAGGGAGCTGTCCAGCCCCTCGACCTGCTGGACGCAGCGGGCAACCCCCAGGGGCAGTCCTACCAGGTCGGCAGTGTGACCCTGTCGCCCGCTCGTGGCCTGCGCGACGATCCCTACGGCGTCGCCCTCGACCTGCCATCGTTGCCCCATCACACCGCGCTCGCCGACGGCTTGCTGCTGGAGGCCGCCGCGCTCAACCGTCAGGCTGTCGCTCCTGGCCAATCGCTTTTTGTCACCCTGCGCTGGCGTAGGGGCGCGGTAGCCGCGCCCCTACCCGATCTGCGCCCGGCCCTGACGCTCAGCCAGGCGGGCCACACGCTAGCCGTCGCGGAGGACGCCCCGGCCGAGGGCCGCTACCCCACCGATCGCTGGCAGGCCAGCGAGGTTGTTCTGGAACACCGCCGCCTTGTCGTCCCTCCCACCGCCGCCGATGGCCTCGCCACCGTCACCATCGAACTGGGAGACCGCCGTGTCGTCCTGGGCAGCGTAGAGATCGCTGCCGGAGAGCACGTCTTCACTTCCCCGCCGGTGACCCACGAGATGCACGTCCGCTTCGGCGATGTCGCCGAACTCCTCGGCTACGATCTGGGCCCCGGTTCACACACCTCCGACCAACCTGTCCCCATCACCCTCTACTGGCGCGCCCTGGAGGGAGCCGCCAGCGCCGATTACATCGTCTTTACCCACGTCCTGGCCGCCGACGGTCACCTGATCGCCCAGCACGACGGTCCCCCGGCTGCAGGCGCTCGTCCCACCCCCGGCTGGCTCCCCGGTGAGATCATTGCCGACTATCACGAGATGGCCTTTCGCGAAGCATACACCGGCCTTGCCGTCATCGAAGTCGGTCTATACGACCCCGGCACCCGGGAGCGAGTGATTGCGGCCACGGGGGAGACCTTTGTTATCCTGCCCTCATCCTTGAATGTAGAAATGCCGTGAATTTGCCCATTTGCCTCATGCCGCAGGTCGGTGGTATAATCTAGCCAGGAGGCGGATAATGATCAAGGTAAAGATAGATAGTATCCAGGTGAGCCTGACGTCGGAACACCGCGTGGTCATTCTCAAGGACATCAACGCTGAGCGATACTTGCCGATATGGATTGGGCCTTACGAAGCGGATGCCATCGCCATCCGGCTGCGAAACGTCGAGATCGCCCGTCCCCTGCCCCACGACCTGCTTGGAAACGTCATCACCGAGATGGGTGGCAAGGTCTCGTACATCGTCGTGGACGACCTGCGCAACGACACCTTTTACGCCAACATCGTCGTGAACCTGAATGGGCGCCGGGTAAAGATCGACTCGCGCCCCTCCGACGCCATCGCCCTGGCCGTGCGCGCCAACGCCCCTATTTTTGTTACAGAGGACATTATGGCGCGGGCCGGCATCACCCCCGAAACGGACGTCAGCGAGGACGCCCAAGCCCAGGAACTGTCCGTCTTCAGCGACTTTATCAATACCCTCAACCTGGATGACCTGCCCGTACAATGATTGGAGATTGATGGATTTAAGATTTGGAGATTGGGCCGTTGTCTGGGTACCGCTCCACCTCTGGCAAATCCGTCAATCTAAAATCTCTAAATCTTAAATGATAGAATATGGCAACTCCCGACAAGATGATCCCCCACAACGTCGAGGCTGAGGAGGCGGTTCTTGGCTCCCTCCTCATTGACCCAGAGGCGTTGTTTCGCGTCTCCCCCTTTCTGGGGGGGGAGGATTTCTACATCCAGAAGAACGCCTGGATTCACGAGGCTGTCCTTGCGCTCCACGAGCGGCGCGAGCCAATTGACTTTGTCACGCTGTGTGACGAATTGGAGCGCCGGGGACAACTGGCGGAGATCGGCGGTGCAGCCTACATCACCCGCCTCATCAACGTCGTGCCCAGCGCCATCCACGTCGAAGCCTACGGCCACATCGTCGAACAGGCCGCCATTCGCCGGCGTCTGATCGGCGCGGCCAGCCAGATTGCGCAACTGGCCTATCGGGAAGCCGAGGACATAGACCAGACGGTTGACCAGGCCGAGCAGGAGATATTCAACGTCTCCCAGCGCCGCATCACCCGTGACCTGGCCCCCATCCAGGAGGTCATCCGCCGCTATTACGACCGCATCGAGTACCTCTACGCCCACCGGGGCGAGCCACTGGGGGTGCCCACCGGCTTCGTTGACATAGACCGGTTGCTAGGCGGACTGCAACGCTCCGACTTTATCCTCATCGCCGCCAGGCCCTCGGTCGGAAAGACGTCGTTGTGCCTCTCGATTGCGCGGAACGCCGCCCGCCACGGCCTGCACGTTGCCGTCTTCAGCCTGGAGATGTCGGCCGAGCAGGTCGTGCAGCGTTTAGTGGCCGCCGAAACCGGGATTGATGCCCAGAGGCTGCGGCTGGGCAACCTGCGGGAAGAGGAGTGGCCTCTCTTCGTCCAGGCCACCGGCAAACTCGCCGACCTGCCCATCTTTATTGACGACACCCCTTCCATCTCGGCCCTGCAACTGCGCACCAAGTCCCGCCGCCTCCACGCCGAGCACGGGCTGGACCTCATCCTCGTGGATTACCTGCAGTTGATGACCGGAAACGTGCGCTCCGAGAACCGGGTGCAAGAGGTCTCCTACATCTCCCGCATGCTCAAGGCGCTGGCCCGGGAGTTGGACCTGCCGGTAGTGGCCGCCTCGCAACTCTCTCGTGCCGTCGAGCAGCGCAGCGACAAGCGGCCGGTGTTGGCGGATTTGAGAGAGAGCGGTTGTCTGACCGGCGACACGCTGGTGCAACTGGCCAATGGGCAGCGAGTAGCCATCGGCCAACTGGCCAAACAGGGCAAACCGGTGCCAGTGATGGCATTGAATGAAACGACCTGGAAACTGGAACCGATTGAGGCACGCAAGGCATGGTCGGTTGGCGTAAAGCCCGTGTTTCGACTTTGCACCCAGTTGGGGCGCGAGGTCCGGGCCACAGCCAACCACAAATTCCGTACCTTGAATGGTTGGAAGCGCCTCGACCAACTGGAATCAGGGGAACACATCGCTCTTCCGCGCTCGTGGGAACATTTGCCTACGTTAACGGCGACGATGAGCAATGCGGAGGTGGCACTACTTGGTCATCTCATTGGTGATGGGTGCACTCTGCCTCGCCATGCGGTGCAGTATACCACGAACAGCCGAGAACTGGCTGATACAGTTGTAGGACTGGCAATCGAGGTATTTGGGGATGCAGTGACCCCCCGTGTGGAGCGGCAGCGCAATTGGTGGCAAGTCTTTTTGAGTGCAACCACTCACTTGACGCACGGGACGCGGAATCCGGTGGCTGAATGGATGGATGACCTGGGGGTGTGGGGTTATCGCTCTCATGAGAAATTCGTCCCTGAGAGGTTGTTCGAGCAGCCACCCGAGATCATCGGCCAGTTCCTGCGCCATCTATGGGCTACTGATGGAACGCTGGGTGTGTTCGGGAGAAAGAGGCCGAGAGCAACCGTCTGCTACGCCACGAGCAGCCAGAGACTGGCGTTGGATGTTCAACATCTACTCCTTCGCCTGGGAATCGTGGCACGTGTAAGTCGTGTCCCTCAAGGGAACAAGGGGCGTGATCAGTGGCACGTGATAATTACGGGCAAACCCGACGTGATGAAATTCATTGAGGGGGTCGATATCGTTGGCCCGAAGGCAGACAAGGCAGATGCTATAAGGAGGTTTTACAAGCATCGGAAGCACCATACCAACAGGGATGTGATCCCTAAATCAGTCTGGCGCTCTCTGGTAGATCCAGCCCGGCGTGCGGCTGGGTTGAGTCTATGCGCGATGCAGGATGCGCTTGGTGCCAGTCGGACCGGCACGGCACTGTACAAGCACGGCCTCAGCCGGGAGCGTGCACTGCAGGTAGCCCAGATTGTCCAAGACGAGACCCTGATGCGACTCGGCAGGAGCGAGGTCTACTGGGATAAGATTGCCAGCGTAGAGCCGGCTGGTGTTGAGGACGTGTACGATCTGGAAGTGCCAGGTCATCACAACTTCGTAGCTAACGATATCGTCGCCCACAATTCCCTGGAACAGGACGCGGACATCGTGATGTTCATCTACCGCGACGAGTTGTACCACCCCGACACCGAGAAGCAGCACATCGCCGACATCCTGGTGAGCAAGCATCGCAACGGCCCCACGGGAGTAGTTCAACTGTTCTTCAAAGAGCGCCTGGCTCAGTTCCTCGACGCCGAGACGCGCCAGCAGCCGGTGGAGTTCGCGTAATATCCAGTATGAAAACCTTCAGTGGCTTCCCAGCGGGCAAAGTTCGCAGCGCCAGCATCCCTGAGCCGGTCTTTACCGAACTCGTCCCCATCGTGGACGACCTGGCCGAACTCAAACTCACGCTGCACGTCCTCTGGCGGCTGGGACAGCAGCGGGGCCGCGTGCGCTATCTCCGCCGCGCCGACCTGGCCGCCGACCAGGTGCTTCTCTCCGGCCTGGGCGACGCACCCACCGGGGCGCTGAACGCGGCATTGGAGCGAGCCGTCGAGCGCGGGACGCTGCTGCGAGTCGAGGCCACTATTGGAGAGATGACCGAGGAACTCTACTTCGCCAACACCGCCAGGGGGCGCGCGGCGGTCGAGGCCATCGCACGCGGCGGGTGGCCTGACGAACTCGAATCCGCCGCCCGGCCCAACGTCTTCACCCTGTACGAGCAGAATATTGGCCTGCTCATCCCGCTCATCGCCGACGAACTGCGCCAGGCGGAGAAGGACTACCCGGCCGAGTGGGTCGAGGAGGCGTTCCGCGAGGCCGTCTCGTTGAACAAGCGCAGTTGGAAGTACATCCGCGCCATCCTGGAACGCTGGCGCACTGAAGGGAGGGGAGAAAAAACGAGCCGGCGAATTACTGAGGCAGATCGGCGACGATACAGCAAATGGAAACAAAATGAACCTGTTGAACACTGAGCAAGAAGTAGAGGAAGTCTGCCCCATCTGCAAAGGGTTGGGCCACGTGCGGGCGGACGTGCCGGTTGGCCATCCCGACTTCGGCAAACTCGTTCCCTGTACCTGCTACTTGGCCGAGTTGGCCGGGCGACGCCAGGAGGCGCTACGTGCGCTAGGCGACCTGAACACCCTGGCGCGGATGACCTTCGAAGCATTCAATCCGGAAGGGCACAGCCTGCCGCCCGACAAACAGGCCAACCTGCGCTGGGCCTACGAGGAGGCCAGGGGCTTCGTCGAGAAGCCGGAGGGATGGCTGGTGCTGAAGGGCGGCTTTGGGTGCGGAAAAACTCATCTTGCTGCCGCCATCGCCAACGGATGTGTCGAGCGCGGCCAGCCGGTGCTCTTCATCACCGTCCCCGACCTGTTGGACCATCTTCGCGCTGCCTTCGCTCCCTCCAGTCCTGCCACCTTCGACCAACGATTCGAGCAAGTGCGCAATGCCCCCATCCTCATTCTCGATGACCTGGGCACCGAAAGCGGCACCCCCTGGGCGCAGGAGAAACTGTTCCAGATTTTCAACTACCGCTACAACGCCCGCCTGCCCACCGTCATTACCACCAATCACGAGTTGGAGGAGATTCCCCTGCGACTCCGCTCCCGCCTGGTGGATCCCGACCTGTCTCGAATCGTCTCCATCACCGCCCTCGACTACCGGGGGGGAATGGGCATGGAGCAGGTCCGGTCAGACCTGAGCAGCCTGAGCCTGCACAGCCTGGGCCTGCACAGCCGCCAGACCTTTGAGAACTTTGACCTGCGCAAGGGGGAACTGCCTCGCGAGGAGGAAGAGAGTCTCAAAGAGGCATTTGACAAAGCTCGCGCCTTCGCCGAGGATCCCCGTGACTGGCTGCTCTTCACCGGCACTTACGGCGCTGGCAAGACACACCTGGCCGCCGCTATCGCCAACTACCGCATGGCGCAGGGCCACCCGGCCCTCTTCGTCGTCGTCCCTGACCTGCTGGACTACCTGCGGGCTACCTTCGGTCCTCAGAGCACAGTCACTTTCTACCAGGAGTTCCTGGAAGTGCGCCGTGCCCCGCTCCTCATCCTCGATGACCTGGGCACCGAGAGTGCAACCCCCTGGGCACGGGAGAAACTGTACCAACTCTTCGACTACCGCTACAATGCCCGCCTTCCGACTGTCATCACCACCGCCAAGTGGCTCGAGGAAGTTGATCCGCGCCTGGTGACGCGTATGCTGGACATGAGCCACTGCACCCCCGCCCCTATCACCGCCCCTGCCTACCAGAGTGGCACTCCGCGCCGCAAGAAGCCCACCCGCCGGCGCAGGTAAATGCCGGGCTGGTGTAGATTCGAGATTGCGGATCACATTCGGTGTGCACTCCTTCTCTTCGTTCTTCCGCTTGTCGCTGCTGATAGAGTAAGGTATAATACTTGAAAAGGCCCATCAGATGCACTATTCACTATTTCATCGGCTTGCACAGGGAGTATTGCCCAGCGAAGAACTGCCCTCGGAAATTGGCCTGGGCGAGTTAAGCAGTTTGATGAGCGAACTTTGGAGACTGTTGATCGCCAATCTGGAACTGTGCGAACGGCTTGGATTGGCTTTCTATTATGGCCGTATCCCGGGTGTCTTGAAGGAGGTATTTCGACCATGAACGAGTGGATTGTGAAGGAAGATGGTGCTTTTCGGGCGTGGGTCAGGGCAGTGGACGCGGAAAGACGAGTGTTGGGGATCGCTGAGAAGCCGCCCGACCTTGAAGCGGCAATTGAGCGTTGGCGTGCCAGAAAGTCGTTGGTCTCGCAACCGCAGACGTGCTTTTTTCTGGTTATGGTTGAGCGGGTGAACGGCTACTATCGTGCCCGCAGCCTGGAGATTGATGGATGCTCGGCAGAAGGCGACAGCCCAGTGGCGGCAAAGGCCGCATTGGCTAAGGTGTTGCAAGCCCGCCTGGTTGCTCTGGCGAATCAAAGGGAATCGGTAACCACGAGGGTCATGTTGGATGTGGTTAAGGTTCACATGCCAATTGTTGAAGTGTCCGGTTGACGCGCTTTGTCCAGCACTGGTACTGCAGCGGAGGGGCCATGGATACAGTCTACGTTTACGATCCAATCTATCTTGAGCACGACCTGCCTTCCCACCCTGAGAACGCCCGTCGCCTGAAGCGCATCCTCGGTACGCTGGGAGACGAGGGGATGTTGGCGCGTCTGAGACTCCTGGAGCCCCGCCCGGCGACGGCCGGGGAACTGCAGCGCGTTCACACTCCAGGGCACATCGAACAGGTGCAGCGCAAGGCCCAGGCGGGCGGCGGGTACCTCGACCCCGATACCTACGTCTCCCCACGCTCCTTCGACGCGGCACTGATGGCCGCCGGTGGGGTCGTGCGAGCAGTGGAGGCGGTGCTGGCGGGCGAGGTCGCCAATGGGTTCGCCCTGGTGCGTCCACCGGGACACCACGCCACGGCCACGCGGGCGATGGGCTTTTGCCTCTTCAACAACGTCGCCGTGGCGGCGCGGGCCGCGCTGGCGGAGGGCCAGGCGGAGCGTGTCTTCATCGCCGACTTTGACGTGCATCACGGCAATGGAACCCAGGACACTTTTGCCGACGATCCGGCCGTCTTTTACTTCTCCACCCACCAGTACCCGTACTATCCGGGCACCGGCCACTGGAGTGAGACGGGAAACGGCGCTGGCGCAGGAACCCTGCTCAACGTGCCACTGCCGCCAGGTGTGGGTGACGTGGGCTACGCTCAGGTCTACGCCGAGTTAGTCTGGCCGCTGGCGGAGCGCTTCCGCCCCGACCTGGTGCTGGTCTCGGCTGGCTACGACGCCCACTGGCGCGATCCGCTGGCACAGATGAACCTTTCGCTGACCGGTTACGCCTGGTTGCAGCAGGAACTGGTGCGTTTGGCCGGGCAGTTGTGCGGTGGGCGCATCGTGTTCACACTCGAAGGTGGCTACGAACTGGATGTACTGGCCTGCGGCGTGCTCAACGGTTTCTATCGCCTGTTGGGGGAGGATACTATCGCCGATCCCTTCGGCCCCTCCCGTCGTCCCGAGCGGCCGGTAGACGCACTGATCGCACGCCTGAAAAAAGTGCACGGTCTGGATTGACTTTTTGCGCAAGATGTTGCATAATCAATAAGACACAAGACCAAAGGGGGAAGCAATGGCTGAGATTTCCCTTCACGAATACTGTGAGCAGATCGAGAGCGTGATTGAGCAGGGCCGCTATGCGGAGGCCGTAGCCCACGGGAAGTGCATCTTGGAGCACTATCCCAAGCACGCGGCGACCTACCGGCTGCTAGGCAAGGCCATGATCGAGGCCGGTCAGGACGAGTATGCCACCGACATGTTTCACCGCGTACTCAGCGCTGACCCTGAAGACGTGCTCGCGTGGGCTGCGATGAGCGAAGTACACGGCCGGCGTGGCGAACTCGACGCAGCCGTATGGTGCCTGGAACGGGCATTCGAACTGGCCATAGACAATAGGGTGGTGGAGGAGGAATTGCGCCACCTCTACGGCCGGCGAGACGGCGTTGAGCCCCAGCGCATCCAACTCACTCGTGGCGCACTGGCCCGGCTCTACCTCAAAGGCGATCTCCTCTCGCGGGCGGTCAGCGAAATCCGCGCCCTGTTGGCCGAGCATCCCGAACAGGTGGACTTGAACGTCGCGCTGGCTGAGGCGCTCTGGCGCAACGAACGGCGACTGGAGGCCTCGGAGGTCTGCCAGCAGGTGCTGGACGAACTGCCCTACTGCCTCAAGGTCAATCTGCTCCTGGGGGAGATCTGGGCCGGCAGTGGTCGGGAGGAGGGACAGGCGTATCTGCGGCGAGCCGAGGCGCTGGATCCGGAGAATCTCGTGGCGCAGGAACTTTTCGGGACTGCATCGCCGTTGCCGGAACGGGAGGTGTGGATTGTTCCCCTGGAGTACAAGCCTCCGACCGAGGAGGAGCGCCCGGCCTGGATGGCCGGGCTAGAGGAGGCGCCGTTGGGCGCGCGTGAGGCTGCGCTGGTTGACGTCACCGCAGCATTGGAAGCACAAATTGAGATCCCTTCCTGGCTGGAGGAGATTGTTGGCGAGGAGGTTGTTGCGCCCGCACCATCTGGCCTCGCTGAGCCA
>JADHWW010000138.1 GCA_016783285.1 Anaerolineae bacterium
CGACCACCGGCCTGCACTTTGCCGACATCCAAAAGTTGCTGGACGTGCTCCACCGGTTGACCGACGCCGGCAACACCGTCATCGTGATCGAGCACAATATGGACGTGATCAAGACGGCGGACTGGATCGTGGACCTGGGACCGGAGGGCGGCGACGAGGGCGGCCACATCGTCGCGCAGGGGACGCCGGAGGAGGTGGCGCAAAAGGAGGAAAGTTATACGGCAAAGTTTTTACGACAGGTGCTTTAAAATAAGGAAACATTCCAGGCTGTATTCTCATTGGAAGGTATCGAGATGGCAAACACACTTGAATGGGTCGAAATAAGGACGAGAGATACGGACAAAGCGTCAAAGTTCTATAAAGACTTGTTTGGCTGGAAAGTGGTTCGCAGGGAGACCGCAGACGGGTCTGACTACTGGATTTTCGATACGGGCGGCGAACCGCGCACGGAGAATCTCCGAAGAGGAGCGCTGTGGCTGAGGCCAGATGACGCCGACCATGGCGTGGTGGTGTACGTCGTTGTGGAGGATATCGAGATAACTCTACAGAAAGTGACAGACCGGGGGGAGAGGTTATCCTTCCCAAGACTCCCCAGGGTCCTGCCTTTAGGGCGTATTTCACGGATCCCGACGGCAACCTGTTCGGACTCTGGCAGGAGTGATTTGATCCGAGATCGCCACGCGGGCGGACGACCACGCCGCGCTGGAGCGGGTAGCCGCGCAATGGCGTGAGGAGTGCGACGCGTCCAACATCACCGTCGAATCTGTCATCTGCGACGGTTGCCTGGACGGTGGGCGCAAGTGTAGTCACTGCGCCGATTGCGAGATACGCGCCTGTGCCGTGGAACGGGGCGTGACCAACTGCGCTGACTGCTCGGAATATGCCTGCGAAAGGCTGGAAGGCTTTTTCGGCTTTGTACCCGATGCGCGGGCCGTGCTGGATCAAGTTCGGCGTTCATTATGACGGAGCAAGTCTGGAGAAATGAAGGAGATAATGATGAAAACAGGCAACATTCGTTGGGGAAGTGCTGTCGTAGCGGGACTACTGGCCACGGTGGTCGGTTTTCTCGTGGGCTTTATCCTGTACAGCAGTGTGAACGGGGTGTACGAGAGTTTCGGTGACCTGCCTTATGCCAAGCCGGTCGAATCAATTCCCATCTACCTGTCGCAGATGGTGGTGGGGGGCGGGGCTCTGACCGTACTCTCGGCGCTGGTCTACGCGGCCATCCAGGAGGCGCTGCCTGGCCAGAAGAAGTGGCAGAAGGGGCTGGCCTTTGGCTTGACACTTTCCCTCGTTTGCGGTATACTCCTGCCCGATGTCTGGAGAGCGGCTCACGACCAATCTACAGCAACGACACACAGGGGGAGGCCACCCGCTTCCCCGCTCGAAGCGTTTTCCCCGACCTTTGGACACCCCTCCAAAGGTCTTTTTTTACACCACACCAGGAGGAAAAAGATATGCCTAACCCACTAGCAGGACGAGACATCATCACCATTGACGACCTGAGTAAAGACGAAATCCAACTCATCCTCAATCAAGCAGCCCGGTTCGAGGAATTGCGCCGCCAACGACGCAAATTCGACCTTCTCGACGGTCACGTCCTGGCAACGTTGTTCTACGAGCCCAGCACCCGCACGCGCCTCAGTTTCGAGACCGCCATGCACCGGCTGGGCGGCGACGTGATCTCCGTCGCGGAGGCGGCGAAAAGGTCCTCGGCGGCCAAAGGCGAGACGCTGGCCGACGCTGCGCGCGTCATATCCGGCTACGCCGACGTCATCGTTCAGCGTCACCCGGCGGCCGGCTCGGCCCAGGAAGCCGCCACGGGTGCCACAGTCCCGCTCATCAACGCCGGCGACGGCATAGGCGAGCATCCCACCCAGGCGCTGCTCGACCTGTACACCATCCAGCGCGAACGGGGCCGACTCAACGGACTGTGGGTGGGGCTAGTCGGGGACCTCAAACACGGGCGCACCGTCCACTCGCTCTCCCGTGCGCTGGCCCACTGGGACGTCAGACTCACCCTCGTCTCACCTCCGGCGCTGGCGCTGCCCGCTACGATCACCAATGAACTATGCCAGCGGGGGCTCACGGTGCACGAGACCGACAACCTGATGACCGCGATGTCGGCGTGCGATGTGCTCTACGTCACGCGCATCCAACGCGAGCGTTTTGCCGATCCGGCCGAGTACGAGCGATTGCGAAAAAGTTACGTCGTGAACCGGGCGCTGATCAAGCGCACCAATCCCGGCATCACCATCATGCACCCCCTACCCCGCGTGAACGAGATCGCCACCGATGTAGACGACCTGCCCGGCGCGGCCTACTTCCGCCAGGCCGCCAACGGGGTGTGGGTGAGAATGGCTTGTTTGTTTGTTTGTTTGTTAGATAGTTTGCCAGGAGGACAGGATGGCGTACCAGGACATTGAAGAGTCACGAATGTACAAGCGGGCCGAGCAGTTGGCCGATGAGATATGGGATGCAGCGATTTCGTGGCGGCCCTTTGTGCGCGACACTTGTGGCAAGCAACTAACCAACAAACTAATCACCGCCCAACAAACCAACAACTCCTGGCTCTGCGTTGGCCTCGATCCGGTGATGGAACGGTTGCCCGAGGCTGTGCTGGCTTCCGACAATCCCCTACTCACCTTCGGGCGCGCCATCGTCGCAGCCACCGCCGACCTGGTCTGCGCCTACAAACCCAACCTGGGCTTCTGGCTGGCCGAGGGCCCCGCCGGCCTGCACGCACTCCAGGCTCTCATCGCCTCCATCCCCGACCACCTGCCCGTCATCCTCGACGCCAAGTTCAACGACGTGGGGCACACCGCCGCCGCCTACGCCCGCGCCGCCTTCGAGGCGTTGGGCGTGGACGCGGTCACTGCCAACCCTTACCTGGGGCTGGATGCACTGCGCCCCTTTTTGGCCCACGAGGAGCGCGGGCTCTTTCTCCTGGCTCGCACCTCCAACCCCTCTGCCCCGGACTTGCAGGACTTGCTGGTGCACCGGCCTGAAAGAGGCGACAACAGTGGCACTCTCTACGAAACCGTCGCCCGGCTGGCGGGGCGGTGGGACGCCGAGCACCCGGGCGTCTGCGGTCTGGTCGTCGGGGCCACCTACCCCGAGGAACTGGCCCGCCTGCGTGAACTGGCCCCCAACCTGCCGTTCCTCATCCCCGGCATCGGCGCACAGGGCGGGAGCCTGGAAGCAGCGGTCATCTATGGCCCCACCGCCGGTGGTGGACTCGGCCCGGTCATCAACTCCTCCCGTGGCATCCTGTACGCCTCCTCAAGCCCCAACTTTGCCGAGGCCGCCCGCGCCGCCGCCCTGGCCCTGCGCGACCAAATCAACCAATTCCGTGAGGCCCCCCAATGACCCAACCAACCAACCAACTAACTAACCAACTAACCACCCAACTAACCACCCAACTATTCAACACCGGCTGCATCCAATTCGGCGCCTTCACCCTCAAATCCGGCCTCACCTCCCCCATCTACGTTGACCTGCGGCTGCTGGTGAGCCACCCGCCGCTCCTGCGTAAAGTGGCCCGCGCGATGGCCGAGGTCGCCCGCGACCTGGCGTTCGACCGTATCGCCGCCATCCCCTACGCGGGCCTGCCCATCGGGGTGGCGCTGGCGCTGGAAATGGACCGCCCGCTGATCTACCCTCGCCGCGAGGTCAAGACGCACGGCACTCGCCGCGCTATCGAGGGAGCCTTCGAGCCGGGGGAGACGGCGCTGCTGGTAGACGACCTGATCACCCGGGGGGACAGCAAACTGGAGGCCATCGCGCCGCTGGAGGAGGCCGGGCTCACCGTGCGCGACGTCCTTGTGCTGATTGACCGGGAGCAAGGCGGCGCGGAGTACCTGGCCCGGCGCGGCTACCGGCTGCATGCCGTCCTGCGCCTGACCGAGATACTGGACACATTGAGGCGGTCTGCCCGCATCACCCCCGCCCAGCACCATAAAGTCCTGGCCTACCTCACACACTAACCAACCAGCCAACCAACCAACCAACCAACCGCCCAACCAACGTGAACAAACCCGACCTCTCCGTCAATCTCTGCGGCGTCCACCTGCCCAACCCCACCATCCTGGCCTCCGGCATCCTGGGCCTCAGCCACGAGGTATTGGCGCGCGTGGCCCTGTCCGGCGCAGGGGGTGTCACCACCAAATCGTGCAGCCTCAAGCCTCGCCTCGGCTACCCCAACCCGACGATCCTGGACTGGGGACCGGGCCTCATCAACGCCGTGGGCCTCTCCAATCCGGGCGTCGAGGTGATGGTGGAGGAAATCCGCGCCGCCAAGGAGAAACTGGCCCCGCCTGTGGTGAGCCCAGCCGAACCACTGGGAGTGCCGGTCATCGCCAGCATCTTTGCCGAGACCATCTACGACTTTGGCACCATCGCCCGCTTCATCTCCGAAGCCGAACCCGACCTGATCGAGGTCAACATCTCCTGCCCCAACATAGACGACCGCTACCGGCTCATGTTCGCCGCCGACCCTTACGTCGCATCTCAAGTCACGCGCCGGGTGAAACAGAACACCGACGTCCCGGTGCTGGTGAAACTTTCTCCCAACGTGACCGACGTGGTGAAAATCGCCCAGGCAGTGGTGGAGGCCGGGGCCGACGGCATCACCGCCATCAACAGCCTGGGGCCGGGGCTGATTCTGGACATTGAGACCGGCTGGCCGGTGCTGTCCCACGGCACGGGTGGCGTGAGCGGCCCGGCCATACGTCCCATCGCCGTGCGCTGCGTGCGCGACTTGTGCCGCGCGGTGGACGTGCCGGTGGTGGCAGTGGGCGGGGTGACGACCGGGCGGGACGTGGTGGAGATGATCCTGGTGGGCGCGACTGCCGTCGGCATTGGCTCGGCCGTCTACTACCGGGGGATGGAGGTCTTCCGGGAGGTGTGCCGGGAAGTGCGGGGGTATATGGAGCGGCACGGGTACGGCGATTTGGGAGCGTTTCGGGGGAGGGCGGTGGGATAGTTAGTTGGTTGGTTGGTTAGTTGGTTGGTTGGTTAGTTGGTTGGTTAGTTGGTTGGTTACGAGGCTTTTGTTGACTTCTGACCACAAGCGTAGGCTGAGTAGGAAAGCGGGGAGAAGCAAATGAACCCGGCAGAACGGTCGAGGCTGCGGCAGGTTCTGCACAGTCGCAACGAAGCCATCGCCGAGCGGTGGCGCCAGGCCATCGCGCCGGCCGGTTTCGCGCCCCTCAGCCCGACAGAAACACGCCACCTGATCCCCACGCTGCGCTGGTACGGCGAACAGTTCACCTCGCGAGCCGGAGTCCCTGTCACGGTGCAGGGCGAGGAGCCCATCCCCCGGCTGGCAGCGCAGGTCAAGAACGCTCTCTGCCGCATCACCCAGGAGGCGCTGACCAACGTGACCAAGCACGCCAGGGCATCGCAGGTGACGATCACCGTGACAGCGGCCGGCCAAATCGTCTGCCTGGTGATCACCGATGACGGCGTGGGCTTCGACCGGGCCCAACTCGCTGCGCCCGACGAGTCTCGAGGCTGGGGCCTGCTCACCATGACCGAGCGGGCCGAGGCGATTGGGGCCCAGTGTCGCATCGAGTTCCATCCTCAGCAGGGTACACGAGTCATCGTGGAGGCCGTGCGATGACCATCACCATCTTCCTCACCGACGATCACGCCATTGTCCGCAACGGGTTGCGAGCCTTTCTCAGTGCGCAGCCCGGCATCGAGGTCGTTGGCGAGGCCAGCAACGGGCGCGACGCGGAACTCGGCCGCGATGGTCGTGAGTTGCTCGGCCTGGGCGCGGGCCAGTGCGACCAGTTCCGGTGCCGCGTCCACGCCCAGGTAGGTCACGCCGGGCCGCTCCCGGTCGAGCAAAAGCGCCAGGCGCCCGTTGCCACAGCCCACATCGAGCACGCTTGCGCGCTGCGGGATATAGGGTAAAATGCACACCAGGGCCGGGTCGGACGTTGGCCGGCTGGCGGCGAAGGGCCGGGCAAAGGTGGCGTAGAACTCGCGGTTCAGCGCGAGCAGTCTTGCGGTGGTCTCTTTGTCCATGGGAAGATTATAGTCGAGTGAGGCGTAAAAGGCAACTGAAACGCGATGCTAAGACATGAAATGTAAAGTTATGCGCGCGGTGCAGATATCGTGACTTGCCAAGAAACCCAAAGTCTGTACAATAGGAATGTCGGTGGTACTAAACCTAAGTGGAAAGAGAAGGCAACGAGTATGAATGAGGATTTATCTCAAGCTGCCAAAGAAAAACTAGTTGATATCTGTCATGAGAGAACATGCGACTGCAAATCCTCTCACATTAACTGTCTCACCGCTAAAGAATGGCTAAAGTGTCAGATTGGCGTTTGGGAATTCTATTACGAGGGCCGTGACATTCGAGATAAAGAGAAACATCCAGCGGTCTTTCCAATCAGCATGGCTACTAAAATCATTTCGTTATTCACCCACGAGGGTGAGTTGGTCATTGACCCATTTGTCGGCAGTGGGACGACTTTGGTTGCTGCTCGTGACTTGAACCGCAATGCAGTCGGCTTCGATTTGAACGAAGAGTACATAGAGCTCTGTAACGACCGCTTGCGTCAACTTGCGTTAGGCAATCAAAGCAAACAATTAGCGATTGTAGACGATGCTCGGAATATTCCACACTATTTTAGAGAGGAAACAGTATCACTGATATTCACTTCACCGCCTTATGCTAATCTCCTCAACCGCAAGCGGAAGAACAAAAGTAGAAGGGGCGATGAAAGAAAGAACGAGCAGTATATGGAGATTGAGCAGTACAGCCAAGACTCTCGCGATTTGGGAACTCTAGATCCAGAAGAATTTAACGAGGCGATGGAAGAAATTTTCGCTGCTATGTTACCTTTGTTGAGGCCCAAAGCGCATTGTGTCATAAATGTGCCAGATTTCTGGTGGGAGAATCAGCGTATTACATTGCATATAATTGTCATAGAGGCATTGCGCAATGCCGGTTACGAGTTGCGAAACACGATAATCTGGGATCGTAGAAACATTGTGAATCGAGTGGGAATATTTGGATGGCCATCGAATTACATCACAATGGGGACCACTTTTGAGTATCTGCTTGACTTCTGGCGTCCCCCCGCAGGGAGGAAATGAACAATGCAGGCATCAATGTTTCCCGATGAACTATCAGTCCGTGAACGAAAAGTTGAATATGAGGTCAAGCAGATAAAAGTTCAAGAAAGTCCTTACGAAAATGTGTATTGGTTTGCTCGTGCACTGGTCGGGAGCGAGTACGGCAGCGAGGGAAGCAACACCAAAAACATGCTCAATCTGAGGCAAACGATCGATGCTCTCTTGGCCGTTCCTCAGCCGAAACTTGATACTGCCAAAAAGACTGTCTGGCATTTTCTGAGGAGTATTCATCGTCCTGATACTCAAGCTGCCGATAAGGTGGAAAAGCTGATTGATTTTCTAGAGCCGTTAATTGACTCTCCCCAGGACTTGATGGTTTTGAAATTCACTATTGATCATATCGTCATTCCCACGAACGAGCTGCTGAGAAGAGTGCCCAGCAGTGACAAGGAAGTAGCAGAATCTTTGATAAGGGCCTACTTGGAAGAGGAGGGTGAAGCAGGACTGAAAGATGTGATTTTGATGTGGGATCGAGTAGGGCGACGCTGGTGTATGAAGATTGAGCGGGTAGTGGTTGTTGCTGGTTTTCGATTGCTTCGTGAGACGCTTGATGATCTACTCCAAAATAAACGGCTCACTCGTGTTGATGCCGATCAAACCCTTACCGCTTTTGTGCAAGAGTTTGAGAGAAGACTTGTGAGGGGAGTACGACCAGGCAGAGCAGGCCGGAGTTTAGAAGATGTCACAGGGGTTATTCTGGATCATTTTGGGATCAAAGATTACGTTGACGCTCCAGAGCACATCAAGACGGTTTTTGAAGTGGACAAAATGATCTTATTGCCGGATGGTTGGCGGATAGGTGTGTCTTGTAAGCGCACATTGAGAGAAAGATGGAAGCAAGCAGCCAGCTTGGACTTGCAACGCATGGAGGATGAAAAGCTCAAGAGCACTTGGCATGTTATTACTTACACCTCAGACTTGACGGTGCCGAAGGTCCAAGCCATTGGTGAGAGCAGAGGGGTTGTTTACATTCCAGACGACGATCACTTCCTTAAAAATTACTCGGATGACCCCGCCATTTCTAATTTCATCCGCCCTATGACTTCTTTCGTCTCTAACCTCAAAAGGGTAATTCAAGCTCCAAAAGAAACTGAAGACGCTTAGCTTCCGAAGCGCGCATAACCACTCGCTGCACCTGACCAGGCTATCGCGGCTCGAATTTATAGTTTCGTTATTGTAGGTCGTCCTGTACAGGTGAGCGAGCTCAATACCGTCAAGCCTTGTGCAACGTGCATCGCGTATCGCGTTTGGGGAGATACGAATGAGCAAACAGCGTGAGGCAGCGTGGCGAGCAGCGCACCGGAGGCCGTTCGATTTGGAACAGTACGGTGACCTGCTCATCGCCATCCTGGACGAAATGCGAGCCGCGCCAGAACTGACCGGGGAGCACCTGGCACGCATCGTGCGCCGGCATCCGCTGCCCGACGGTCACATTCTCTCCAAAGCCCAACTCCTCACGGGCTACCGCCAACTGTGCGCGCGGGAAAACCAGCCACCCGACCCCAAACTGGTGCACTGTCTGCGGGTCAAGCCCACGCGCACCATCTCCGGCGTGGCCCCGGTGACGGTACTGACCAAACCCTTCCCCTGCCCCGGCGAGTGCATCTTTTGCCCCGAGATCGAACGCATGCCCAAGAGTTACCTGCCTGACGAGCCCGGCGCGATGCGAGCCGCCGCCCACGAGTTCGACCCCTACGCCCAGACCGCCAGCCGCGTCGCTGCGATGGCCGAGATCGGGCACAGCGTGGACAAGATCGAGTTGCTCATCCTGGGGGGGACGTGGTCGTGCTACCCGGAAGCGTACCAGGAGTGGTTCGTGCGCCGCTGCCTGGACGCGCTGAACAAGACGGAGGCGCGCACGCTGGAGGAGGCCCAGCGGCTCAACGAGGTCGCGCCGCACCGCGACGTCGGGCTGGTCGTGGAGACGCGGCCCGACTGCATCACGCCGGAGGAGGTGCGCCACCTGCGCTGGCTGGGCGCGACGAAGGTGCAACTGGGCATACAGAGCCTGGACGACGACCTTCTGGCCCGCAACCGGCGCGGCCACACCGTCGCCGCCACACGCCGCGCGATGCGCTTGTTGCGCCTGACCGGCTTCAAGATCGCCGTCCACTGGATGCCGAACCTGCTGGGGGCCACGCCGGAGGGCGATCTGGAGGACTTTTACCGGTTGTGGGACGACCCGGCATTGCGGCCCGACGAACTAAAGATCTATCCCACGGCGCTTCTGCCGGATACGGAACTGTACGAGCACTGGCAGCGCGGGGAGTACCGGCCCTACGACGAAGAGACGCTGGTGGCGTTACTAGCCCGCTGCAAGACACTCATCCCGCCCTACTGCCGCGTCAACCGGTTGATGCGCGACATTCCCGCGCCCAACATTGTGGCCGGCGTGAAAAAATCGAACCTGCGCCAGATTGTGCAGCGCCGCATGGCGCAGGAGGGACTCGTATGCCGCTGCATCCGCTGCCGCGAGGTACGCGGACGGGCGGTAGACGCGGACACGCTCAGGCTAGAACGGCTGGACTACGAGACCGACGCTACCCGCGAGTGCTTCCTGAGTTACGTCACGCCCGAGGGCCACCTGGCGGGGTTCCTGCGCCTTTCGCTACCCCGGGCCCAGCCGCCCATCGCCGAGTTGAACGGCTGCGCCGTGATACGCGAGGTACACGTCTACGGCCCGGCATTGGAACTGGGGGCCAGGCGGGAGGGGGCAGCACAGCACGCCGGGCTGGGCACGCGGTTGCTCGACGGGGCCCGGCGCATCGCCCGCCGGGAGGGGTTCGGTCGTCTGGCAGTCATCGCGGCGGCCGGCACGCGGCCCTACTACCGCGAGCGAGGGTTTGAGCAGGGGGAACTGTACGTGATTGGCAAAGTGTGAGGATCAACCCCTTGACAACGCTCCCCAATTCCGCTATACTATATTCAGAGGTTTGCCCTTGGACTTGGGGGAACGGCTCCCGTCATTCCCCGGCGAGGAGGCGCCCCCGCACTCACAAATATAGGAGGTGAAATATGGAAAAGCCGTGGTTGGCTCATTACGAAGAGGGCGTCTCGGCTGAAGCGCAGATACCGGATTACCCGGTCACACAGAATCTCATCAACGCTGCCGAAAAGTATCCCCATAACACAGCACTGATTTTCGGCAACGTGGTCGAGCCCCTGGGGGACGCGCTGATGGACGCCAGGATGGACTATCGGAGGCTGCTCGACCTGACGTATCGCTTCGCTGCCGCGCTGCAGCAATTGGGTGTCAAAAAAGGCGACCGGGTGGCTATCTACCTCGCCAATTGTCCCCAGTTCCTCGTCGCCTACTATGCCACACTGATGATCGGTGGTGTAGTCGTACCGTGTAACCCCCAGTACGTGGCCCGCGAGATGAAGCACCAGTTGAACGACGCCGGCGCAGAGACCATCATCACCCTCAGCCTGATGTACCCTGTCGTGAAGCAGATTCGCGCCGAGACCTCGCTCAAGCAGGTCATCGTCACCAACATCAAGGAGTACTTTCCCGGCCTGCTCAAGTTCCTGTTCACCGTCGCCACGGAGAAGAAGGAAGGGCACTACCAGGACATCTCCGGCGACGCGGACACCTATTGGTTCCAGGATGTCCTCGACAAAGCGCCCGCCGCCAGGCCTACCCCGGTGGAGATTGACATGCAGGACACTGCCATCCTGATGTACACTGGCGGCACTACCGGTCTATCCAAGGCCGCGCAACTCACCCACCGCAACGTGCAGGCCAACACGGTGCAGACCCGGGCCTGGTTCCCCACCCTCGTCGAAGGGAAGGAAGTTGTCCTGACTTCCCTACCCTTGTTCCACTGTTACGCCATGATCACCTGCATGAACCTGGGCATGTTGCTCGCGGGTAGCATGATCCTGATCCCCAATCCGCGCGTGTTGCCCCACATCCTCAAGTCCATCAACAAGCACCGCCCCACCCTCTACCCGGGCGTGCCGGCCCTTTACGTCTCTCTCATCAACCACCCCGACATCAACCAATACGACGTCAGTTCCATCAAAGCCTGCATCAGCGGGGCGGCGCCTCTGCCGGTCGAGGTGCAGCAAAAGTTCCAGGCACTCACCGGCGGGCGGCTGGTGGAGGGATACGGCCTCAGCGAGGCCACCCCGGTCACCCACGCCAACCCCATCTACGGTGAGAACCGCATTGGCACCATCGGCCTGCCTTTCCCCAGCACCGAGGCCAAGATCGTGGACATTGAAACCGGGACACAGGACTTACCAGTGGGCGAGGTCGGCGAACTGGTCATCCGGGGGCCGCAGGTGATGAAGGGTTACTGGCACATGCCCACAGAGACGGCCAACACGCTGCGCGAGGGCTGGCTCTACACCGGCGACATCGCCCGTATGGACGAGGACGGTTACTTCCAGATCATGGATCGCAAGAAGGATATGATCCTGGGCGCGGGCGGGTTCAACATCTATCCCCGCGAGGTCGAGGAGGTGCTGTACCAGCATCCCAAGGTCCAGGAGTGCGCCGTGGCGGGCGTGCCGGTCAAGGAGAAAGGCGAGCGGGTGAAAGCCTTTATCGTTCTCAAGGCAGGCGAAACGTCCACCGAGGAAGAAATGACAGAGTTCTGCCGCCAGAACATGGCCCGCTACAAGGTGCCCAAGTTCATCGAGTTCCGCGACGAACTGCCCAAGACGATGGTCGGCAAAGTCCTGCGGCGCGTGCTGATCGAGGAGGAAGAGAAGAAACTGGCCGAGCAAGCGTAAGGGCGCGGTCACCGCGCCCCTACCCCCGAATGTACTAAAAAGGCGGAGCCTGTTGGCTCCGCCTTTGGTCACTTACAGCCATCGTCGGGCTTGCTAATCGTTTTCAATCTCGGCGATAAGCCGCTCAATCTGTATCCGCGTCACAGAGTAACTCTCCGTACTTTAGGATCAACTTCCCCATCGGTTCCCCGACCTCATCCAGGTCCACCAGCTCGATTGGGACGCCGGAATAGGCGCCGGTTGCTGCCCATGCCTTGTAGAAGCGCTCCGGTGCAATGCCCTCTACCGCCAGATCCACGTCAGACCGCTCGTGAAACCGGCCTTCCTGAGCCAGGGAGCCAAAGAGATAGACACGGTTGGCTCCAAACTCGCGCACCAGCATCTGCGCCACTTGTCTTGCTTCAGCGCGGGCTGTTGATGCGATCGCGCGCCGATGGGCCGCTTCCCGCTCGGCCCGCTTTCGCCAATGTCTCTTGTACTCGGCAATCTCCACCTTCACCATCTCACCCCTCACGCCGGGGCCGGCGCGGGAGACATACCCAGGGTAGGCTTGCGTCGTTCGGGAGCCGGCCGCGCGACTGGTCGTCTGACGACAGGCACAGGCACAGGGGGCGGGCTCTCCGGGGCTTCTGGCTCTTTCTCTGGGGCGCCCTTGAACAGAGCAACGAACTCGTCGGCATCCAGTGTCTCGACCTCTATCAGATGCTGCGCGATCCGCTCTAACTGCTCCCGATGGCGCGCCAGGATATCACTGGCCCGTTCGTGCGCCTCGTGGACGATCTTGCGCACTTCCCCATCAATCTCCTGGGCAACCGCTTCGCTATAGTCCCGCTGCTCGCCGATTTCCTTGCCCAGGAAGACCAGTTCCTCTTTCTGACCAAAGGTCATCGGCCCTAACTTGTCGCTCATCCCGTAGCGGGTCACCATGGCGCGGGCCAGTTCCGTCACCCGTTCCAGGTCATTGGCCGCCCCAGTAGTCACGTCCCCGAATACCAATTCCTCGGCTGCCCGCCCGCCCAGCGCGAACGCCAGGTCAGCCTTGAACTTTGTTTTGCTCACGATGCGCCGGTCCTCCTCCGGCAGTGCTATGGTGTAGCCAGAGGCCATCCCACGCGCCACAATAGAGACTTTGTGCACCGGATCACATTTGGGCAGCACCTGGGCCACCACCGCGTGCCCGGCCTCGTGGTAGGCCGTGATCTGTTTCTCCTCGCCAGAGATCAGGCGACTCTTGCGTTCCGGCCCGGCGATCACGCGCTCAATTGCCTCCTCAAACTCGGGCATCTCGATGACTTTCTTGTCGTTGCGGGCAGCCAGGATCGCCGCCTCGTTGACCATGTTTTCGATGTCGGCCCCTACAAAGCCTGGGGTGATTTTGGCCAACTCCCTCAGGGCCACGTTATCACCCAGTGGCTTGCCGCGCACGTGTACTTTCAGGATCTCCTCGCGCCCCTTGATGTCCGGCCGGTCGAGCACGACGCGCCGGTCGAAGCGGCCAGGGCGGAGCAGGGCGGGATCCAGAATATCGGGGCGATTCGTAGCGGCGACGATGATGACGTTGGTGTCCGTGTCAAAACCGTCCATCTCGACCAGGATCTGGTTCAGCGTCTGCTCGCGCTCGTCGTGGGAGCCGCCCAGCCCGGCGCCCCGGTGGCGGCCGACGGCGTCTATTTCGTCGAGAAAAATGATACAGGGACTGTGTCGCTTCGCCTGGTCGAAGAGGTCGCGCACGCGGCTATTATGAAAAAGTATCGGCTTCTCGCCCCCGAAGAAAGCCTCGTTCTCGCAGCCGCACAGGTCGTAGACGTATCCCTCGTAGGGTTTCACCACCACTTCCCTGACGTAGGGCTTCTTACCCTGACCCAGATTATCTGTCTCAGTGAAGGGATTGCTCGTCTTACCGATGATCAAGTTCCACGCCTCTCCATCAGGAAGAGGCTTATTTGAAATCACCCGCCCCCCTTCCAACTCCATTTTCCTTACCCCAACCTTGATGCCGTGCATCGCACAGAGCCAGGTGAGTTCGGTTATCAGTCTGTGACTGACCGAAGTCATGCTCAATTTGCCCTCCTGGGTAATGTACCCATCGCCCAGGGAGTAGCCTTCCAGATAGGCCAGGAAATAGTCACGTGGCAAGTCCCAGAGCATCTCAGGAACGTGCTTGTTGTGACTTCCGTTGCCACAATAGCGAGCAAAGAAGCGTCCCAGAGAAGCAGGATAATCAATCCGCAGGCTATTGGTAGTCGTACTATGAAGCGAAGGTTCAACGCTGAAAACTCGATGCATCAACTCGATACAATCCTTGTGCAAGTTCGTTTCGTGTGCACCAAAGACAAATTCCAAACCACCGCCGTACCGTCCTTCCGCGGTGTAGTAGCCGAACAGCCGCATCAACTCCGGTGACAAAGGGACTCGTTCCGTCAATTCTTGTTTCACGTAACTTCGCGACAGAGATCGCGGAACGTTAATCCCTGCCTGCCAGTGGCCTACAGTAGCCTGCGACACACCAATGACCTCGGCAATCTCTCTCTGGCTCTTGAGACCCCGCTGTTCAAGGGCAAAAGCCAATTTTTCGCGTGCCTCTGGGTCATCGTCCCAGACATTGAGCATAATTGATTCTTGCAGCGGTGAAAACTGGTGGGCCCCTATAGTGTGAGGAGTACCGTGAACAGGAGAGTACTGCCCTCGCACTTTGAAAGGCAGATTCACCAACACATCTTCAGGCTGCAACTCCCGCGCCGCTTTGACTTTAAGACCATCTCGCGTCCTGACAAAGATGCTGTGATCGCCGGTAGTTCTGATCACCCCGCCCAAATAGTGAATCTCGTATATCTCGTGGGCGCGATGCCTGAAAACCGCTGTTGCTTCTTTCCAGACACTGTGGCCGAAGAACTTTTTCGGAGAGCCCTTGAATTTGGAATCGAGCTCCTCGAAGCCAAGTGTCTCGACGCCACTGACCGGAATTGGATATCCCTCTTCCCGGTCCTCGTAATACGGATCAACAAACTCGGCGATAGGTAGGAGGCTCGTTCCCTGCCTCGTTCTCACGAGAATCGGCGTATCGCCTGTTACAGAAGCCCCCACACCGACGAACATTTCCACAAACTCTGAACCAGAGATGGAAAAGAAGGGCACGCCCGCCTCGCCCGACACCGCCTTGGCCATGAGCGTCTTGCCCGTGCCCGGAGCGCCCACCAGCAGCACGCCCTTGGGAATACGGGCCCCCAGTTGAACGAATTTCTCCGGCTCTTTGAGGAATTCGACCACCTCGCGCAGTCCCTCCTTGGCCTCATCCACTCCTGCTACATCCTCGAAGGTGATTGATGGCTGATCGCCGGTGTACATCCGGGCCCGGCTCTTGCCAAAGGAGAGTGCCTGGCTGTTCACGCCCTGGAACTGGCGCATTATCATGTAGCCTCCCACCAGCATAGCCACCAGCAACAAGAGCGAACCGCCGGTGCTCAACAGAGACACCCAATCCGGTGGCTGCACCGGGTCAATCACAATGCTCTTCAACTCCTCCTTGGTCACCCCCAGGTTCAGCAATTGCTCAGTGACCGTGGACGCAGATTCCTTGTGCGAAACGATCTCCTCGCCATTCTTAAATTCAACAAAAAGACTATCCCCTTCCACGCGGATGCTGGTGACTTGCCCCTCCCGCACCAGCGCGGCCACTTCCGAGAACTTTTTTCGCGGCACATCCTCCCCCTGCTGCGAGTAGAAATTGTACATCAGAAACGCAGCAGCGACGAGGATAATCAAATAGATAAACGTGCCTCCCCTTGACTTTGAATTCACACTCTCCCTCCACTTTTCAAATCTCAAATCCGCAAATCCTAAATTCCCCCAGGCCATTATACCAGAGATTACCGGATACGCCACCTCAAGGTTGTATCTGCACCTCAGTGATCAGAATACTGCCCGCATCTGCCGTCGTGAGACCGGCGTCCACGACCGCGAGACGGGAATTGGGTTGCCCCTGGGGATACATCCCGGTGCGCAACTGGTACCGGCCCGCCGGCTGATCGGCTGGGATAGTGACCTGGTGCGGGTCTGCGATCTCCACACCGGGGATCCACTCTGTCGTGGGAATGACCGGCTCCACATCCTGCTGCGCCACCAGGCGACCGTCGGGGCCGATGACGTGCACGAACACGACGTAACGCGTACCGATGGAACGTAGCGCCCGCCAGTGCAACGTGACCGCGATCACCTCATCTGGCTGAAATGTCATGTGCTGCAACTCGGCGCTCTCCAGCACGATCCGGTCGGCCAGGCTGACCTGGAGCGGAATGGGAGCATCCACACCTCCGCTCACGGTCAACGTTACCGTGTCGCCGGCGTGGATCATCGTGCCCGGCCCAGGCTCCTGCGTTATCACCATCCCTTCCGGCTGCGTACTCCACACCGTGTCGCTGATGACCCGCAGGCCATCCGACTCGAGACCGGCTTGCACCACCTCCACCGAGTAACCCACTACGGGAGGCATCGCCAGTTCCCGCCCCGGGCCACTCACGACGACGGAGATCTCTGCGTCGGGAGGGACAGGTTCGCCAGAAGCCGGGCTCTGTGCGAGCACAATCCCTTTTTCGACGCCCGGCTCATATCGCTCTTCCAGCAACACGAAGCGCAATCCGGCCTGCTCCACCGCCCTTTGCGCATCGTCCACCGGCATCTCGACCAGGGGCGGCACCAGGATTAACTGCACTGCCGGTGTCAAAGTGACCAAAGGCTGGGACGTGGCGGGGGGTGGCAAGGGTGGCGAAGCGGACCAGGATTGGTAGACTCCCCACCACAGGGGAATGAGACCCACCACAGCGACGAACGCGATTATCCCCAGCACCCACGCCAGTCTATCGAGGGCTGCCTGTGACACGGCGGGAGGTTCGGCTTCGACGGCGTAACCTGGATGGGATAGGGGCGCAGGTTGCCATCCAGTCATCTGCTCGCCGCGCTCACGGCACTCCTCGAAGACGTGGGCCAACTGGCCGGCGGTACGGTAGCGCGCCGAGGGCTCCTTGGCTAGCGTCTTGCGAATGATCCATTCCAACTGAGGTGGCACCTGGGGATTGCGGACTGCCAGAGGTGGCGGGTCCTCGCGCATGTGCATCAGCGCCAGCGCAGTGGGCTTTTCGGCCTGGAAGGGCGGCGACCCGGCCAGCATCTCGTACATCACGACGCCAATGCTGTAGACGTCGGACGCTGGGGACGGCGGCTCGCCCGCCGCCTGCTCGGGCGAAAAGTAGAGCGGACTGCCCCACACCGTCTCCGACTCGGTGAGGCCGGCTTCAGAAAGCGCCCGCGCAATGCCAAAGTCAGTTACCTTGGCCCGCCCATCTCGCGTCACCAGCACGTTCTGGGGTTTAATGTCGCAGTGAATGATGCCGGCCTGGTGCGCGTGCCCTACACCGGCACAGATTTGGATCACAATGTCCAGAGTTTCATCAACGCCTAAGCGGCCTTTTTGGCGGATCAGCGTCTTGAGGTCCTGACCATCCACGTATTCCATCACGATGTAATGCCGGTCGCCATCCTGGCCCACGTCATACACCGTGACGATGCCAGGATGCTCGAGGTTGGCCGCGGCCCGAGCCTCCCGCTGGAAGCGAGCCAAAAACGCCGGGTCGCTGGCGAACCCCTCGCGCAACACCTTCACCGCCACCCGGCGCTGGAGCAGTGTGTCCACCCCCTTGTACACGACTGCCATCCCGCCAGAGCCGATCAACTCTAGCAGGCGATAACGATTGTTGAGCAATACGGGTTCCATTGTTTGACTCCAACCAGTTGTCAGTTGTTGACCACTCACCGTTGGTATCTTCTCAATATTGTGGGGCAGACTTTCCAGTCTGCCACTTGGACAGGCTAGAAAGCCTGCCCCACATACTGC
>JADHWW010000139.1 GCA_016783285.1 Anaerolineae bacterium
CGGAACTCGTCAATGTACTTCATCTCAGAATTGCGGATTGCGAATTGCGAATTGCGGACACCATCTTCAGTTCATCATTCGCCATTCGCCATTCGTCATTCCCCATTCGTCTCGTCGGGGTAGAACTCGGCCAGTTCCGCCAGCAACTGCAATGTCTTCTGCGCCTCTTCCTCGTCGAGCACGCCGATGGCAAAGCCGGTGTGTATCAGCACGTAATCGCCCACTCGCGCCTCGGGCGTGAGCGCCAGGCTGATGGTGCGCTCCACCCCGCCGATCTCGGCGCGGGCGGTAGTTCCTTCGATGGATGTAATCAATGTTGGTATGGCTAAGCACATGGTTCGACACACTCAGTGCAATTTGGTTCAGTGAAAGCAGAGCCAGGCCCGACAGAAATGCGCGCTAAAATGCGCTCGCGCATTGTTTATCGGGTGTCGTCTTCCAGCGCGTCAGCAGCCGGCCGGTAGTGCGCTGCACGTCCACGTCCCATCAACTCCAGTTTCCCCTGCTCCACCAAATGCTTGAGCAGGCGATAGGCCTGGTCACGACTTTGGCCGGTCAGAGTCTCCACTTCGCCGCATTGGATACGGCCGTGCCGTCGCACGTGGGCTATGACTTGATCTTCCATCTGAGACCGGGAGAGGCTTTCTATGGACGGTCCAACGCCAATGTGACCTACTTTGCCGCCCAGAGCTGGGCCGGGGCGATACAGACGCCGTCCACCTCTGGTAAAGCTGGCGACCAGCTCATTCCGCTGCAACTGGCGCAAAAGGTCACGGGCCGCACTTTGGTCACGCTGGATCAGATGGGTCACCTCAGTCACGGTCACGTGTCCTGTCGTCCATGCCTCCCACAACACCAACAGTTCTGGCACCGTCAACGCTCGGCTCAGATGTTTACTGGCTCCAATGACACTTTCGACAAACTCCATGTCGGCCGGGCCACTGTCTAGAGTCACAGTCACGCTGGTCTCAGTGGAGCGGTCGTAGCTGGGCGGCCGGCGGCCATTTTGTAACTGCCCGGCATAAATGATGCTGATGCCACGGCCCGTTCTTTCTACCAATCCAATGCGCTTGAAGACATCGGCCAGCAAAGGGTTGCGCGGGCGCGGGGCAACCACCAGCAAGTTGCCAGTATGCACGTTGGCTACAAAGCCGCCCGGATTGGTTACCAGGGCATGGTCGTTGTGAAGTTGGATGTGGGTGGCACCCAACTGGCCATAATCGCGGTGAATGAGCGCGTTGTTGATCGCCTCGCGAGTGCCGCGCCGGTCGTAGCGGGGCACACCGACTCGAAAGGCACCAACCATCAACTCCTGTTCCTCGTTGCGCACGTCAATGGCTTGAATCAGCCATTCGTGGACACGCAGCAAGGGCCACCGGCGAAACTCGTTGACTGCCACATCGGTCCCTCGTAGCACCTGGAAAGCGGCCTCGTGGGCGGGCACATATTTCTGCAAAGCAGCCTCTCTGCCGACGAGCAGCAGCCCGGCCAAGGTTGGCGTCAGCATCCCATCATCAGCACGCACCAGTCCCAGAGCACGGGCAATCTCCTGGTCCGACAGTTCAAGCAGGGCCGCATCGCCCCGGTTCTCTTCCACCATACGGCGCAGGCGGGCAAATTCGAGCGGATCGAGGTTGTCCCAGGTCGCACCAGGCAGCGGCCTTGCCGTCACGTCGATCTGACCACGATCAGCGCGCCAACTGGCAAGTTCGTGCGGATAGAGTGGGCGACAACCGGGCCGGCCGTGAGTGTCCAGGTAGCGCACCAGCAGGCGGCCGTCGCTAGTGGCGATGGTTTGTGGGCCGGCCGGGATGCGCAGAACCGCGATGGGTGTTTCTGTCCCGCCGACTGCCAGAGTCTCAAAAGTCACCTCGACGGTCAGCGGTGGCACGGTACGGCTGGCGATAAAGGCGGTGAGGAGTTCGGGACGGGTGCGGTGGGTGGGGTGCAAGCCAGTGATTGTGCCGTCGTCTTCGACGCCAATCAGAAGCACGCCGCCCGTAGCGTTGGCCATGCAGACGACGGTGTTGAGAAGTTCAGCGTCGTTGAACGGGCCACGGTCGCTTTTGAATTCGACGGTCAGGGTTTCACCCTGACCTATGGTGTCTTGTAGAGTTGGTTGGTTCATAGTCTGCGCCTCACTTTCCCCCGGCGAATAATCCGCCTTTTCCTCCGCTACCGCTCTTTGGCCTGCTGCGGGGCCGACTGTTTCGTAGAGATATTCCCGCTCCAGTTCCTGCCCCAGGGCATACCGTTCTGCCGGTGTCCAGCGTCGCACGGCAGATAGCACGTCGGGCAAGGTTACCGCCGGTGGCGGCGGCGGCAAGGTCGCCAGCCGGGTTTGGCGCACTTCTGAATCTTGAGGCAGTTCCAGTATCCGCTCCTCCAGCCTTCGCCAGAGCGTTTCGTAACGCGCCCGCTCCCCTGCATACCGGGCCGTCCCATCCACCCGGTCCAACTCGTCCAGGACGTGGCCCGCCGTCTCCACCGCCACCCACAGGTGGAGGGCCTCTTCGTAAATGAGACGAGGCAAGAAGCCCAGGTCGGCTTCGATGATCCGCAGTTCAGTCGCCAGTGTTTTTTTCAACTTGTTGCGATACTGCCTGGGATGGGCGGTGATTATCTGCTGCCAACGTTGGTTCAACTCGTCGAATCGCCGCTCAAGTTGTTCCGCCTCAGCAGACTCCAGGGCCAACTGAGGGAGTAGGGCTTCTAGTTCCTGTTGAAAACTCAGAGGGCTGCCGACGTCCCACATGTCGTCTTTCAGACACTCTTCGTAGAACCACAAAGTCATTTTGATTTTCTTCAAGATTTCTGCTTGACTCATATTGTGTGTATTTCCCATTCAAGGGTGCATCCAGGCCAATCCACGATCCGGCCAGCGCCTTCTGCCTGGTAAATGCGCTTGACGTATCCATACGAGACGCCGATGATGCACGTCAGAATCCGCGACTGATCCCGCGAGACCACCGTCAGGATGTGAGCCTTACTGTTGTAGAAACCGATCCGCATCCTGCCGTGGTACTTGAACCAAAAGATGTGTCCCTTGCGGATGGCGTCCCGCGCCATTCTCTCGTAGGCTACCACCGATTTGATGCGCGCATCCTCTCCGGCCCGCTTTTCGTAATGGTCGAGCAACGACCCTTCAGGCCACTCTGCCCTGGCGCACCTGCTACGGTCAACGATGATTTCAGTAATATCTACCGGCACGCCGGCCTCCCGTGGCTACAAGTATACCAGAAGAACCGATTTTCCTCAATTCGCGGCGAAATGGGCAATCACCGCCTGCCCCAGCGAGATGCCTCCGTCGTTGCACGGCACCTGCCGGTGCAACAGGACACAGAAGCCAGCCTCTCGCAATCGCGGCACGACCAGCGCCAGAAGCAGCCGGTTCTGAAAACAGCCGCCGCTCAGCGCCACCGTCCGCAGTCCCGTCTCCTGGGCGATCTGCTCACACGTCTCCCCCATCATCTCTGCCACGGTGACGTGGAAATGGTAGGCCATCTCCCCCACAGCCACCCCATCCCGCCGATCGGCAAGCAGCGCCTCAAAGAGAGGCTGCAATCGAATCACCATTCCATCCTCACCTTCCTCCACGCCGAACGGATAGCCAGTTGGGATTTGGGATTTGGGATTTGGGATTTGGGCTGCCATCTCCAATTCTATAGCCGCCTGCGCCTCGTAGGTGGTGCGCTGTCGCACGCCCAGCAGCGCCGAGACCGCGTCGAACAGCCGGCCGCCGGCCGAGGTCTGCGGGCAGTTGATCCCTCGGTCAATCTGCTGCTTGATGATGCGCAGTTCCTCCTCGCCCGCGCCGAGGGAGGGAAAGGGAGACCACTTTCCGGTGAGAGCATAGAGATAGCCAATAGCCAGGCGATACGGATTGCGGATGGCCACCTCGCCGCCGGGCATGGGCAGGTACTCCAGGTGGGCCGCCCGCCGGAAGCCACGATAGTCAGCCACCAGGAACTCACCGCCCCAGATATGCCCGTCAGTGCCGTAGCCGGTGCCGTCCCAGGCCACGCCGATGACCGGGCCATCGTCCGGCGACCAGCCGTTGTCGGCCAGGCAACTGGCGATGTGGGCGTGGTGGTGCTGGATGGAGAATGGAGAATGAAGAATGGAGAGTTGAGATTTTGCGTATTTGGTGGAGAGATATTCTGGATGCAGGTCGTGGGCGATGATCTGGGGTTCAATGCGGAATAGCCGTTTGTAAAGTTCAATCGTGGTCTCAAAGTGAGCCAGCGTCTCCAGGTTCTCCATGTCGCCGATGTGCTGGCTGAGAAAGGCGTACTCGTCCCGGGTGACGCAGAAGGTGTTCTTCAGTTCCGCCCCACAGGCCAGGATTTGCCTAACCTGGAACGGGAGTTTAACGGGGAAGGGGGCGTAGCCGCGTGAGCGGCGGATCGGTTGAGGAGAATGGAGAATGGAGAATGGAGAATGGATGGTGGGAGAGAACCAGACCGAGTCGTCGTAGCGGGCGTAGATGTCGCGGTCGTGCAGCAGAAAGTAATCGGCCAGGTGAGCCAGGCGGCGCAGCGCCTCGTCGTTGTCTCGGGCAATGGGCTCCTCGGACAGGTTGCCGCTGGTCATCACCAACGGCCGGCCTACGTCCCGCAGAAGTACGTGGTGCAGCGGCGTATAGGGGAGCATGACCCCCAGGTAGTTGTTGCGCGGAGCCACCAGCCGAGAGATATTCGACTCGGGCTTCCACGGCAGGAGCACGATGGGGCATTGAGGCGAGGTCAGCAACCGCTCTTCTTTCTCCGAGACCCAGCAATGTTGTTTGATTTCCTCCAGTGTGGCCATCATCACTGCCAGCGGCTTGGCCGGGCGCCCCTTGCGCTCCCGCAGCGTGCACACGGCCGTTTCGTCGGTAGCGTCGCAGGCCAGGTGAAAGCCGCCCAGTCCCTTGATGGCGAGAACAGCCCCTTCTTGCAGCAGTCGGGCGGCATGGACTATGACATCAGCGCCTCCCGTCGTGGAAGCGCCAACGGCTCGATTGAGCTCGCCGAAATCTTGTTGGCGTTCTGGACAGTGGAGATCCGTCTCCGCGCAACCGAAACAAGTTTCGGCATCCGCCTGGGCTGTGTTGGAACTTGAGACCAACCAGACCTGCGGGCCGCAGACCGGGCAGGCGTTGGGTTGGGCGTGGAAGCGGCGGTCGAGCGGGTCGTCGTACTCGGCCTGGCACTGCGGGCACATTATAAAATCCCGCATGGTGGTCAGCGGGCGGTCGTAGGGGATGTCGGCGATGATGGTAAAGCGCGGGCCACAGTTGGTGCAATTGGTAAAGGGGTAACGATAGCGGCGGTCGGACGGGGTCAGCAACTCGCGCAGGCAATCGGGGCAGGTGGCGATGTCGGGGGAGATGAGTTGGTAGGGGCGGGGTAACCCCGCCCCTACCTCGGCCACGCTGTGGCGGATCTCAAAGGTCGTGTAGCCGGCCGGCGGCACGTCGGCAACCTCGATGCCTTCGATGCGTGCCAGCGGCGGGGTCTTGCCTTCCAGGTCGCGCACGAACGCGGCCAGCGCGGCCGCCGGACCCTCGGCCTCAATCTCCACCCCGCCGGAATGATTGAGCACCCAGCCGGCCAACCCGTGCTCGTGCGCCAACCGGTAGACAAATGGCCGGAAGCCGACTCCCTGCACCACGCCGCGCACGCTGATCGTCCGCCGCATCAACCCGCCCGACACCTCTCGACCAGCCAGTCAACCCACTCCTGCACTCCCTCCCCCGTCTTGCAGGAGATGGAGAAGAAGGCAACGTCGGGATTCAACGCCTCGACGCCGCGATGGAAGTAGTCCAGGTCAAATTCCAACAGGGGCAACAGGTCTACTTTGTTGAGCGCCAGCACGTCCACGATGCTGAACATGCCTGGATACTTGTACGGCTTGTCATCCCCCTCGGGCGTGCTGGCGATCATGACCTTGAGGTGCTCCCCCAGGGCGAAGGCGGTGGGACAGATGAGGTTGCCCACATTCTCGATGAGCAAGAGGTCGGTCTCATTGAGGGGCAATCTGGGCAAGGCAACGCGCACCATGTTGGCGTCCAGGTGGCAGGTCCCGCCGGTATTGATCTGCACCACCGGAATACCCAGGCGGGCGATGCGGTCGGCGTCAATGGTTGAGGCGACGTCGCCCTCAATCACGCCGATGCGCAGCCGGTCTTGCAGCGGTTCGATGGTGCACTCAATGAGGCTCGTCTTGCCCGCACCGGGCGCGGCCATCACGTTCAGGACGAAGACGCCTTTTTCGTCGAACAAGCGCCGGTTTTCCTGCGCGATCTGCTCGTTGGCGCTCAAGATATCTTTGACGATTTCTACTTTCAACGTGTGCCTCCCTTGCGTGCCATCCGCGTGCCATTTTGCGTGCCATTCGCGTGCCATTTGCGTGCCATCGCCAAGCCGCGAATCCCCAGGGAATCATTCGATAATCATCTGATAATCCGGCAATAATCCGGCAACAATCCGGCAATAATCCGGCAATAATCCGGCAACATCAAGACAGAATATAGTGCCGGTTACGCCCTTTCTCAGCGATGAGACGTGCCAGTTCTCGTTCGGTCATATCGCCCTCTCACTCCACCTCAATACTCTCCATATAAAACTCTCGCCCGGCGATGAACTCGCCGCCCAGCGCCTGGCAGGCGGGACAGGCCCAGTTGCCGTCCTGCAGCGCGAACTCGTGGCCGCAGGCGCGGCAGCGGAAACGGGCCGGCTGCCGCTCGAACGCCAGTTGCGCCCCTTCGGCCAGCGTGCCTTTGCTGACAAAGTCAAAGTAGAACTGCACGCTCTCGTCCACGATGCCGGACAATTCGCCGATGACCAGGTTGATGTGCGTGATGCGCTTAGCGCTGGCTCGCCCGGCGTACTCCAGGGCCAGGTCGAGCATGCTCTGGGTGACGCTCAGTTCGTGCACTACCGCTCTCCCGTCCGTATCACTTTCGCCCCTTCACTTCCTCCAGCACTATGGCGATTAAGGCCGGGAGCGCCGCTTCCACAGCCAGGCTCAACCCCTCGCCCCAGCCAACCCTGGCCGGCTGGACGCCAAAGATCACCATCTCTGGCAGGGTCCGGCCCAGCGCGTCGGCCAGCGCCAACACCTCGCTCAAGCCGACATGGTGGAGGGAGAAGCGATGTCCTGAGCTTGTCCTGAGCATAGTCGAAGGGCCCGTCGAAGGACGGTCGGACGCGGAGACCAACCGGACATCGGTCGGGGTGAAGCGCACGAACTCGCCCGGCCTCCGCCCCATCTCGGCGGCATCCACGATCACGACACGCTCCCACCCCTCCAGCAGATCGAGCAGCCTCAGGCCGGCCGCGCCACCGTCGAGCGCCTGGACGCCCGGCGGCAGTTCCCGCCGCGCCAGTTCCTCAGCCACGCGACAACCTACGCCATCATCTCCTCGTAGCGGATTCCCCAGGCCGAGGATGAGTTCGCTCATACAAACTCTACCGTGAGGAAGTGAGCCGAGCAGGAGATGCACGGGTCGTAGGCCCGCACCAGCATCTCCAGCGTCAGCCGAATCTCATCCTGCGGCTTGTCCATGATCTGCGGCACCAGCGCCTGCATGTCGTAGTTCAGATTGGCCATGTTCTGGTTGGTGGGGATGATGCAGTTGGCCTCGACACAGATACCATCCTCGTCGTAGACATAGTTGTGGAAGAGGGTGCCTCGGGGCACGTCGCAAGAGCCGACGCCCTCTCCGGCCTGCACCTTGACCTCCGGCGGCTGCTCGGGCTGGATACCGCGCGTCAGCAACTCATCGCTGATACGGATGCTGTCTTCCACGCAGTGGACCATCTCCACCACCTGGGCGGCAGAATTGAGGAAGGGGTTGTAGCAGATAGGCTTCAGCCCCAGTTTGCCTGCCGCCTCCCGGGCGCGAGGGTGCAGTTGGTCAAAGTTGTTGTTCACGCGCGCCAGCGCACCGACCATGTAGGACTCGCGGTTGTGGTGGGTCCACTTGGCCGTGGAGAAAGGCACGCACTCTTCGTTGGTCACATCCCTGTAATCCTCGATGGGATAGGAGAAACCGTCGGAGGTGACGACGGTGCCGTCAATGAAAGCGTACTCGTCGTCCTTCTTGAGGGAGACGTACTCCGTCTCTCGCTCGAACTCGGGCCAGGGCAGGGTGGCGAACAACGCCACCGTCTCATCCACGTCGGCGCGGGCGTCCACCAGCCGGGCCCGCATCTCCCGCAACTCTTCTGCGGTGGGCGTGTGGGTAAAGCAGCCGACGGCCATCGCAACGGGATGCGTGTGGCGGCCACCGATCATTGCGCACAGGTCGCCGGAGAGTTTTTTGATCCGCAATGCCCGCTCCACCACTTCCCGGTGGGTCGCTGCCAGTGGGATGACAGAGCCGACGCCGAGGAAATCCGGCGCGACCAGGTAGTAAGTGTGCAAGACGTGACTGTCTATCATCTCGCCGTGGAAGTTGAGTTTGCGGAGAAGCACCGTTTGCTCCGGTGGCTCAACCCCCAGCGCCTTCTCGGTGGCGCGGAGACTGGCGGTGGCGTGGCCCACGCTACAGATGCCGCAGATGCGGGAGGTGATGTGGCTGAGTTCATGGTAAGGCCGGCCGCGCACGAACGCCTCGAAAAAGCGCGGGGCCTCGACGACTTCAAAGCGACATTCCTTGATCTCACCGTTGCGGGTGTCTACGACGATGTTGCCATGTCCCTCGACGCGAGTCACGTGATGTACGTCAATCTTCAAAGTAGTCATTTCCCCTCCTTCTCAGCCGCTCGCTCCTGCATCTGGTACGCATTGAACATGGTGAAGCGAGACAGAATATTTTCCACGGTCAGGCCGGCCTCGGCCAGCACGTCTTTCATCGCGTTCTCGTTGGGGTTGGGGATGAGCCCCCGGCAGCCCTCGCAGCCACTGCCGAACGTGGGGCAGATAGCCCCGCAGCCAGCCCGCACCACCGGCCCCAGGCAGAACTTGCCGACGTGGAACAGGCACACGTTCTCCTTCAATTTACATTCGACGCAGACGGGATAGTCGGGAATGGGCAGACTCTTGCCCAGGAGCACCGCCTTGACCACCGCGATGAACTCTTCCCGGTCAATGGGGCAGCCGGGGATGGCGGCGTCCACCTCGATCACGGCGCTGATGGGCCGGGCCGGGTAAGTCTCGTACCAGTCCGCCTGGTCCCCATAGACCCAGCGGCGAACGTTCTCCAGCGGGTGCAGGTTCTTGAGCGCGTTGATGCCTCCCAGGTGGGCACAGGCCCCCAGCGCGACGACGATGCCGGCCTGTTCGCGGATTCTCTTCAGGCGCGCCTCGTCGGAAGCGCGGGTGCAAGAGCCCTCGATGAACGCGATCTGGTAGTCCTCTCCCTTCTCGGTCATCGCCTCGCGGAACTGAACGATCTCCACTGCGTCGAGCAAATCCAGGTGGGTCTGGAGCGCATCGAGGACCGTCAACTGGCATCCTTCACAGCACGCAAAGTCAAAGAAAGCCACCTTCGGCTTGGGATTTGGGATTTGGGATTTGGGATTTTTCATCACAGTGCCTCCTCGACGCCCTTGATCTGAGCGTAGGTGAAAACGGGGCCATCCTGGCAGCAATACAGACCATTGATCTGGCAATGACCGCACTTGCCCACGCCGCACTTCATCCGCCGCTCCAGTGAGAGGTAAATCTGCGTCTCCGGGATGCCTTTGCCGAGCAGTTCCTTCAGCACGAAGCGGTACATGACGGGCGGGCCACAGGTGGCAGCGACGGTGTTGCGCGGGTCCACGGCAATCCGAGGGAAGAGAGTGGTGATGACGCCCTCGCTACACATGAACGGTTCGCGCTCATCCCACGTCTCGTCCAAACAGTCTACCGTGACGTGGCACTCGACGTCGTCGCGGGCGATCCATTCTTCCACCTCGTCGCAAAAGAGCAGTTCGGCCGGCCGCTTGGACCCGTAGAGGATGATCACGCGCTCGAAAAAGCCGCGCTCGTCGAGTACCTGGTTGATCAGCGAACGGAGCGGAGCCAGCCCCAGACCGCCCGGCGCGAAGAGCACGTCCTTGCCGCGCATCTTTTCGATGGGGAAGCCGTGACCAAAGGGGCCGCGAATGCCAACCTCATCCCCCGGCTGCAGCGCGTGCAGCGCGTTGGTCACATCGCCCACGCTCCGCACGCAGAGTTGGAAGGCGCCGTTGGAGCGGCTGGGCGACGAGGTGATGGAGATGGGGGCCTCGCCCACACCCAGTATTGAGAGCATTACGAACTGTCCCGGGTCGTGACCCAAATCGCGTCCGCCCGGCAACTCGATGGTGAACAGTTTTTCCAATTCGGTCATCTGTTCCACGTTGACCAGACGGGCCATCTCGGGTGTATAGATGCTTGTACTGAGCCCTGTCGAAGTGCTTGTACTGAGCCCTGTCGAAGTGCTTGTACTGAGCCTTGTCGAAGTGCTTGTCGTCATCGTCCGTTCCCTCCTGCTGTCTCGTAGATGGCATTGAAACCCTCGACGATGCTGATGTTCGCTACGCAGGTGCGGATACAGCGACCACAACCCACGCAGCCTAATTCGCCGAACTTTTCGTAGATGTACTTCCCCTTGCGCATGAAACGATGGCGCTGGCGAGCCGAGCGGGCCTGGCGAAAGTTCTCGCCACCGGCCACGCGGGCGAATTCGTCCAACTGGCAGGAATCCCAGCGACGATGCCGTTCCCCCTCAGTCAGTGCCATGTTCACCTCGTCGAAGACGTTAAAGCAGTAGCAGGTGGGACAGACGTTGGTGCACGAACCGCAAGATAGGCAACGCTCCCCCAGTTCCTCCCACAGGGGATGGTCGTAGGCAGCGCCCAGCAGGGCCGGCAGTTCGGCTGCATCAAAGTCCAGACGATAGGTGAAACGGGGCCACTTGGCGCCGAGCACCTCATTCAGACAGCGCACGTCGGCGTCGGTGGCGAGTCGGGCCTGGGCGTACTTTTCCAGGAGCGCCGCCCCCGCTTCCGTCGCCACGTCCACCGCGTAGGCCGATCCCAGGTCGGTCAGGTGCAGGTCGTACCTCTCGCCGATGGTCAGTGTGCCCATGCTCTTGCAGAAGGAATGTTCGTCGCAGGGCTCCAGGCACTCCAGGCTGACGATGATGGTCTGCCGCCGCCGCTCCAGATAGTGAGCGTCGGGGTACTCCTGAGAAAAGGCCCTGTCCAGCAGTCCGATGGCGTGCAGGTCGCACGTGTGCACGCCCAGGAGCACCGTCGGGCCAGCCTCAATGACCGGCTCCACCCGCGGCTCCCCCCCCAGAGTGAAAGTGGCCAGCCGTTCCTGGGGAGGCTGTAGCACTTTCTTGGGCGGCAGGATAGTCGTATCGTAGTCGAGCCGCAGTTGGGCCGGATCGGTGATCGGGCCAAAAGCGAATTTGGGACCCTTCGCCTTTGGCCCGATGACCTGATAGTCGGCCACCAGCCGCTCCAGGCATCCATCCAGCGATGTTTTGTCAAGTACTTGTCTCATAGTATACACCCCCTTTGTTTCTGATGAAGCAAGGCTACATACCTCCAACTCGGTCAACACGGACTCCACGGCACGAGGGATAGTCGCTGCCGCTGTGGGCGTGCACATCTCGCCAAAGGTCAACACATCCTTGCTTCTCCTACCTCCCCTTCTCAGCAAACATCGTTTGTGGGTCGAGGCGGACAATGCCCTCGATGCAGTCGAAATGGACGTCGGTGGAGATGATCTTTGTCAACCCGTTGTTCGACATCACAGCGACGTGGACGAGATCTCTGGCCTTGACCCCTTGTTTGGCGTATCGCCTGAAGAGTTCAACAGATTTGCGCGCATCGGCAACGAGAACCGGATAAACAGTCGGGACAATGTCCAGCAAATTAGTTGCCATCGTCGTCCCAATCCGCCAGCACTCCAAAGCCCCGTAGCGATACAAGACCTCCTGGATGATTTCGGTGTCAATGGCTACGGCGATGTGCCCTTCAGCGATCTCTGTCATCAACCAAACACAGGAGGTCTTGTAAGGGTGCTCCGCTCCTGCCGCATACATCGGGACATTTACATCCAGGAAGAAGACCTCTTTACTCATCCAGTACTCCCTTGATGATCTCTTCCTCCATTTGCTCCCAATCGGAGACCGGAGCGTTCAAGGATAGCAGGCTCTTTAGGGCAGTGCGGCGACGACGCAAGACAGCCTGCTTGAAGTAGACTTGCTCCACTGCCTCGCGGACCAGGACACTGACGGGCTTTTTCTGTTCTTTGGACAACTGTCGCAATAGAGCATACTGCTGGGCAGTGAGGACAGTTTGTACCCGTTGAGTATAGACACGCATCACGTTTCTCCTGTTGGTAGTATCAAATAGTTCATACGCATATTGTACTACCAATAAGGGAAAAAGGCCAAAAGGTAGATTGGTAGATTGGTCGAGGAGACCAACCTACCAATCACCAATCTACCAAACTAGATATGTCAGCGTGCCGCGTAGCGCTGAGACGCTGCGTTCGCTAACGCATCTGCTTCAGGGCCAGTTCGGCGGCGTTCACCAGTGGATAGGCGATGCAGGAAGCGGTGAGCGCGGGATGAGTGCCCATCTGGAAGGTCGCGACTTCGTCGGCGGTCGCTCCGGCCGCGATGGCAGCCGCGACGATGTTCACGAACTCACCCACGCTGTCGCCACCGGAGACCTGGCCGCCGATGAGTCTGCACGACCACTTGTGAAAGACCAGGTCTACCCGCATCTTTGCCGCGCCGGGCATACCGCCGGGGTGCCTGTCAACCGTCTCCATCGTACCCACGACGACGTCGAGACCCGCTTCCTGGGCCGTCTTGGCGCGCATGCCCGCCATCCCCAGCGACAGGCCACCGATCTTGGTGGAGAACACGCCAACAGCGCCCACGTTCTCGCGCCTCAACTCACCAAAGTTAGCCCCCGCGATGCGCGCCTCAATCGTGGCGATGGAGGCCAGCCGCAGGGCGGAGGGCTTGTTGGTGATAAAGTCAGTCTTTCCCGCGCAGTCTCCCACGGCAAAGATGTCATCGTCGCTGGTGCGCATATAGCGGTCCACCCATACGTCCCGCCGTTCACCCATCTTTAGCCCGGCGTCCTGAGCGAGTTTCACGTTAGGCCGTACCCCGATTCCGAAGATGACGACGTCGGCCTTTAATTCCTCGCCGCTGTCGAGTTTCACACCCTTGACCTTGCCGTCTCCCAGGATGGCCGTCGCCTTGTTGTTCGTCATCACTTTGATGCCCTGTTCGGCGAGTACCTCCTCCATGTGTACACAGATGTGCTCGTCAAAGACCAGGAAGAGGCAATGAGGAAGCATCTCGACCACGGTGACGTTCAGGCCCCGCTTCTTGCACTCGTCGGCCATCTCCAGCCCGATGAAGCCCCCGCCGATGACGACCACGTCTTCGGCCTCGTCCAGGGCGGCCAGGAGGCTGTTCAGGTACGGCACGTCCTTCTTGATGCTGAACACGCCCTCCAGGTCCACGCCGGGCAGAGGGGGGACGAGCGGCACGGAGCCGGTGGTCAGGAAGAGTTTCTCGTAGCCAATGGTCTCTCCACCGGCCGTGGCGACCGTTTTCGCCTCCCGGTCTATGGAGGTGACCTCATCAACAATCAGGTAAATGTTGTTCTGGGAGAGCGCCGCATCCGGGATCAGGTTGTTGTCCGTGGAGCCCACCGTGCCAAAGATGTACGGGATGCCACACGGGATCATTACCTGCTGCTCCTTGCGGATGAGGGTGATCCTGGTATCGGGATAGTGACGCCTGATGGTGATCCCCGTCGTGAGTCCAGCGGCGCTGCCGCCGATGATCAATGCATCTGTCTTTATCATTCTGAAATCTCCTTTTGTGTTATTTCAAAATCCAATTTGTCATACAGGGAGACGCTGATTTTGTTCGAGCGTCCCCCAACGATGTGCCGTGTTCGTCTCTTTACTCTCTCTATCTTTACCTCCTCGTAGGGTATCTTCTCAATAATTTGGGGTAGGGGCAGACCCGTGTGTCTGCCCCAGGGACGAACTCGAGTCGTCCGGTCTTACAGGAAACTCTCCAGGAACGTACTGACCTCTGATTGGCGGAAGACCGGGCCGTCCAGGCAGACGAGTTTTTCGCCCATGTTGCAGCGACCGCACTTGCCAACGCCGCAGTGCATACGTGCTTCAAGCGTGATCAACATTTGGTCTTCCGAAAAGCCCAACTTGTTCAACGTCTTGCCGACAAAGTAGATCATGATGGGCGGGCCGCAGGTGATGGTGGTAGCGTTCTCCGGCGACGGGGCAACTTGCTCCAGAATCTGGGTGATCAACCCCACGTTGCCCGTCCATCCCTCCGCCGGCCGGTCAATGGTGACGTGCATCTCTGTATCGGGCGCACTATTCCACTCGTCGTATTCGTCGGTAAAGACCAGCAGATCGGGGCTGCGCGCTGCCCAAAAGATGGTCAGGCTACCATAGTCAGCGCGGTGGTTCAGGATATACTGAATGACTGGACGCAGGGGGGCGCCGCCGATGCCACCGCCTAACACGACGATATTCTGCCCCTTGATCTCATCCATTGGAAAGTGATTGCCCAGAGGGCCACGGATGCCCACTGTAGAACCCAGCGGCAGCATGTGGATGTGGCGGGTCACGTGACCCACATCGTTGATAGCGACCTCGATAGCAGGGCCACACTCAGGGATGTTGGCAAACCCGAATGGCGCTTCGCCCACGCCAAGAGCAGAGAAGAAGAGAAACTGCCCCGGTTTCCAGACGGAGAACCTGGCCCGCTCTGCCGGGTCATCGAGTTCAATCTGAAACAACCGGATGTTTGTGGCCAGTTTCCTCGTGCCAACCAAAGTCCCTAGATAAGGACGCATGGGATTTGGGATTTGGGATTTGGGATTTTCCATCATGCTTCCTCCCTCTGTGCCAGATCGCGTAGCACCTCGCTGATATCTATGTTGACAGGACAGACAGCGATGCATCGTCCACAGCCCACACATCCGACGGCCACGTTGTAATCTGTGGGAACGTAGTAGAATTTACAGTAAAAGCGGTTGCGCGACCGCTGATCGGGGTTGGCACGCGGGTTGGCTCCACCAGCCACAGTGCGATAATTCACGCCCTGGCAACTATCCCAACCGCGCACCCGCCGCGTGATGCCACTGCCGTCAGGGTGAACCACCTTCTCATCGCGCACATCGAAGCAGCGGCAGGTCGGGCAGACGTAGACGCAAGCGCGGCAACTCAGGCACCGCTCGCCCACCCTCTCCCAGTAAACGTCGTTGAACGAGTCCAGCCACTGCTGTTCCGTCGGCGTCTCGAACGTTTCGTTGAGTCTCGGCTCCGGCAGCACCAGCCCCTCCACCTCTTGCAGCGCCATCCCTTGAGCGAGTCTCTCGCCCTTTGCGGTGACGATTTGCACGGCGTAGCCATCCTCGACCTGGGTCAACAGGATGTCCACGTCTTTACTGCTATTTGGTGCGCCGCCCACACTGGTGCAGAAGCAATTCTCCCACATCTCGGGGCAGGACAGCCCCACCAACGTCGTGTTGCGGCGGCGTTGGGCGTAGTAGACATCGGCCGGCTCCTGCTCCAGCATTATCGCGTCCAGTACGCGCATACCGCGTGCGTCGCAAGGGCGGATGCCAAAGATCACCTGCTGCCCTTCCATCTTTGTCTCGTGCAGTGTAACCTCACCGCTGGCATCAGTCTTGATGGTAAAGAGCGTTTCGGTTTTGGGAAAGAGAAACTCGCGGGCTGACATAACCGTGCGCTGGAAATCCCACGCGATCTCATCGGCGCTGCCCACAGGCCGGTAGAGCGCATACATCCCCGCAGCGGGTGGATGGGCCAGCCCCGGCGCTTCACCGATTTCAGTCTCCACCGGTGCGATGAGCGCCACCTGCTGAGCCAGTGCATTGAGCCAATCACGCAACGTCTGTGTGTTAATGAATCTCATCAATGTCCTCCTCGCCTGTGAGTCTCGTGACCAGGGGCGTGGGTTCGTCACTCAGGCCGGCGCGGTAGCCTCCCATCATCTGCTCGACCTCCTTGACGATCTTGCGGTTGAAGAGGCTGAGCGGGATACCCATCGGGCAAACCATTTCACAGGCATTACATTCACCGCAGCGACCTGCCAGGTGGAAGGCCCGGATAACGTGGAAGAACGCCTTCTCCGGGATGCTGTCGGCAATGCCCACCCACAGCGAATCGTCGCGCTCGGCTTCGCAGACGTCGCAGAAACAGCCAGGACAGGCCTGACGACAGGCGTAACAGCGGATGCAGCGGTCAAGTTCGCTTAGCCAGTAAGCCAGCCGATCCTCTCGTGGCAGCGCCTCCATTTCCTCCACGTCGGCGTAGGTATCAGCGATGTCAGAGACCTCTGGCGGTTCGCCGAAGAGCGCATCGTAGAGCAAAGGCACCCGTTGATCACAACGCGCGCATCGCGCCTCTGGCGTGCCGTCGGCGTTCTGCATCCCCGGGCAGGCCACGCCAATGATGTAAACCTTGTCGCGCTGTACCTGATTCTCATTGAGCAGCACCTGCAGCGAACGCGCATCGCACGGCTTGACCAGAATCCCTGTGGTTGGCACCTCCTCGCCTTTCTTGCGCGGCTTGTTGCGCCGATTCAGGTAGGTGACCAGGTTATGGTCACAGCGGGTGTTAAAGACCAGCCGGCCAACCTCGTCTGGTTCGTGGATGAACGCCGGGCGCACACGGCCCGTCGGCCCGACCTCGTAGCCGATCACACATTCTACCGTCTCACTTTCTAACAGTTCCCGCACCTTGGCGCCGAGTTCTTCGATCAAGGTGCACCTCCTTCCATTCGTAGCGGCGCCGAAAGCGGCCCCAATGCGCGCACGTCCTCGACGAACTCTGTAGTCACCTGGGCGAATTGCGGGCTCTCGGCGGCGGAAACCCACTTGAGCCGCAGCCGGTCAGGCTCGACACCCATGTAGATCAGCAACTTGCGCAAGAGCGGGATGCGCTTGGCCGTGCGATGGTTGCCGCTATCGTAGTGACAATCACCGACGTGGCACCCCAGCACGATTACGCCGTCAGCACCAGACGTGAACGCTTTCAGGATCAACTCGGCCGAGACGCGCGCGGAACACATCACGCGCACCGGCAGGACATTGGGCGGCGACGGTATCCGCGCCACGCCGGCACTGTCGGCCGCGGCGTAGGAACACCAGTTACACATAAACGCGACAACCTTGGGTTCAAATCCCTCGATTGCGTTAGATGACGACTTGCTCATAGAGCACCCCCATAATCTGCCCGACCAATTGGTCATCGGTAAAGTGTAGCGGCGTGATGGCGTCTGACGGGCAGGCTGCGGCGCAGGAGCCACACCCCTTGCACAGTGCAGCGTTGACGCTCGCTTTATCGTCTTCGCCTAGACTGATGGCCGTGTATGGACAGACGACGACGCATTTGCCACATCCCATACAATAACGGGTCAACACGTGCGAAACCGTCGGTGAGATCGTAACCTCGCCCTTGTCCATCAGCGCCAGCGCCATAGACGCTGCCGCGCCGGCGTGGGCCACCGTGTCGGGCACGTCCTTGGGCCCCTGGGCACAGCCGGCCAGAAACACCCCGTCGGTGTTCGTCTCCACCGGGCGCATTTTGGGATGCGCTTCGGCGAAGAAGCCGTCCTCGGAGAGGCTCAAGCCAAAGAGGGAAGCCACTCGACTGGCGTCGTGCGGGGCTTCGATGGCCGTGCTGAGCACCACCATGTCCACGTCCGCTTGCACCAAACGG
>JADHWW010000002.1 GCA_016783285.1 Anaerolineae bacterium
CGGCATCGGCATCGCCGCCCAGGCCCTGTTCGAGCGCACTGCCAAACTACCCCGCGTGGAACTGGCCCGCCCGCCGTCGGCCATTGGGCGCAACACCGCCCACAGCATCCAGTCGGGGCTCCTGTTCGGCTACGTCGGCCTGGTGGAAGGGATGGTGGCCCGCTTCAAGGCCGAGTTGGGGCCGGATACCCGCGTCGTCGCCACCGGGGGACTGGCCGAGACCATCGCCCGCGAGACCGAGGTCATAGACGTGGTGGATCCGTGGCTGACGTTGCACGGGTTGCGCATCATCTACGAACTGAACACAAGTTCTACTTGCACCTCCCAAGCCTATGTGCTATAATTAGCACATAGGAAGGTGGAAATCATGCGCTATACCCACCCACTGGACGACCTGCTCAACAGCCAGGCCCGGCTGAGAATCCTGCGCTACCTCTGCACCGTCGGGGGCGAGCACACCGGGCGGGAAATCGCTCGCGCCATCGGGATGGGGGAGACGCCCACTCACCGGGCCTTGAAAGAGTTAGCCGACACACTGGTCGTGCTCTATCGCGTGGCCGGGCGCGCCCACTACTACCGCCTGAACGAGCACCACGCCCTGGTGGAACGGGCACTGCGTCCCCTGTTCGCGGCAGAGAGGGCTCAACGGGACGCCGCCATCGCCGACCTGCTGGCCGGGATGGACGTTCCCCTGAATATGGCGCTGATCTACGGCAGCGTGGCGCGGGGGGAGGATACCTGGCGCTCTGACCTGGATGTCCTCCTGGTGACGCCCACAGCCGACGATGCTCGACGGGCTACCGAATGTCTATGGCAGCGCGATGCGGACATGCTCCGGCGTTACGGGGTGATTTCGGTTCGGGCTTTGTCCAGGGGCGAACTGGCCACCAGGATACAGCGCGGTGAAAAGTGGTTGGTGGAGGCCCTGCGGGATGGCGTGGTCGTCAGAGGCACGTCCCCCCGGCGCCTATTGCGCGAGCAGGCGGAGGCAGTGTGATGGTCAAAAAAGCCAGACGCCGCAGCCGGCGCTCCGACGCGGCGCGCATCCGCACAGTCGGGTCAGCCGCCTGGCAGAACTATTTGCGGCGTTCCCAACAGACCCTGCGGGCGATGCAGCGTTCCGCCGCAGAGCAAGATTGGGCCGCCGTGGCCGCCATCGCCCCCACCTGCGCCATCGCCGCCGCCGACGCAGTGGTGGCGCGGGTAGCCGGCGTGGTGGCCCGAGACGAAGATCACGCGGCAGCCATAGAACTGCTCCTTGCCCACGGCAGCGAACTGGAAGGGGTGCGGCAGGCAGCACAGCACTTGCGCCGGCTGTTGGAGCGCAAGACCACAGCCCAGTACGGCGCGGGCCCCATCACTGCCTCGATGGCACGGGATATGCTGACTCACGCCGAACGGTTGTTAGCCTGGACGGAGAAGCAACTCGAAGATTCTTGAGGGCACGCGAATGGAACTTGGTTCCCTGCTCAAAGACAAACACATCCTCCTGGGCGTCACCGGCAGCATTGCCGCCTACAAAGCCGCCACGCTGGCCAGCCACCTGACCCAGGCCGGCGCACTCGTGGACGTCGTCCTGACCGAGGCCGGCGCCCGCTTCGTCGCGCCGCTGACATTTGAGGCGCTGACCGGCCGGCCAGCCTACACCGACATGTGGCATCCCCCCGGGCCCACCCACATCGCCCACGTTGGCCTGGCCGAGGTAGCCGATCTGCTGGTCATCGCGCCCGTCACTGCCCACACGATGGCGAAATTGGCGGCCGGTCTGGCCGACAACCTGCTGACCGCCACCGCGCTGGCGGCCCGCTGCCCCCTCCTGCTGGCCCCGGCGATGGACGGCGGAATGTGGGCCCATCCGGCCACGCAGGCAAACGTGAACACCTTGCGCCAGCGCGGCGCCCACTTTGCCGGGCCGGTTCGCGGGCGCATGGCCTCAGGCCTGGAGGGGGAAGGCCGAATGATGGAGCCAGAGGAACTACTAGGGCACATCCGCCTGGTACTGGGCCGCGATGGCCCCCTGGCCGGCCGCCGCGTCGTCGTCACCGCTGGGCCCACGCGCGAGCACCTGGACCCGGTGCGCTTCCTCAGCAACCCCTCCTCCGGGCGGCAGGGCTTCGCGCTGGCCCTGGCCGCCCTCGACCGGGGCGCAGCCGTGACGCTCATCACCGGCCCAGTCGCGCTCCCCACCCCTGTCGGTGCGAAGGGCATCGTCGTCACCACCGCCCAGGAGATGCACGACGCCGTTCTCTCCGCCGTGGAGCAGGCCGACGCGCTGCTGATGACCGCCGCCGTGGCCGACTACCGCCCGGCCGTCGCCGCCTCGCAGAAAATCAAAAAGGGAGAGGGAGACCTGACCCTGCGCCTGGCCCGCACACCAGACATCCTCGCCGCCGTCGCCCGGCAGCGGACAGAGACCGGCTTCCCGCGCGTCGTGGTCGGCTTTGCCGCCGAGAGCGAGAACCTGATGGAGAACGCTCGCGCCAAATTGAGCGCCAAACACCTGCACCTCATCGTCGCCAACGACGTGACCGCTCCCGACGCGGGCTTTGGTGTGGAGACCAACCGCGTGGTGCTGATCGGGCGGGATGGCAGCGTGGAGGAACTGCCACTGATGAGCAAGGCCGCCGTGGCCGAGGCTGTGCTGGAGCGCGTCGCCGGCCTGCTAGCGGCTGTGGAAGGAGTGTAAATATGACAACCACACCTGAAACCATCACCGCCGTCCCCGGCATCCGTGTGGGCCACGCCACCGACCCGGTGGGGCTGACCGGCTGCACCGTCGTCCTGTGCGAGCAGGGAGCCGTGGGCGGCGTGGCCCAGTGGGGCGGCGCACCCGGCACCCGCGAGACTGACCTGCTCCGCCCCCTCCACCTGGTGCAAAAGGCCCACGCCGTGCTCCTGGCAGGCGGCTCCGCCTTTGGGCTGGCCGCCGCCGATGGGGTGATGCGCTACTTGGAGGAGCGTGGCGTGGGGTTCGATGCCCGCGTGGCCAGGGTGCCCATCGTGCCCGCCGCCATCCTCTTTGACCTCGACCTGGGCGACGCGAACGCGCGACCTGACGCCGAGATGGGTTACGCCGCCTGCCAGGCCGCCACCGGCGGGCCCGTGGCCGAGGGAAACGTGGGAGCGGGCGCCGGCGCCACCGTCGGCAAAATCCTGGGGCCCAGGCGGGCAATGAAATCGGGCCTGGGAAGCGCCGCCGTCTCCCTGGGGGGCGGGCTGGTGGTCGGGGCGCTCGTTGCGGTCAACGCCTTTGGCGACGTGGTGAACCCGGCCACGGGCGACATCCTGGCCGGGGCACGCAAACTCCGCTCCGACGAACTGGCCGACACGTTGGCGACGATGAAAACCTTTATCGGCAAGACCGTCCTGCGCTTCGCCTCCTTCGACAGCCCTTCGACGGGGCTCAGGACAAGGCTCAGGACAACGTCCAGCACCGTCATCGGCGTCGTGGCGACCAACGCCCGGCTGACCAAGGAAGAGGTCAACAAGGTAGCGCACATGGCGCAGGATGGCATCGCGCGGGCAGTGCGCCCGGCCCACACAATGTTCGATGGAGACACGCTCTTTGCGCTGGCCACCGGTGACAAACGCGCCGATGTCAACCTGATCGGGGCCTACGCTGCCGAGGTCGTCGTTGAGGCTATCGTGCGCGGCGTGCGGGCCGCCGAGAGCGCCGGAAATCTGCCGGCCCAGCGCGACCTACAGCGCCGAGGTCACTGATGCGTCCAACCTATCTCATCTCCCTCTGTCTCGTACTGTTGCTACTAGCCGCCTGCGCGTCCCCGTCCGCCACGCCCGCCACGCCCGAACGGCTGCCCACCCGCGCCATCACTCCCACCTTCACTCCCACCCCCACCCCCTTCTCTGTCAGCGCACAGACCTACTACGAGGAGGGTTTGGCCCACCAGGAAGCGGGCGACACCGAAGAGGCGTTACAATCCTTCACCTGGGCCATCCAACTTGCGCCTGACTTTGCGCCGGCCTATGTCGCGCGCGGCGCCGTCTACCTGGCGCAGGGGAAACCCCGCTCGGCGCTGGCCGAGGCCGACGGTGCGCTGGAAGCCGACCCGACCAGCGCCCCGGCCTACGCGCTGCGCGGTGAGACGCTGCGCCTGCTGGCCCGTCCCCGCCGGGCGCTGGAGGCCTTCGACCATACCCTGGCCCCCGGTCTAAAAGCAGAGACCTTGCGCTCCCGCTGGCTGGCCGCCCGCGCAGCCCACGACGCCAGCCGGATGCGGCCCCTCAGCCGCGAGTACGCCGCCGCCCACCCCGACGACCCACTGCGCCACTACTACCGCGGCTGGGCGTCCATCGAACTGGGCTCACCCGGCATCGCCATTAGCACCCTGATCAAGGGGATCGAAGCCACCCCCGACCCGCCCGCCCTGCTCTGGTTCGCGTTGGGCCAGGCCTACGCGGAGAATGGCTTTTGGCAGGAGGCGGTCAGTTCGTCCGAGGCTGCCCGCGCATTGGTGCAGGCCGGCGACACCAGCCTCGTCGTCCACTCCGACCAGCCCATCGCCGACCTCTTTGGCTTGTTGGGACGGGCCTACCTGGGCGTCGGGCGCTGCGCGGACGCCGAGATGATGGTGGAATACGCCATCTCCATTGGCGCTCCGGCCTCCAGGTACACCGCCGCGCTGAGAGAAGCGCGCCTCTGCCAGACCCCCACCCCCACCATCACACCCTATCTCACTGTGACGCCGTGGGGAGGCTGAGGGTTGACGCTATCCTCACTTGTGCTATACTATGCCAGTACAACTCACCCAGGAGGACAACACAATGGTAAGCAAAGACCTGCTAGAAATCCTGCGCTGCCCCTACTGCGTCAGCGGCGAGACCCGCAAGCCCGGCGACGATCCGGGCCAACTGGAACTGGTCCACGATTGCTGGCTCGTCTGCCAGGAGCCCGATTGCAGCCGCAAATACCCCATCCGCGACGACATCCCCGTGATGCTCATTGAAGAGGGTGACAAGTGGACCAACGTGGCCGTCGAGGCCCTGCCCGTCCCGCCACCGGCCGAGTGACCGTATGCTCCAGCGACGGGTGATCATCATGGCAGCATTGGCCGTGCTGCTACTACTAGCCGGGCTGGCGGCCCTCATCCTGCCCGACCCTTATGAAGGGCCGGTCTATCTTCTCAATGCGGGACACGCCATCAGCGCCCTCGATGGCCTGGGCGTCGTGCTGCTGACACTGGGGTGCGCCGTGGCCTGGGGCGCCGGTCTCGTGTGGCAGCGATGGATGTATGACTGAGGTTGAGGCTGAGGTTGAGGCTACTTCTGGACAGTATCGCCGCCGGCGACGACGCCCGCACCGAGGAAGCCGCGCTGGCCCTGGGCTGCCTGGGTGACGCGGCACTGCCTCCATTACGCGACCTCCTGGCCGACACCGATCCCGACCGCCGCTGGTGGGCTGCCCGCGCCCTGGCTGCCATCGCCACCCCCGCCGCCCGGCAACTGCTCATCACTGCTCTGACCGACCCCGATGCCGATGTGCGCTCCTGTGCCGCGCAAGGGTTGGGAGAACTGCGCGCCGTGGAAGCCGTTGACGAACTGGTGCGTTGCATGGCCGACCCCAGCCCTCTCGTCTCCCGCATCGCCGCCGACAGCTTGGCCCGCATCGGCCTGCCCGCCGCCTCGGCTCTCGTCGCCGCGCTGCAGGAGGGAGAGACGCTGACCCGGGCAGGCGCAGCCCGCGCCTTGAGCGTCATCCAGCCCGAGGACGCCGTCCCGGCCCTCTGCGCCGCCCTCGACGACCCCAGCGCCATCGTCACTTACTACGCGGAGGAAGCGTTAGAACGAATGGGAGTGGGACTGGTACTCGTCCAACCCTAATGTGATGTTTCACGTGAAACCTTAAGGAGACAGGGAGATGGGGAGACGAGGAGGCTTCCCCAGGTTGTATTTTTTGCCCAATGATGCTAATATAGTCAATGAAGCAATTCCCTGTTTCCCAATCTACCAATCTACCAATTTACCAGTGTACCATAGGGGGAACGGGTACGATGGCGCGCCCCTCTGCGACACGGGTCTCCAGGATGTCTGCCAGCGCCCGCACTCCCTCGGGGCCCCAGCACTCCCGCCCGCTCCTCCTCCGTCAGTGTCAGCGTGTCGCACACTTCGGACAGGCACAGCACCACCGGCGTTTCCAACGTCGTCCACGCTTCCGGGGCCATATCCCGCTCCAGCAATCACCGAAAGTGTTTCAGGCGGGCGACGACCACCCGGTGGTGCCACCCCGCTATCTTCCATTCCAGTCGCTGTCTCAGGCTGGGCCCAGTCCTCACCAGCCGTATCCTCGCATACGCCTCAATGCATCCTCCGATCAGGCTCATTTTGTCCTCCCTCCTCCAAAGGATAACCACAACCGCTCCTTGTCCCGTGCGCCGGTCGAGGTCACGCAGGAGAAAAAGTCTCTCTCGCGTTCAACTCTGACCCGTCCATCGCCTGATCCTTTCCGCACTCATAAAAAAGCACAGGGCGACCCCCCCAGCCGGTGAAAGGGGCCGCCCCTCAAAAAGCAAAAAGGGCGCCCCCCACCGGGGAGCCGCCCTGTGCAGGCCTCGAAGGGTATAGCCGTCACACTGGCGCAAAGTGCCAACCGGTGCTATAATCCCTCCCAGCCCCTGCCGCCGGTTCGGACGGTGACGGGGGTCAGCGGCCATCGGGAGGTCGCACTCCCGGTGGTCGCGCTTATGATACGGTGTACCACAAAAACCAGGGCCTGTCAAGCCCCGATTTACCAATTGAGCACCACCCGTGAGAATGCCCATCGCATTCTTTCCCGGCTGCACGAGAAAGGCTGGCTAACACGCATTGAGCGGGGCCGCTATCTCGTCGTCCCGATGGAAGGGCAGGCCGGGTGGGCCGAACACGAGTTTGTCTACGCCAGCCAGTTGATTGTCCCCTACTATATCTCATATCGCTCTGCCCTGGCTCACTGGGGACTGACGGAACAACTGCCGCACGTGGTTTTTGTCGCTACCACCAGACGCAAGCGCAACCTGGAATTCCAGGGAGTCCGCTTCCGGTTTGTCACCATCCGTCCGCACAAGTTCTTTGGCTACACAGAAGTGACGCTCGACGCGACGCCAGTGCAAATCGCCTCGCCGGAGAAGACGATTATAGACTGTCTGAATCAGGAGCAGTATAGCGGGGGGGTGCCTGACATTGCCCAGGCACTGATCGAGGCCGGGGAGCGACTGAACGTAGCCCGGCTGGCCGAGTATGCTTTGCAGATGCGTAGCAACGTGCTCATCCGTCGCCTGGGCTACCTGCTCGATCTCGTGGACGCAGGACAAACTGAGGTGTTGGCACAGCACGTGGGCAACTCGGGCTACGCTTATCTTTCTCGATTGTTCCCCCGGCGGGAACTGGCCCGCAGCGCCAGGTGGCGTCTCATCGTCAATGTCGAACCCGCACAGTTGCAACGTGGACGGGAGGTGGTCTGATGGTGACTGACCTCCCCATCTGCGATTACGAAGGCTACGCCTATGACGAGTTCTGGGGGCAGGGGCGGGAGTACGAGGACGCGGTCGAACGGGCCACGCTGCACCGACTGCTGCCCCCCGCCGGGCGGCGTCTGGTCGAGATCGGCGCGGGCTACGGGCGGCTCGCTCCCCTCTACGGCGGCTACGACGAGGTGGTGTTTTTCGACTATGCGCTCTCGCAACTGCGGCAGGCCCGGGAACTGTGGGGGAATACCGGCCCCGGCGGCCGGCCGCGCTACGTCTACGTCGCCGGCGACTTTTACAAATTACCCTTCGCCCCCGGCCTCTTCGACACGGTGACGATGGTGCGCACGCTCCACCACGCCGCCGACGCGCCGGCGGTGCTGTGCGGCGTGGCCCAGATTCTGGCGCCCGACGGCACGTTCGTGCTAGAGTTCGCCAACAAGCGCAACCTGAAGGCGATCCTGCGCTACCTGCTGCGCCGGCAAGACTGGTCACCCTTCGACCGGCAGCCGGTCGAGTTCGTAAAACTGAACTTTGACTTCCATCCGGCCTGGATGCGAGAGATACTGGCCGAGGTCGGGCTGCAGGTGCAAAAGATGCGCACCGTCTCCCATTTCCGGCTCGGCCCACTCAAGCGGGTGGCGCCCACGGGGCTGCTCGTACTGCTCGACCGGCTGTTGCAGCCAACGGGCCCGCTGTGGCAACTGTCGCCCAGCGTCTTTGTGCGCTGCGCGGTCCGTGCCGACAAACCCGCCGCCCCGCCGGGCGCTTTCTTCCGCTGCACCACCTGTGGTTCGACCAACCTGGTGGACGAGGGGGAGACGCTTTCTTGCACCGATTGTGGTGCGCGTTTCGCGGTACGTGATACCATCTACGACTTTAAGACGCCGCTCGGGGGAGAGGTGAGATGAGTCACGTGATTCGACGACCATTGTTTGCCGACCTGATCTTTAACGAGCAGGGACAACCGGTGAAGGCGGTCTATGTCGGCACGGTTCCTCACTACGTCGTGCCGGATGGGGATTTTCAGCGCCACGTCGAAGCCGAGTACGTGGATCGCCAGATAGTGGGACTGATGCAAGAGCGCATCCTGGCCATGCGTGATTTTATCACCGCCGGGGTGATCCACATGCTCGGCCAGGAAGACCTGTTCACGCGGGCCTCGATCGAGCACGCCATCGAGAATATGGACCGCATCCTCGAGCCGGGCAATGTGGATGTGGACGAACTACGCACCACGCTGTGGATGTTAAAGTTCCGCGCTACTGTAAGTGTGCATGGAGAGGTAACGCGGCTGGAGGTCCCCGGCTGGGGGGATGGGGAAAACGAGTAGTGCCTGTACTCGTGCGGCTTGCAGAATCGAGATTACCTTGGGCTGGAATCGCTTCCAGCCGATCCGGTTGAGCGCCGGCTCAACGCCCGCGGTGAATGCGGGCGTGACAGTTGGGGCAGAGCACCATCAGGTTGCCCTCGTCGTTGTTCTCGCGATCGCCGTCCTTGTGGTGGACGACCAGGATGTCCGGCTCGGCCAGCCCACAGATCTGGCAGCGGCCGTGCTCGCGCCGCAGTTGCACCTTGAGCGCGTTGCCACTGGGCGTTCTCTGATGCTGGATCGCGCAGAAGAAGCACAGGCCGGTGAAACCTTGCATTTGTGCCGTGAGTGCGTCTATCTCACGTACCTGACCACATTGACCGCAACGGACGGGGACACGCCAGTGAATTCTGCCGCTGGGACGTTGCCCATCCTTGAACCGCCGTGACCAGTAGACGATCGATCCGTTCTCTATAGCCTTTCAGAAAAAGATTTACAATTTGCATAACGAAAACTACGTTTGACCCTCTATATTTGGCGGATTCTGCGTAAAAAGACCAAGATATGGCGGTTATGCGCCTACTCTTCCGCGGAAGAGTGGAAAATGTTTATCTGAAAGGCTATAGTTCCTCGTCCTCTGTCCTCTCTACCCTGGTACAGGATTGACATAGGCCGGTGAAGCCTTGCGACTGTGCCGTGCTCGTACATACCCTGCGCACCTGGCCGCATTTGCCGCAGCGCACGGGGATGCGCCAGTGAATCCTACCGCCGGGATATCGCCCATCCTTGAACCGCCGTGACCAGTAGACGATCGATCCGTTCTCCAGTTCCTCGTCCTCTGTCCTCTCGATTTGAGCACAGATAGAGCACAGGCCGGTGAACTTCGGCCTCCGTGCCGCGCTCGTGTTTACTTCGCGTACCTGACCACACTGGCCGCAGTGGATGGGGACGCGCCAACGAGTCTCGCCGCTGGCGTACTGTCCGTCTTCAAAGCGGCGTGACCAGTATATGGTACTTCCGTTGGGCAAGCGTTCGTCCCGTTTCCTGCCTCTCTTGGCCACGCGCCTGGTCATAGAACCTCTCTACCTCCCGTTCATAGCCGCCGGCTGCTAACCATCTGGGCGACGGCCCGGCCTTGCGCGGCAAGCCTGAAAGGGGTATAATAAAGGCAGATTGCGTGGCGGACGTGGGCCATCGTGTGCCTTGGTTCTCCACTTTGCTCAAAGTATATCGTAGAACAAGTGTTCTGTCAAGTGGAGGGGGCGGGCTCGCCTTCATCCCCCCGCTGAAGCAGGGAGCCTTCAGCGAGGAAATCCTGTGACTTGTGCGGCTGGTAGAGTTGATGTATACTAACTTTGACCATTAAACTTTGAGGAGGACTAGACTGATGAAGGTCTCCTGCCTGCAGGAAAATTTGAAACGGGGCTTGAACATTGTGGGACGGGCGGTCTCGCCCCGCTCCACATTGCCGGTGCTGGGCAACGTATTGCTTGCCACTGATAGTGGCCGGCTAAAGTTGTCCGCGACTAACCTCGAGATCGGTATCAACTGTTGGGTCGGGGCCAAGGTGAAGGACGAGGGGGCGATCACCGTGCCGGCGCGTACACTTGCCGATCTCGTGGGTGCGCTGCCGCCGGAGCAGGTGGATATGGAACTAGTCGTGAGCACGCAGACGCTCAACCTGCGCGCCGGCCGCAGTGAGGCGAATGTCAAGGGCATTGACGCGCAAGAGTTCCCCATCGTGCCCGTGCCCGAGGGTGAAGGGGGCATCCCTATCGAGTCCAATATTTTACGCGCAGCGATCGAGCAGGTCGCCCTCGCCGCCGCCACCGACGAGAGTCGCCCGATCCTCACCGGCGTCCTCGCCAAGTTCGAGGGGACGCAACTCACGCTGGCCGCCGCGGACGGATTCCGCTTGGCTGTACGCACCGTCTCGCTGCCCCAGTCCGTCTCCGATCCCTTTAACATCATAATCCCTAGTCGGGCGTTGGTCGAACTGGGGCGCATCAGCGGCGAGCAGAAAGAGCCGATCGTCATCACCGTCACCCCCGCTCGCAACCAGGTACTCTTCCAACTCACCGACATCGTCCTCGTGTCGCAGTTGATTGACGGCAATTTCCCGGACTATCAGCAGATCATTCCCCGCGATACCACGACGCACACGGTGGTGGACACGGCCGCTTTTACACAGGCCTGCAAGACGGCGCTCATCTTTGCCCGCGACGCAGCCCACATCAGCCGCTTGCACATCAAGCCTGGCTCCGAATTGGCGCCGGGCCACGTGATCGTCTCCGCCACCTCGGCCGAGACCGGTGACGACGTGACCGGGTTGGACGCCAGCATCGAGGGTGAGGAGATCGAGATCGCCTTTAACGTCAAATACTTGCTCGATGTACTCGCGGTGATCGGCGCCCCGCAGGTCGCCTTGGACACCACCACCGCCTCCAGCCCCGGCGTCATCCGGCCCGTGGGTGACGTGGATTTTACGTATGTGATAATGCCAATGCACCTCGGGCATTGATTAATAGCCTCGCATATACGCCTCCCACACGGCCCGCTTCCTCTGCAGGCACGGCAGGTCGGGAGCGTAGTAGAGCCAGGAGAGCAGTCGGCGCGCCTTGGTACCTGTAAATGTCAGCGTAAATGCCCTTTCTGTCTGGCGCACGGTGTTCTCGACCGCCACCAGGCGCACTATGGTGTCGCGGATCCAGACGAGAAAGGGCCGGCAGACGGAGGTGAGACTGACGACGAGCCGGTGGCTGTGCGACCATCTCTTGTCAGTGCGCACAAAGATGCTTCCGTCGCCGTCGATGGCGCCGCGCAAAAAATCATGGAAGAACTCGTCCGGGACTTTCAAAGCGCCCAGCGTCCTCTCCTTGGTCTTGGCCGGCGTCAGTCCCATGCCCTCAAGGAAACCCCGATAGGCCGGATCGCTGAGTGTAACCTGGTGACGCGGTAAACATCCGGGCCTGTGTTGAGTATACACGTGGAGTGAGACTCCCAGGCAGCGCTGGTAAGTCTCAATCAACTCGCGGTCGGTGGAGGGAAAGGAAACCGTGTTGCGGTGGACCTTTTTCAGATTGCCCTCTGCCGCGACGAGGCCGACGACGTAGGCCAGTTCTGGCAACCACCGGTGCAGCACCTCATCAGGCACGGCAGTTTTGAGGACATGTGCTGGAGGTTGAGCCTCAATGCCGTATTCCTTCATCCTCTTTCCAACCGTCGTTGGATTACTGCCCAACCGCTCCGCAATTTCGCGTTGGGTAAGGCCCTCCTCGCAGTACAAGTGCTCCAGCGTTGACCTGGGAATCTGGAACATCTTGCCGAGGTCAACACAAGCGCGGCACAGGCCGGTGAACTTTGGCCCCCGTGCCGTGCTCGCGCCTACTTCGCGCACCTGCCCGCACTGCCCGCAGCGGACGGGGACGCGCAAACGAATCCTGCCGCTGGCGTACGTTCCGTCCTCGAACCGCCGTGACCAGTTTACCACGGAGCCATTGGGCAGGCGCTCGTCCCGTCTCTTCCGTTTCTTTGCCCTGCGTTTCGCCATCTCAACCCTCCGAGTCGTTCATTGGCTCATCGTTCATTGTATAATACGTGCCGTTTTTGGTCAACAGCCCCCGCGCCACCAGGTCGGCCAGGTCCAGCCGCAGGGTCTCGTCTGACCAGAGTGGGCAGAGGGCCCGGTACGTGCCGAGGTCGATCCGGCCGCGCTCGCGCACGCAGCGCAGGGCCTGTGCCTGGCGCTCGTTGACCAGTGACGCGGCATCCCTCGGATACACGCGGGTCTCTAGGACGTCCGCCAGCGCCCGTACCCCCTCCGGCCCCAGCACGCCGGCCCGCTCCTCCTCCGCCAGCGCCAGCGCGTCGCACGCTTCGGACAGAAGGAGCACCGCCGGGGCCTCCAGCGCCGTCCACGGCTGCGGGGCCATGTCCCGCTCCAGTTGGCGGCGGAGGTGGGTCAGGCGGGCGACGACGGTCCGGTGGTGCCACCCCGCTATCTTCCATTCCAGCCGCTCGCGCAGGCTGGGCCCGACTTTGACCAGTCGCATCCTATCGAATCCTTCGAACAGGCTCATTTCTCTCCTTTCACGCGGGTTCGCGCCCGCCCGCAACGAGTTGCGGCATCCGTGAGGGTATAGTAGGTGGCTTTGCGCTGGCCGTGCCGTTGGAGGAGGCCGAGGCAGACGAGTTGAGCGAGGTCGGGGCGCCGGGTCTCGTCGCACCAGAAGGGTTCGGTGAGGCGAAACGTGCTCTAGGTGACACGGCCGTTCTGGCGGGCAATGGCCAGCACAGTGCGCTGGCGTGCAGTGACACGTGATTCGTTCACGGGATACTCCTTTCTCGTCTTGCGCGGCCCGGGGAAAAGCAAAGCCGGGCCATCGTGGGCGACGGCCCGGCCTTGCGCGGCCAGCCTGAAAGGGGTATAATGTGCGACAGGCTGCGCGGTGCGCACGGGTCATCGCGTGGTTCAGGGGGTCGCCGGTGGTCGTACATCGGCGGCCTCCGCTTCACAGAGGCTAGATAGGTTTTTCGGTGGTCACCTCCTTCTGTGGAGTGGGCGGCGGTTGCTCCTCGCGGGCAAGGTACTCCTCAATGGCGATAAGAGAGCCACAAACTGCGCCTGACCACCGGCGCAGAGGTGGAACTGAGCCGGGCGCAGGCGCGGGTGCTGCGGAAACTCCTGGACTGGTAGCTATATCGCCGATGCCACCGCATAACTGCCCCAGCCAATACTGGCCCGGGGCAGTTCGGTTATGTGGTGATCTGGACAGCAACCGACCGAATAAAACGATAAGCAGCGACGTTGAAGGAATAGAGGGGATAGTCAGAAAAGTGAGCGGCCATCCAGCGGCAGAAATCGAGCCCGAACTGATCGCCCAGGCTCAGCAAGGAGACAGACAGGCCTTTGGCGAACTGGTCCGCCGTCACCGGGAGGGGGTCATCAACGTGGTGTACAGGATGTGTGGGGATGCGAACCTGGCAGAGGACGCAGCACAAGAGGCGTTCATCCGCGCCTGGCAGCATCTCCCCAGTTACCGGCCCCGCTCCCCCTTTCGCAACTGGGTGTATCGCATCGCCACCAACGCCGCGCTCGACGTTCTACGTCGCGAGCGAGAGACGGTGGACGTAGACACGCTATCACTCGCCTCCCCATACGAGGGGCCAGAGGCCACGGTAGAGCGCGGAGAGCGGGGCGAGCGCGTGCGGCGAGCGGTGCTGGCGTTGCCGCCGGCCAGCCGCGCGGTGCTGGTACTACGCGAGTACGAGGACCTCTCGTACCGGGAGATCGCCGACACGCTGGCTATCCCCATCGGCACGGTGATGTCGCGGCTGAACTATGCCCGCAACCGGCTGCGCGAGTCGCTGACGCCGTATTTGGAGGTGTTATGACCGAACACGTGACGGCCCATCTGGGAGCGTACCACGACGGCGAGTTGCGGGGGCGCCGGTTGCGACAGGTAGACGCCCACCTGGCGCACTGCGCGATGTGCCGCGCAGAACTGGAGAGAGTGCGGATGCTGGCGACACTGTTGCAGGAAAGCCCCGTCGCCGAGAGCCTCACGCCGCCCGAGCACTTCGTGGCGCAGGTGGGGTTGCGGCTGCCACGCCGTCCAATGCAGCCTGCCTGGCAGAGGGGGCTGGAGATCGGTTGGCGAACGATGCCGCTGGGACTGCTCGGCGCGTGGGCCTTTGTTCAGACGGTGTTCATCGTGGCCGGGATGGTGATGATCGCACTGCGGATGGGTCTGGGAGATGACGTAGTGGCGGGATTGTTGCCCGCTTCGCAGCCAAGGTCGTGGCTGGCCCAGGCACTCAGTCTCTCGGAAGCAAGCCTGAGTGACGTTGGACGAATTGTGCTCCAGTTGCTATCCAATGGAGGGCCTTTGGGCTGGGGCGTCACGTTGAATCTATGTTCACTGGCCGTGATTGGCCTGCTGTATTGGAGTTGGCTGGCCAGTTGGGTTGCGAGAACGCGGCTTCCAGGACAGTAACGGATCAGACAATAGAAGGAGTAAACTAGAATGGATCACATCAAGATTTTGAAACGAGCCTGGGAGACCACCTGGCGCTACCGGGCGCTATGGGTCTTTGGCATCATCCTCGCGCTGACAGCGGGTGGTGTCCGAGGCAGTGGGCCACAGGCTACCTTCGGCGGTGGCAACGGTAATGGTGACGGTAATTTTCCTCCGCCCGGCGACTTCTACGTGCCGGAGATTTCAGCGCAGATCGTGGGTGTGCTGATCGCTCTCGGCGTCGCGCTGGCGTGCGTGGCCGTTTTTCTGATCATCGCGGCAACGATAGCGCGCTACGTGGCGGAGACGGCGCTGATACGTTTGGTGGACGATCACGAAGAGACAGGGGAACAACGCAGCGTGCGCGAGGGGTTCCGAATGGGCTGGTCGCGCACCGCATTTCGGCTCTTTTTGATCAAACTGCTGACCGGCCTGCCGGTGGCGTTGGCGTTCATCCCGCTGTTCCTGCTGGCGTTGGCCCCGCTGCTGCTATGGATGACAGAGAGCAGGGTCGCTGGGGCGGTCGGCACGGTCGCCACAATTGGCTTGTTCTTCCTCTTCGTCTTTCTGGCTATCATCGTCGGCATGGTGCTATCGCTGCTGATGCACTTCTTCCGGCGGGCGTGCGCGTTGGAGGAGGTGGGAGTGATCGAAGCGATCCGCCAGGGCTATGGCATTGTGAGGCGGCACCAAAAGGACCTGGTGGTCATGTGGCTGATCATGGTCGGGCTGGGCCTCGGCTGGATAATCGTGATGATACCCGTCACAATCCTGCTGGTGCTCGTGGGGGCGGTGCTGGGCGGTTTTCCGGCGCTGTTGATAGGCGGGCTGGCTAGCCTGGTCTTCGAGGGGGCGGCGCCGTGGATCCTGGCGGGCGTGGTCGGGTTCCCAATCTTTATCCTGGTGGTGGCGGCGTCGGCGCTGTTCCTGGGCGGGCTGATGGAGGTGTTCAAGTCCAGCGTGTGGACGCTGACCTACCGGGAACTGCGCGTTTTGGAGGACGTATGGCCAGAGGGTACATAGAGGCTGTAGTGCGCTTGCCGGCAATGGCGAACTGTGTTATAGTATAGGCGAGGTGAGTAAGATGGGCCAAGTTGTAACAGCAGTGTACGAAGGCGGTTTTCTGCGGCCGCTACACCGGCTTAGATTGCGCGAGCGTCAAGTGATTCGGCTGCAAGTTCTGCCGGCAGAGGCCTCAGCCGTTCAATCCAAAATGGATGCCTTCCTGAATCTACGCGGGAGACTAGCCGACGATGAGGGCTTTGACCGCGCTATGACTTTGATGGAGAAAGCCTGGCAGACGTGGATGACTCCTGCATTTGCTTAGACACAGACGTACTGATTGCGTATCTCAAGGGCCGTGAACCCGGCGCAAGCGCGGTTGAACGGGCAGTGAAGGGATACAACTGCCACGTAACAGCGATCACCGAGTACGAGTTGCTCTTTGGCGTCGCACGCGCCCGCAGGCAAATCGGCGAAGATGCGCTGCTAGGCTTGATGACAATATTACCCCTCGACGACGACGCAGCACGGCGTGCAGCCACGTTGCACGATGTGCTCATTCGTCGCAATGAGGACATCGGCGTGAAGGATGTCCTCATTGCGGCCATCTGCCTCGTGAATGGCATTTCCCTACTGACCTCTAATGAGCGCCACTTTGGGCGTGTGCCAGGGTTGACGGTGATCACAGCGTCAACACTCAAAATGCCACGGCGTTGAAAGTTTTGCCCTCGTCCCCCTGCCCCTATTCCCCCAACACGCGCCGCGTATCATCGTACCCCAGGTCAATCAACTCCCGGCTGGCCTCCGGTTCGTAGCGGAGGATGCGCAGCAGACTCGTCTCCTGGCTGGGGGTAATCACCTGGCAGCGCACGTGCCGGTGTTTCTCGTCCAACTGCGCCAGCACCAGCCGGTTGATGTTCTCCAACTGCTTGTAGTCGTTCTCAAAAGTGGCGCTCAGGGCCAGGTCGAGCATCACGGCAAAGGCCTGCCACGGCCAGCGGGGTGGCTCGATGCGCCGCTCGCCGACGGGCGAAAGCAACACGACCAGGATCTCGTCGGCTCCTGCGTCAATTGCTCCTGCCAGCGGCGTATTGGCCATCACGGCCCCGTCCCAGTAGTGGTGACCTGCCACCCGCGTCCAGGGGTAGACCAGCGGGATGGAGCAACTGGCCAGGATGTGATCGGGAGTGAGGGTCACATCCCGATTGTCAAAGATGCGCAGTTGGCCCGTCTCAATTTCGGTGGCGGTGATGAGTATGCGCTTGTCGCTGCGGGCCAGCGCACCAAAGTCAATGAAGCGGTGCAACGTCTTGCGCCAGGGGGAGGTGTCGTAGACCGACCGCCAGGGACGCAACCGCCAAAAGCGCTGCACGTCCCTCGTGCGCGTCGCCAGCCAGGCCGCCCCCAGTTCGGCCGCGCTGCGGCCCGAGGCGATAGATGCCGCGTTGATAGCCCCGATGGAGGTGCCGACCAGGATGCCGGGCAAGAGGTCGGCCTCCTCCAGATACTTGTAGACGCCGCACTCGTAAGCCCCGCGGCCTCCACCTCCCGAAAGCACCAATGCTCGCGTGCTCTTGCTTTTCATCGTGCCTCCTTATCTTCTAATCTCCCATCAGCCACATTCTGATCGTTCTCGTGAATAATGCGCACGTTGAATAGTTGTCAGTTTGTCCATTGGCGTTTATAATGTCACAGTGGGGTGATTTAAGATTTATTGATTCGAGATCGGTGGATTTGCAGAGGAGTGATGCAAAGCACAGATGGCTGATCGGCCGGAGGCTTCCATCTCCCGTAGTGTCTCGTGCGGCCTCTCAAATCTCCAAATCTTTAATCCGTAAATCTTAAATTCCCCCACAGTGTTAGAGTCACGCCGTCATAAGCCTGACGTAGATTTCTTCCAGCGCGGACTCGCGCACAGACAAATTGACCAGTGCCCAGTCGTTTTCGGAGATGTCTTCCAATACTGATGCAATCTCACTTATACTCGTAGTCCTGAAGACGTAGTTTATTTCTTCTTTTTCATACTCCAGCGCATCATCAGAATAAAAGACCACCTCGTACTCGCTTTTACCAAGACGCCTGCGAATGGCCTCCATGCTGTCGTAGACGATCAATTCGCCACCTTTCAGGATGGCAACGCGGTCGCATACGTGCTCGATGTGGAACAGGTTGTGAGCGCTCAAGAGTATTGTCTGGCCCTGATCCTTAAGACTCTTGAGGTAATTGATGACAAAGAACGAAGTCAGAGGGTCTAGCCCCGCATTTGGCTCGTCTAGTATAAGAAGGCTGGGCTCGTGCAGCAGCGTCCGGGCGATGGCTACCTTCCTCCTCATGCCCTTCGAGAGTTCTCCTGCGAGCCTATCCCGCTCAGGAAGCCTGAGCGAGCCGAGGAGCACATCTATTCGCTCCTCGGCTTCCCGTCTCGGGATGTTGTACAGTTCGGAGAAAAACGTGAGATATTCAGCCACCGTCATATTGTCGTAAAGGTGACTTTCTTCAGGCAAGTAGCCGATGAATTGTTTTACGTAGGTGCTCTCTTTAGCCATATCCCGGCCCATCACCTCAACCTGACCAGACGTTGGGCTGATCAGACCGACGATCATCTTGAGAATGGTGCTCTTGCCAGCGCCATTGTGGCCGATGATCCCTACGATTTCGCCGTCCTCCACCGTCAAATCCAGGTCTTGAACGGCGGTAACTTGATGGTATAATTTGGTGACACTTTTTAGTTTGATCATTAGACCCCCATACAAGTAGGCCAGGTATCATCTCAATATTTGGGGCAACGCTGTTTTGAAGGGGCTGGGCCGAGTAACACAGCGAGCATCCGCCGGTTAAGTAGACCTTTAGGTCGTATCGAAACCAAGGATGCGAGCGGCTTTCTAACCCGCTTGGCTTCGATACGTCGCTTCGCTCCTACTCAGCCGGCGCTAGAGTGTGCTCTGCCCCAGTTTATTGAGAGGATACTAGGCCAGTTTGCGTTGACGATGAGCAATATCCTGACGATCGCCAAGCGAGAAATTACAAGATTAAAGTCCCGCTTCAAGGGTGGCTCAAGGCTGGCTGTAATACTGATCCTCGCCGGAGCATCAGTGATCTCTTATCTGGCATTCCAGCAGGGATCTGTCCTGAGCAATGGGCTATACCGGGTGGGAGTCTCCCCTGACGGCCCCGGTATTCACGATAGCCGGTTCAGCACAGTCACCGTCGCTCGTTCTCTGGGCTACTCAATGCTCAACGCAAAGTCGCTGGATGTTTACATTGACAGAGACCAAGTCGTTCACACGTACAACGACAAGTCCCTTTACGCAGCCGGAGCACTGGAACTATACCTTGAGAAGCAAGAATTGGCAAGGATCAAGGATCAATACGAAATAGACCGGGCATTTCCACTGCGCATCGAGGTCAACTATCTGCCTGCCCCAACAGGGCAAGGGGTCTCACCTTTGGAACTGGCAGACGCATTGATGGGTGGGCCGGAGGAGCCGGCAGGAGTTGATCCAGGCGCCGGTCAGCCTGCGCCCGACACGACACAATTCGTGCCCAGAGAGACGGATGCTGCGGTCATAGAACAAATCAGAGAACTGGAAAGCGGCGGCAGGCGGCCCAGAATCGAAATAGAGTTCGCATCGGACAAAGAGATCATCATTCCATCACTGATGAACCCCCCCATACCTTTCGCCCAGGTCATCATCGCCTTCCTCTACGTCCTCCCGGTCTCCTTCGTCAGCATCTTTTTCACCAGCAGTTTTATGGATGAAAAGATAGGTCGCAGGATCACAGTCCTGATGTCCGCCCCGGTGACCCCGTTCGAGATCATCGCCGGCAAGATGCTCCCCTACGCGAGTTTCTCGCTGGTATCCGTGGTCATCATAACTCTGGCATTGAAGGGGAACCTGCTGCTGGCGCTGGCGATATTCATACCTGTGATACTCTTCATCCTGGCCATATACCTGATGGTGCCCCTGGTATACCGCACGTTCAGGGATACGACGTTCATCTCAATGCTCGCGACCACGCTGATCACGTCTTATCTCGTCTTTCCGGCAATGTTCTCGGGTGTCAACGACCTGAGTTACATGTCGCCGCTCACGCTTATTGTCAAGATGTACCGGGAGGAGCCCTTTGGGCTAAAGGAGTATTTATTCTCGACAGCGTCAATGTACCTCATTTTTGCCCTCTCCATGTATATCGCCACCCGCATCTTGAACGAAGAATATCTCATGGGGTTCCGACCACTGTACAGAAAGGCTGCCGATGCCATTTACCTGGGCATAAACCGGAACCACCTCTACGTGTCCATCACGCTGTTGAGCCTGTTTCTCATCCCTATCGTCTACATGATCCAGTTGGTGACCCTGGCGATATCGCTTAATCTGCCATTGCGCTATGCCGTAGGGGGACTGCTGATGGTGGCAGTAGTGATTGAGGAGATCGCCAAGTCGGTGGGCATCGTGGTGCTTCTCGAGCACAGAGTCATCGAGACGGCAAAAGACGTCGTCATACTGTCGTTTCTTTCTGCGGTCGGGTTCCTGGGTGGCGAGAAACTGTTGTTGCTCATCTCACTAAGCGTGGTGTTCGAATCTGCGTTATCGCCAGCCCTTTTCAGTTCCGGGTTACTTCTGATACCCCTCATCGCGCATTTCGTCTCCACTGCGACAGTCTGCTTGCTCACGAAACGCTTTGGTGTGCGGGCTTACCCTTATGCCGTGCTCGCCGGATCAATCGTACATGCCCTGTACAATCTGTACGTACTGGGAGCAATTCCATGAATGCGTTTATTGCCATCGTGAAGAAGGAATTGAAATCGGTTACCAAAGAAAAGACGATCATGATTGCCATCGCAATCCAGTTATTCATTGCTTCCTTCTCGTCGGCAATACTCGTCGGAATGTTGTCATTCTACGACCCAGGCTCTATCGGCCTAAACGCCAGGATCAGGATCGGGGTAGGGATCATTGGCGATGCCAACAGTCCATTGGTCGGGTTTCTAAGGAAGCAGAACACCAGGGTGACGGCTTTCCTCTCACCCAATGATGCCGAGAACTCGTTCCGAGCCGGGGCGATAGACGCCATTGTCTTTATACCAGAAGACAGTGGCGGCGTCATTGATATGAAACTCTTCCTGCCCGAGTCTGAGACGCGCTCGACCCTGATACTGATGATGCTGAAGGAGCCGCTGAAGCAGTACGAGAACTATTTGCGAGAAAAGATGGGGGTCCACGTGAGGTATACGGATATCGAGAGTATGCCTTCCACGACGTACGAGTTTCGGTACTCGGTGATCATTCCCATACTGATGTTCTTCCCCGCTTTCGTAGCGGGGAGTATGGTGGTAGACTCGATAGCGGAGGAATTTGAGAATCATACGCTGGAAACGCTCTGGTCTGCGCCAGTATCGCTAAACGTCATAAGCGGAGCAAAGATCGCCGCGGCACTCGTTCTCGCCGTGACGCAGTGTGTTTTGTGGATCATACTACTGCGGCTTAATCACATTCCCATACAAAACGTGGGCCTGGTTCTGCTGCTGTCTGCGACACTAGCCGCTATCATTGCCGTGGGATCGGCATTCGCCGCGGTCTACTTTAAGGATAGGGAACGGGCGCAATTCGTGTACTCTGTTTTCACCCTGCTCTCGGCCGGCCTGGGCTATTTCTTTGACGCTTCACCGATAGCAGTGATGAGCCGGCTCGCTGTGGGCGACTATTACACCGGCTTTGCAGACGTCGCGATATACGGTGTCCTGCTACTGGTGCTCCTGGCAGTATTTTTCTCCACAGCGGAGAAACTGATCGCCGTGCCGAGTTAATTGGGGCATCCTCTGCTTTCCCCACAACTGCTCCAAAAACAGAGATGCGCTCCCCACGCCACTACGCGGCCGTGCTGCGCGCCATTGCCAGCGGCCACCACACCCTCTCGGTCATCGCCCGTGAAGCCGGCGTGGAACGGAGCAACCTGCCGGCGTACCTGGCCACGCTGCAGGACGCGGGCTACGTGGAGCGACGCGTGCCCATCGGCATCGTCCGCACCGGTCGCCGGCAACGGGGCGCCTAGCACGTTGCCGACCCCTACGTCCGTTTCTGGGGACGCTACATCCTCCCTTATACCGGCGCGATTGAGAAGGGGCAAGGGGCCGGGCTGGTGGAACAGGTGCTGCGCTCCACCTGGGAGCAATTCGTGGCCATCACCTGGGAGGAGTTAGCCCGGACGTCAGTCTATGACCTGGCGGCCCGCCACACGCCGGGCTTCTGGCCGGAGGCGGTGGGTTCGTGGTGGGACACGGCGCACCGGATTGACCTGGTGGCAGTCGGTTATACTGAGCGCAAATAGGATTTGTGAAAATCGCAGGCATCGACTGTCTACGCCAATCCCCCATATATGCCGATTTCCAAGAACCGACCCCCTACATATGAGGTAAATTCTGATCTTCACCGATTCGGCGATGACGTATTTTCACAAAACCAAAATGCGGTCAGAGTATACCAGACGTTCTTGGCGCCGCCGATGGTCAGCCGGTTCTGGTGGACGGCCATCCCCATCGGCTTCTTGAAAGTGCGAAAGTGGGTGTTGATGGTACCGCCGTCGTTGCGCACCAGGACGACCTTGCCGGCCTGGTAGGTGGAGACGACCAGGCTGATGTTGAGCCGCGCCAGGATGTCCGGCAGGTTCGAGGTGTAGACACTGCGCAGGGGATTGGTCTTGGGGTCAGGTTCAGGGGTTGGCTCTGATGTTGACATAGGCCTCCACATCCGCGATGGGTTGGTGTTCGTTTCTTTCCGTTCCTTTCTCATTCCGTTGCTGTGTTTGCATTAGACAACCGCCCCAACTTGGGCTATAATAGCGGGCATCTACGATCAGGAGGAATACCCCATGCCCCGTTATCAGCGACCAACCGGAACCCTGGACATCCTGCCGCAGGATCAACCTTACTGGTACCACGTGCGCGCCCGCGCCCGCCGCCTGGCGGAACTGGCCGGCTTTGAGCGCCTCGACGTGCCCATCTTTGAGACCACCGAACTCTTTGCCCGGGGCGTCGGGGCGGGCACCGACATCGTGGACAAGGAGATGTACTCTTTCACCGACAGGGGAGGCCACGAACTGACGCTGCGGCCCGAGTTCACCGCCGGCGTCGTGCGGGCCTACGTCGAGAACGGGATGCGCGTCCTGCCCCAGCCGGTCAAACTCTACACCTTCGGCCCCATCTTCCGCTACGAGCGGCCGCAGGCCGGCCGGTACCGCCAACACACCCAGTTCAACGTCGAGATCCTGGGCGAGCAGCACCCCGCCGCCGACCTCGAAGTTATGCTCCTGGCCTGGGATTTGTACGCCAGCCTGGGCTTCCGTGACCTGGCCTTCCAATTGAACTCGACCGGCTGCCCGTCGTGCAAGCCGGGCTACGTGGCCGTGCTGAAAGAATACTATGCCGGTCACCAGGACGAGATCTGCCCGGATTGTGAGCGGCGCTTGGAGCGCAACCCGCTGCGCGTGCTCGATTGCAAATCTGAACAGTGCCAGCCGGTCATCGCCGCCGCCCCGCACATCCTCGACCACCTGTGCGCCGAGTGCGCCGGGCACCTGGGCACGCTGCGCGAATATCTCGACCTCCTGGGCCGCAGTTACACCATCGACCACAATCTGGTGCGCGGGCTGGACTATTACACCAAGACAGTCTTTGAGGTCTGGGCGGCCGGCATCGGCGCCCAGGCGGCCGTCTGCGGCGGTGGCCGCTACGACGGCCTGGCCGAACTCCTCGGCGGCCCGCCGACGCCCGGCGTGGGCTTTGGCTCCGGCCTGGAGCGCATTATCCTGGTGATGAAACAACTGGGCGCGGAGGCGCCGCCATTGCCGGTGCCGCCCGTCTTCCTGACCCACCTGGGGCCGCGGGCTGGGCGGGAGGCGCTGCGGCTAGCGGACGCGCTGCGCCGGGCGGACGTGGGGGCGCATCTGGCGTTCGGCGAGCGGGGGTTGAGGAGCCAACTGCGCGAGGCGGGCAAGCGCGGTGCGCGTTACGCCGTCATCCTGGGGGAGGACGAATTGGCGGCCGGCACGGCGACGGTGCGGGATATGCAGGCCGGGGAGCAGGTGAGCGTGGAACTGGCGGGGTTGGTGGAGTGGCTGAAGGCAAAAGCGTAATTGGTATCCTCTACAACCCCCGCATCGCCCAGGCGCCTTCCCTGGCGGAGGAGGTGGCCGCGTGGGTGGAGCAGCAGGGGCGGCCAGCGCAGGTCTGCACGGTGGACGATGCGCCGGCCGCACTCTGCCTGCGAGAGACCAGCCTGCTGGTGACGCTGGGCGGCGACGGCTCGATCCTGCGCGCGGCGCGAGCCGCGGCTCCCTGCGGCGTGCCGCTTCTGGGGGTCAACCTGGGGCGGGTGGGGTTCCTCACCGAGGCCGAGCCGGGCACGTGGCGGGAGGTTCTCTCACGGGTACTGGCGGACGACTGCTGGATCGAGGAGCGGATGATGCTGCGGGCGGCGGGCCATCGAAGCGGCGAACCGCTGGGGCCGGCCGAGGCGCTGAACGACGTGGTGGTGGGACGAGGTAAGCAGGCCCGCGTGGTGCACCTGCGCACCGAGGTTGACGGAGGCCGCCTGGCCACCTACGTCGCCGACGGCCTCATCGTCGCCACGCCGACGGGCAGCACCGCCTACGCGCTGGCGGCCGGGGGGCCGGTGCTGCCGCCGCAATTGCGCAACATCCTGCTCGTCCCCATCGCGCCGCACCTGAGCATGGAGCGGCCCGTCGTCCTGGCCGAGGGAGTCACGGTGCGCATCACTGTCACCGGCGGCCAGCCGGCCGTGCTGACGGTGGACGGCGAGGTGCAGGCGGAACTGGAGAGCGGAGACGAGGTGCTGGTGGAGGCCAGCCCGCACGTGGCCTGCTTTGCGCGGGTGCGGGAGCGGACGTATTTCTACAAGACACTGGTAGCGCGGCTAGTGCCGCGAAATGCAGATCGGGAAATTGGTCACCAAGTTGCCAAATTCCCCAATTCCCCAATTCCCTAATTCCCAACCCACTGGAGCCGGAGATATGAACGAAGCAATGCATTGCGTGAACCACCCCGACGTCGAGACTTACCTGCGCTGCAACAAGTGCGGGCGGCCTATCTGCACCAAGTGCGCGGTGCTGACGCCGGTCGGCTACCGCTGCCAGGACTGTGTGCACACCCAGCAGCAGGTCTTTTACGCCGACTTTCGCCCCGCTCACTACCTGGTCGCCGCCGCAGTCGCGCTGCCACTGGCGCTGGTGGCGGGCTGGCTCGTGCCCAGCCTGGGCTGGTACGCCATCATCCTGGGGCCGCTGACCGGCGCGGGCATCGCTGAAGCCGCGCGCTGGGCCATCCGCCGCCGGCGTGGGCAGTACACCTGGCTGGTCGTGTGTGGCTGCATCGTCGTGGGCACGCTGCCCTGGTTGCTGCTGTCGCTTCTCTCGCTTTTTTGGGGTGGCGGGTTGGTGAACCTGCTGTGGTACGTCGTCTACCTGGTGACGGCAGTCGGCGCGGCTTATGCCCGATTGCGCCCCGGGCAGCGCGTGTAGGGCAGGCTTTCGAGCCTGCAGGCAGCCTGGAAAGGTCTATCCTGAGCCTGTCGAAGGGCTGCCCCACTTTGGACAGGAGGTCTCGAGTGCTGGCCGAACTCCACATCCGCGACTTTGCCATCATTGATGAATTGTTATTGACCTTTGCGCCCGGCTTTACGGTTCTCACCGGCGAAACCGGCGCGGGCAAATCCATCATCATTGACGTGGTGGACCTGGCGCTGGGCGGGCGGGCCGACGTCACCTGCGTGCGTGCCGGGGCCGGCCGCGCCGTCGTCGAGGCTGTCTTCCGGCTGGGAGCCGAGCAGCGGGCCGCGATTGACCCTCTGCTGGAGCGGGAGGGGCTGGAGGAGGACGACCCCGACCTGCTGCTCCTGGGGCGCGAGGTGCGGCTGAGCGGGCGCAACGTCTGCCGCGTCAACGGGCGGGCCGTCACGCTGGCGCTCCTGCGCCAGGTGGCCCAGGGGCTGGTGGACATCCACGGCCAGAGCGAGCACCTCTCACTCCTACGGGTGCGCGAGCACGTCAACCTTCTAGACCGGTACGCGGAACTGTGGCCCCTGCGGATGCAGGTCGCGGACGTGGTGGGGCGGGTGCGAGCGGTGCGGCGGGAACTGGCGGATCTGTTGCGTAGTGAGCGGGAATTGGCACACCGGACCGACCTGTTGCAGTTCCAGATCGGCGAGATAAACGCGGCCGCCCTCCAGATTGGCGAGCAAAAAGAGTTGCTTGAGGAGCGGCTGCGGCTGACCCACGCCGAGCAACTGGTTGCGCTGGCCAGTGAGGCGCTGCGTGCGCTCGAGGAGGGCGCGGGCGAGACCCCGGCGGCGCTTGACCTGCTGGGCGCGGCACTGCGTACCCTGGAGGGATTGACCCGCGTTGACCCAGGCTTAGAACCCCGGCTGCGCGCCGCCGAGGGCATCAACTATCAGATGGAGGAACTGGTCGGAGGTTTGCGCGACTACCGGGAGCAGGTCGAGCACAACCCGCAGCGGCTGCAAGAGGTGGAGGAGCGGCTGGCGCTGCTCCGCCGGTTGGAGCGCAAGTACGGCCCGGCCATCCCCGACGTGCTGGCTTATGCCGAGAAGGCGGCGCGGGAACTGGACGCCATCACCCACAGTGAGGAGCGCGTCACCGAGTTGCAGGCGCAGGAGAAGCGGCTCCTCGCGGAATTGGGCGAGTTGGCGGTGGAACTCTCGCTGCGGCGGCGCGAGGCAGTGGGGCGACTGGCGGCAGGGATCGAGGAGGAACTGCAAGACCTGCGGATGGAGGGAGCGCGGTTCGGGGTGGATTTTAAGTGGCGGGATGATCCCCAGGGTGTGCCGCTGAACGAATTGCGAATTGCGAATTGCAATCTGCAATCTGCAATCTCGAATCTGCAATCTCCAAAGGTGGCCTTCGACGCCTCGGGTATTGACCGCGTCGAGTTCCTCGTCTCTCCCAACCCCGGCGAGCCGCTGAAACCGCTGGCAAAGATCGCCTCCGGCGGCGAGACATCGCGGCTGATGCTGGCGCTCAAGACGGTCCTCTCCCGCGCCGACGAGACGCCGACGCTCATCTTTGATGAGATTGACCAGGGCATCGGCGGGCGCGTGGGCGCGACGGTGGGCGAGAAACTGTGGGGCCTGGCGGTGGGGACAGGGACGAGCGGCCTGCGCCACCAGGTGTTGTGCGTGACTCACCTGCCGCAGTTGGCCGGTTTCGGCGACGTGCACTTTCACGTGGAGAAGCACGTCGAGAAGACCGGGGCAGGCGAACGCACGGTGACGCGGGTCAGGCCGTTGCAGGGGGGGGCGCGGGTGGAGGAACTGGCGCAGATGCTGGGCGCCAGCGGCGAGGGAGCTTATCGGAGCGCGGAGGAGATTTTGGAGCAGGTGGCGAGATGCAAGAAGGAGGGGGGGTGAACCTGAGCCGCGTGCGCGATGGTTGGGATGAAGTGGAGGCGGAGGAGATCCGTTTGCTGCGTCAGATGACGGTGCAGGAGAGCCTGCGTCACTATCTGGTACTCCAGCAGGCTTTCGAGCCCCAGTTGCAGCAGACCGAGCCGCTTTTCCGCGCCGAGCGTTTGGCCTACCTGGAAGAGTTACAGCGCCGGCTGGCCGCGTTGGACGAATGGACGGAGGAACGGCGTGGAAAACCTGTTTGAGTCCCTGGTGGCTCTGCAAGACCGTCTGCGTCAGTTGCGCCAGTTCGAGCAGGCGCTGGACGACTCCACCCTCGTTACAGAGTACCGGCGCTTGCGGGAAGCAGGAAGCAAAAGGCAGGAAGCAGAGAGCAAGGGATGAGAAGGGAGTGATGATAATGAAGAAGGGCAATCCCTGCGATCAAAGGTATGCAAGTCAGGAATACTATTGGGGAAAGAAACCCTCTGCTATATGCGACAGAATCATAGAGATCATTCGACCCAGTTCAGACTTTCACCCCAGGTTACTGGACCTGGGTTGTGGTGAAGGAAGAAACGCTGTCTATTTTGCCAAACACGGTTTTGGGGTCGTCGGCCTCGATTTGTCTCTGCCCGGCCTGGAGAAAACGAGGAGGTACGCTGAGGAAGTTGGAGTTCACGTCGAAATGATCCACGCTGACATTGTAACCTACGAACTTGAAGACACCTACGACGTCATCTTTTCGACAGGAACTTTGCAATATCTGCCGCCTGAAGTAAGAAGCCAACGTTTCCAGAACTATAAAGATTGCACTTCACCTGACGGCATCAACACGCTTTCCATATTCGTGAGAAAGCCATTCATTCCGAGAGCGCCAGACGCCGAAGAGACCGCTTTCCCTTACAAGTCTGGCGAGTTGATGGGCTACTACTGGGACTGGGAGATTCTCTACTGTACAGAGGAAATCTTCGACTGTATGTCCAGCGGTATTCCTCATAAACACGCTGTCAACCGGATAATAGCCAGGAGGTATCGCAACGGCGGATAACAGCGCATTCGTGGCTTCGTCGCTTGTTGATCCGTTGATATCCTGAAATCCGCGTTCTCAAGAGCCTGACGATATGAGTGGGTCGCCAACTACACCGCAATCCCGCACGCTGAAGACGCTCTGGCGCGCGGTCTTTTGGGTTTCCTTTCCTTTCGGCATTCTCTCCTTCGTACTCCCCATCTACGGCAAGGAACTGGGCGCGACGGCGCTGGAGGTGGGCGTGTTCTTCTCCGCCATCTCCTTCGTGCCGGTGATCGTGCGGCCTTTCCTGGGCCGGGCGCTGGACCGTTGGGGGCGCCGGCCCTTCCTGCTGCTGGGATTGCTCGGCTACGCGGTCGCCATGCTCGTGTTCTGCATCGCCGATACGGTGTGGCTGCTGACCCTCGCCCGCTTCGTGCAGGGGATGGGACAGGCGTTCCTCTGGCTCTCGGCCTACACCATCGTCGCCGACATCGCCTCCGAGGCGGGGCGCGGGCACGGCTTCGGCCTCATTGACGAGGCGACCAAGCGGGGGGCGATCATCGGTACCACGGCCGGGTTCACTGCCATCTTCACACTTGAGGGCTTTGGCCTGGGTTGGGAGCAGATCTGGTTCTGGCTCTTCGCCATCTACACCGTGCCGGCGTTGCTGGCGCTGTGGAGTGGCTGGCGCGGCGTGCGGGAGACACGCCCGCAGGTGACCACGCGGCCCGTCGAGAGCCGCCCCGTCTCCGGCCAACTGCTGGCGTTGATGAGCATCGTCTTTGTCACCGGCGCTTCGACCGCGATGGTCTGGCCGCTGCTGATGGTTTTCCTCCAGGACTCGCTGGGGGCAGACGTGGCGGCACTGGCGTGGGCCTACCTGCCGGCCGCGTTGATCAGTGCCTTTCTGCCTTCGCGTATGGGGCGCATCGCCGACCGGTTGGGGCGCAAGGCGCCGATGATCGCCGGGCTGCTCGTGGGCGCGCTGGCCTCGGCGCTGATCCCGCACCTGCGCAGCGTGATCCTGTTGGCAGTATTGTGGGCCGTCGAGTCATTGGGCTACACCGCCTCGGTGCCGGCGGAGCGCGCCTTCGTCGCCGACATCGCCGGCGAGGACACGCGCGGCGCCAGTTATGGTCTCTATACCTTTGCCCATTTCCTGGGGGCGGCGCTGGGGCCGCTGGTGGGTGGTTGGCTGTACGACAACCTGGGCCACGCGATGCCCTTTTACCTCAACACCGCTGTCCTGCTCGTGGGCGCGCTGCTGGTGGCGGCGGCGCTGCGCGAGTCGCGTGCCGTTGAATGAGGTTGTAAAGATGATGAAACAGACTATAATAGTCTGACGATCAATAAAGTCAAGGCATCTTTTCAACTAATATAAACAGTTTATAATAACCTGTTTAGGAGAAAACTGCGATGACCAGGTTCGTCGGCCGGCAACGCGACCTGCGCGATTTGAACGAGGTAATAGCACGAAAAGGAGCGTACTTTGTCCTGGTGTATGGACGACGCCGTGTAGGAAAAACCACGTTGATTTTGAACTGGGCCAGGCAGACCGGGCGTCCCGTCGTTTACTGGGTCGCTTCACGCGACACGCGTGCCCAGGTGCGCAATAGTTTTACGCAGGCCGTGTGGACGTGGGCCTACCCCGGCGAGGGCCGGTTAGCGCCGCGTTTCGATAGTTGGGAACAAGTCTTTCGACAGACGGCCCGTTTGGTCGCCGACCAGCCGGTGATTTTGATTATGGACGAGTTCTCCTACGCGGCGGAATCGGACCCGTCGCTGCCCTCACATTTGCAGGCGGCGTGGGACCATCTGTTCAAAGAAAGCAACGTGACCATCGTGATAGCCGGATCGCATATCGGGATGATGGTAGAGATGATGGGCTACCACGCGCCGCTGCATGGGCGCTTTACGGCCCAGTTGCCGGTAGACCCATTGTCCTTTGCCGCACTGAAAGAATTTCTACCCCGCTACACGGCGGCGGAGCGCGTGGCCGTCTACGCGGTGGCCGGGGGGATTCCGGCGTATTTGGAGTGTTTCGACGATACTCGGAGTGTTGGGGCCAATCTCCAGGCCCTGTTCATGCGCCGCACGGGAATGTTCCGCAGCGAGCCGTTCATCCTCATCGGTGACGTGATCCGCCGGGAGACGCAGACCTACGAAGCGGTGTTAAAGGCGGTATCTGCGGGCAAGCGCACGCCCCACGAAATTGGTGATATGTTGGACCTGAAATCGTCTTATCTCAGCCCCTACCTCAAACAGTTGGAGGCGTTGCGACTGATCGAGCGCCGCCTGCCGGCCACGATTCCACGCGAGCGACGGCGCACCAGTCGGAACAGCCGCTATCACCTGGCCGATCACTACCTGCGCTTTTACTATCGTTTCATCGCTCCCAATCTCGACTTGGTGGAACAGGAACTGACGAATGTTCTCTGGCAGCGCATCGCCGAGCAATTCCGTGCCTTTGTGGGGCTGACCGCCTTTGAGGAGTTGTGCCGCGAGTGGACGTTGGCCCAGGCCCGTGCCGGCTGGTTACCCTTCCCACCAGAGATCGTGGGCAGCCATTGGTCGAAGGATGTGCAAGTGGACGTGGTGGCGCTTGCCTGGCGCGAGAAGCAGATTTTGCTGGGCGAGTGCAAGTGGGGCGACCACCCGGTCAGCCGGGCGGTGATTACCGATTTGGTTGAGGGAAAAACGAGCAAGGTGTTGCGCGGTCTGCCGGACAAGGGCGAAGGGTGGACAGTGCATTATGCTTTCTTTGCGCGATCCAACTTTACCGGCGCAGCGCGGGCCGAGGCGGGCAAAGTAAACGCCAATCTGGTTAATCTGGAACGACTGGAGCACGATCTGGCGAAAGCGGACGAGGTGTGAATCCAAGCCGTCCTGGTCATCGGCGCGCTGCTGGTAGCGACGGTGTTGTGCGAATCGCGCGCTGCCAATGGCCTTGTGCAGCACGGGCAGGGAAAGTACCGCAGATGAGAGAAATACACGATGATGACCGATCAGCCTATCGTGAATTTCCGCTATCCGAGGTACTCTTTCGCAAGCGACAAAACAAACGTATCGAATGAAAGGAGTACACACAAATCGGCTCAAAAGACAACAAAACCCTCAAATATCTTGTCAAGTACCACCTTTTGCGAATTGCACCCTATTCGTGGTATAGTTATGTGTATCAAGTGAGCAGGAGGCTTTCTATGAGCGAGAACGTAATCGCATTGCCGAACCGTCCGATCGCCCAACTTACCGTGAGCCAATTGGGGGCATTGATTACTGCTATTGTGCGGCGCGTGGTGCGTGAAGAGTTCCGCCGTGATTACTATGTGGACGACCACGACGTCAAGGTGCTGTACGCGGCGGATGAGGCTGCTCCTACCTATCTGGCTGAGTTGCGGGCAGATTACGAGGCTATCCAGAGAGGAGATTCGCATTCCCTACTTACTGGACGCAGCCAACCAACGGATCATAATTGACGACATAGCGTTACATGACGCCGCTTACGACCGGATCAACAAATTAGCGTGATCCCCCAAACCCTCTCCCTCACCAACTTTATGTGTTACCGCCAGGCGAATTTGGACTTTGCCGGCATCCACGTCGCTTGCCTGGCCGGCGAAAACGGCGCCGGCAAGTCGGCGCTGCTCGACGCCATCACCTGGGCGCTGTGGGGCAAGTCGCGGGCCAGGCGAGACGACGAACTGATCCGCCTGGGCGAGAAGGAGATGGCGGTCGAGTTCACATTTGGGTTGGGAGACCAAGCCTATCGCGTGCTGCGCCGGCGCAAGGGGGGCAAGCGCGGTAGTAGCCTGCTTGATTTCCAGGTGCGGGACACCTCCCCCCTCGTAGGGGGGACGGAGGGGGGTGGACGCTACCGTTCCATCGCCGAGAGCGGCATCCGGGCCACGCAGGAAAAGATCGAGCGCGTCTTGCACCTCGACTATGAAACCTTTGTCAACTCGGCCTTTCTGCGCCAGGGCCGCGCTGACGAATTCACGGTCAAGACCGCCGCCGAGCGCAAGCGCGTCCTGGGCGACATCCTGGGGCTCGACCGCTGGACGGTCTATGAGGAGCGGGCCAAGGAACGACTGCGGGGCATCAAGGCCGAGGCGGAGATGATCAAACTGCGCCTCCGGGAGATCGAGGCCGAACTGGCCCGCCGGCCCGAGTACGAAACGCAACTTCGGACGGCTCAGGCGGCTGTAGCCGAACTGAGCGCGGCGCTCGAAGAGGCCCAGGTGGCTTACCGGCGGATCGAGGCGGCGCGAACGGAACTCGGGCACGCCGAGGCGCAGATCGCCGAACTGACCGCACGCATCGCTCAGGCGGAGCAGGAACTGGCGACGCTTTCTGAGGAGCGGGCCGCGCGGGAGAAGCGGCTGGCCGAGTACGAGAAATTGCTGTCCCATGCCGGCGAGATCAAGGCCGGTTACGCGGCCTACCGGCGGGCGGCCGAGCAGGAGCGGACGCTGGGGGCTAAACTGCGCCAGTCGGTGGAACTGAACGAGCGCCGCGTGGCCCTGGAGGCCCGACTGGCCGAGGCGCGACACCGGCTCCAGGCGGAGCGCGAGGTCATCGCCCAACGTTTGGCCGAACTGGAGAGCCGCCTGCCCGACGAACCGCTGCTGGCCGAGCACGAGGAGGTGCAGGCGCAACTGACCTACCTGGCGCAGTTGTCGGAGAGCCGGGAGGCGGCGCGGGATGACTTGGCGTGCATCGCCGAGGAGCAAGCCGGGTTGCGGGCGCGCAACGAGGCGCTGCGGGCGGAGATGGAGACGCTCAAGGAAAAGATCACGCTGCTGGAGCGAGCGGAGGCCGAGTGCCCCCTCTGCGAACAACCCCTCACCGACGAGCACCGGCTGCGGCTGGTGGGTCAAATCCAAACCGAGGGGCGGGCCAGGGGGGACGCTTACCGGGCGAACCGAGCGATGATGGAGATGTTGACCAAACGAGCATTGGCGCTGGAGGGACAGATCTCCGAGAGCGACCATCTGCTGCGCGAACTTGCGGCACTGCAAAGGCGGGAGGCAGCGCTGGCCGAGCGCATCGAGCAGGGACGGCGGGCGGCTGAGGCGCTGGAGGTCGCCCAGGCGAAACGGGCTGCGGTGGAGCAACGGCTAACCACGGAGGACTACGCCCCCAGGGTACGGGCCGAACTGGCGCAGGTGTTGGCACAGGCGGAGAAACTGGGCTACGACACGGCGGCCCACGAAACGGCGCGGCGGGCAGTGGCCGAGGGGCAAGTCTTTGCCGAGCGGAAGGCGCAATTGGGCGCCGCGCAGACAGGGATGGAGAAAGAGCAGGCGGCGCTCAAGCGGATCGAGGAGACCGAACAGCGACGGCGGAAACAGATAGAGACTGAGCAGGCCCGCCGGACGGAGTTGGAACAAAAAGCCGGGAAACTGCGGGAACGCCTGAAGGACGCTCCGGCGGTCGAGGCGCAGTTGCAGCGGGTGCGCGGGGAGGAGGCCGCTGCCCGCCAACGGTTGGGCGCGGCGCAGCAGCGGCTGGAAGCGTGCAAATCGCTTGAGCGGCAGATGGCGGACAAACTCGAGCGGCGGGACGAGTTGGCGACCGAACAGTCCATCTACGACGAACTGCGGACCGCCTTTGGGGTCAAGGGCGTGCCGGCGATGGTCATTGAGGCGGCGGTGCCAGAGATCGAGGTCGAGGCCAACCGGCTCCTGGCGCGCATGACCGGCGGTCGTATGCACGTGCGCTTCGACACGCAGCGGGAGACGCTGGCGGGCGAGGTGCGAGAGACGCTAGAGATCAAGATCGCGGACGAACTGGGGACGCGGGAATATTCCCTCTACTCAGGGGGCGAAAAATTTCGGGTCAACTTTGCCATCCGCATCGCGCTCTCGAAACTCCTGGCGCGGCGGGCAGGAGCGCAGTTGCAGACGTTGGTGATTGACGAGGGATTTGGCACGCAGGACGCGCGGGGCCGGGGGCGGCTGATCGAGTCTATCAACGCCATTCAGGATGACTTTGCCCGCGTGCTGGTGGTCACGCACATTGAGGAACTGAAGGACGCTTTCCCGGTGCGCATCGAGGTGACCAAGACGCCGGAGGGGTCGGTGGTGGAGGTGGTGTAGCAGGAGTGTTGACCAGACGCCCAATCCGTGATAAACTATTACAATGTCAGGCTCTAACTGGATCGTTGAGGGCTACCAGGATGCCCAGGGACATCGCCCAGTAGACGAGTTCATTGATGCACTTTTTGCCAAGGATCGAGCCCGCATCATCTGCACTATGGTGAACCCATCAGCAACCATGTACTCCTTCGACGAGTACATTGCCAGGCAGATGAAGGACCCTGAATTCTACGCTGAGTATGAGGCTTTGGAAGCAGAGTTCAACTTTATCCGTCAGTTGATTGACTTGCGTCTTAAGGAGGGGTTGAGCCAGCGTGCTCTGGCTGAAAGGGCGGGCACCCGGCAACCCCGTATTTCCCGCCTGGAGCACGGGCAACTTGGCTCGTTCGAATTCTTACATCGGGTGGCACGTGCGCTGGATGCGCGGTTGGAGATTCGATTGGTGCCCCACGAACATCACCCTTCGGCCTAAGGGGGGAAGGGCCTCAACGCCGCCGGTGCACCCGCCAACTGCGGTCAGCAATTCTCATTTTACCGGATTCGAGGCTTCAGCCGGTGCTTTTTGATTAGGGAAGAAGGAGAAGCATGGAAACGGCAACACTATCAATCGCAAAGAAGACGGTGACTGGCATAAGGCAGGTTGCCGACGACCTGAAGACTACCATTGAGGAACTGGTCGACACGGCCATCCGCCGCTACTTACGGCAGGAAGCCGAGAAAAAGATACGCCGCGAGGAACGACACTTTTGTACCCAGCATGCCCAGTTGCTTGACCAATATGCGGGTCAGTTCATCGCCATGCACAAAGGGCGGGTAGTTGATTCCGATGCCGATGAACTGGTTCTGTACCTGCGTATCCGCCAGAGATTCCAAAAGGTCGGCGTCCTCATCAAACAGGTCACCCCTGATCTCGAAGAAATCTGGGTTATGCGTTCGCCACGCCTTGAGTATGAACAATGAAACTCTACACCTATTCCTACAGCGCGGATTATGCCCCTTCTATGCTCGTCGTTGACGTCACACTTAGGGCGCACCTGCCTCAAGGGCCGCATCGCTGGCGAGGGGCAAGGGAGCATTCCCCTCAACATCTTCACCCCTCTGCTCAATCTTGCACCATCACGCCTACGACAATGCCGGCGCCCTGCTCCAGAGGGAGGTGCTCCTCTCCCTCACCGGCGTGGACAGCGGGGGCTAACGTAGCCGCTGGGCCGAGGCTCTCTGCCGGCGCTCGGTACGGCGCATCGCCCAGGATGTGCGAGACTCGTCCAGTTGGCGAGAGAGCGTCATCCAGTCCTCGACCAGGAAGACAAAGCCAATACCGTTCGGGGTCAGGAGATAGGGGCTGAACCAGAGACGCAGCCACGTTTTGCTCATCGGGTACTTGACAAGTTCCACCACCAGGACAGTCTGGCCCCAGTAGGGGTGCAGCCAACTCCGGCGGGCTGCTTTCTCCTGGGCTGGGTCAAAGACCTGGGCAAAGGTCTTGGGACGCACGCTCTTGATACGGCCATAAGAGACGACGAGCGGTGGGTTCTCCTATCGTAGGTGATGGGCTGGCTCTCTTTCTGCGGTTAGCGGCACGGCGTTCTCTGGCCAGGCGGGTTAAAATCAGTCGGCGCAGGCCGACTTGGCAGATATTGGTGCAGTTTCAACTGCCGCAGTTATGTTGATGCGTCAGCCCCCCGAGGATTGTTTGTATGACAATAGATGAGCCAATCGCGCCGGTTCAGGGATCGCAGCAATACTTTTTCTCCAACAAAATGGGCCGGATCGTCCTCATAGCGATGGAAGAGGTGATGGGCCGCAATGGGGTGAATGCGGTTCTGAACCTGGCCCGGCTTCAGCATCGCATCGGTAATTACCCGCCGAACAACTTTGACCGGGGGTTCTCTTTCGACGAGTTGGGGCGACTGCTACAGGCGTTGGATGAGATGTATGGGCCGCGCGGTGGACGCGGACTGGCGCGGCGGGTCGGCCGGGCCTGTTTCAAGTACGGGATCAAGGACTTTGGCCCCATGCTGGGTATCGCGGATCTGGCTTTCCGCATACTACCCCTGGGGATGAAACTCAAACTGGGCTTCGAGGTGCTGGCTGAGACGTTCAACAAGTTCACCGACCACCTGGTGCGATTGGGGGAGGACGAGCAGTACTATCACTGGATTATGGAGCGCTGTGGTGTATGTTGGAGCCGCAAGTGTTCCTCGCCCTGCTGTCATCTGGCTACCGGCATCCTGGAGGAGGGGCTTTATTGGATTAGCGGTGGCAGGAGTTTCTACGTCGAAGAGGTGTCGTGCATTGCCGCTGGCGATAGCACCTGCACCATTCTGATTGGCAAGCACCCACTGGATTGAGTAGGGGCGAACCTGTGTGTTCGTCCCTGGGGCAGACACGTGGGTCTGCCCCTACCCCAAATCATTGAAAAGATACGATTGAGCGGGCAGATGCGCAAGATCATTTTACAGGACTGGCGCAAGATATTTCCACTCAACGAGCCCGCGCATGACCTCCGTGTGCTCAACAAGCCGCTGTGGCTCTACCAGCGGGACGTGTTGGCGCGCTACACCGCAGAGGAACGCGAGATGGACTCGCTGGCGGAGATCGATTCCCGCCGGGTCGAGACGATCTACCGCATCACTTCCCAACTTTCGACCAGCCTCGATCTGGACCACGTGCTGAACCGGGCCCTGACGTTGGTCGTGGGGGCTGTGGGGGTCGAACGGGCATCCATCCTGATGCTGGACGCGCAGACTTTAGCGGGCTCAGTCGAGCCGTCCGGGCAATTGATCCATCGCGCTGCTCTGGGGACGGAGACCAAGTTGCCGCCTGGTGGCATTCCCACCCGCTTCCATCGAGGCGAGGGGCTGGTGGGTTGGGTGATCGAGCATCGTGAAGCGGCCATCGTGCCCGATATTCGACGAGACCACCGCTGGGTGGAGCCACGGGAGCGGTGTCCTGAGCTTGTCGAAGGGCGGTGTCCTGAGCTTGTCGAAGGAAAGGAGCGGGAGTATCGTTCAGCGTTGGCCGTCCCCCTGCTGAGTGGTGCTCAAGTGCTGGGCGCGTTGCTGCTGTTCCATATTCAATCTGATTTCTTCGACGAGGATCACTTGCGTCTGGTGGAGGCCGCCGCCGTCCAGGTCTCCAACGCCATCAGCAACGCTGCACTCTATGGCATGATCCGTGGCCAGGCGGAGCGGCTCGGGAGTATGCTCAAGACCCAGCAAGTCGAGGCGGCCAAGAGCCAGGCCGTTCTGGAGGGCGTTGCAGACGGGGTGATGGTGGCTGACGCCCGTGGCAAAGTCATCTTGCTCAATGACGATGCGTATAGAAAAAGTGATCAATCAGGTCATCGAGGCAATGGGAGTCCGAACAGAGGACAAGGGATTGACTTTGTGGTCGGATGTGCCGCCTGCGCTCCCCGAGGTCACCGCCGATCCCAACCGCGTGGCCCAGATTCTGACCAATTTGGTGGGGAATGCCTACCAGTACACACCGACCGGCGGTGAGATCGTGGTGTCGGCTCGTGCGCACGACAACGAGGTGCACATTTCGGTGCGCGACATGGGCATTGGCATAGCGCCGGAGAATCTGGCCAAGATCTTTGACCGTTTCTTCCGCGCCGATGACCCGCTGGTGCAAGAGACACCGGGCACGGGGTTGGGGCTTTCCATCGTCGAGTCACTGGTAGAGATGCACGGTGGATGGGTTGTCGGTCAGGTATCGCGCCTACGCGCTCGACCTGTGGGGCTTTGGCGATTCGGACAAACTGAAGGTGCACTACAGCATTGATGCATACCTCGAACTAGTCGAGGAATTCCTGGATCGGTTGGGGGTACAGCGTATCTCACTGGTGGGGCATGCGTTGGGAGGCGTGGTTGCACTACTGTTCGCTGCCCGGGCCCCGGAACGAGTGGAGCAAGTGATGGGGGTGAGCGTGCCCCTGGTAGGCGCGGCAATCAACCGGCCATTTACCAGTCTTTCTAACAACGGGGAGGCATTGGCACGGCTGGTAGCGCGGCGGGCCAACTTTCCCGAGGTGGACGTGGAGGCACGCAAGACCGACGTGCCCGCCATCACCTACAGCATGCGCTCCGCGATGGCGCACGATCTGGGCCGTGTGCTGTCTCCGATCACCATTCCCGTGCTCCTGGTGTACGGCGAGGGTGATACCCTCGTCAAGCCGCCGCAACCAGAATGGTTACGAGGCTGTGACGAGAATGTGCGCACTATGCTTCTGGACGGCGCGCAACATTTCCCCATGCTGGAAAAGCGGAACAAGTTCAACCGGCTGTTGATGGATTTCCTCGACGCTGGAGGGGGGCTGGCCTCGCTAGAGTTGAAAGAGGAGTGGCAGCGCCGCTTGCGATAGCCCTCCTATTCTCCCATTCCCCCAGTATAGTTCTAGTGCAAAAGTGGGGCAGACTTTCCAGTCTGCGCTCTGACAGGCTAGAAAGCCTGCCCCATGTGGAGAGGAAGGACACTGTGCGCGTCATCACGGGCAAGGCAAAGGGGCGCCGGCTGAGGTCGGTACCGGGGGAAGGGACGCGGCCCATCACGGACCGGGCTAAATCGGCCCTCTTCAGCATCATTGGCAACGACGTCGTGAGTTGCCGCTTCCTGGATCTTTTTGCCGGTACCGGACAGGTAGGGATCGAAGCGTTGAGCCGGGGAGCAGCAGAGGCCGTCTTCGTGGAGCGGGCCTGGCCCGCTCTGCGCACGGTCCGCGAGAATCTGGCTCGTACCCGGCTGGAGGCCGGGGCCCGGGTGGTGCAGGCCGACGTGTTCGATTTTCTGGCCGGTGAGCCGGAGCCGTTCGACTACATCTACATCGCGCCACCGCAGTACCGGGGACTGTGGGCGGAGACGTTGCGGGCGCTGGATGCCAGCCCCTCCTGGTTGTCCGGCGATGGCTGGGCCATGGCGCAGATTCACCCCCGGGAGTACGAGGAACTGGCGCTGGAGCACCTGGCGCTCTTTGACCAGCGTACCTACGGGAGCGTGATGCTGTGTTTCTATGGCCTTACGGAGAGTTCGTAGTGGCGACTATGGTCGTCGCTTCGGCCGTCTGAGAACACAGATCGGCAGGATTGGCAGATCGTGCGCGTCTAACCGTCAACCGTCGCCTGATAGTCGGCCACCGCCCGCCGGGTGGTGTACCAGACTCGTCCGCGCTTGATCGCCTCCAACCGGCCTTTGCGGAATCCCGTCGGGTCAACTTCTCTGCCCGCCGTTGGATTGCCTTTTCGGACTGTGTCGCTCTTTACACTAACAATCAAAGGAGTCAGTTATGAACCGCATCACCCGTCTGATCGCCGTCGTTTTCCTCGTCACCTTCGCCATCGCGGCCTTGTGGGGTTTTCTGGCAGTAACGTCCTCTGCCGAAGAAACCAGGTTTTTCGGAAAAAGCCTGGTTTCTCCGGCCCCCTCTACTTCAAGTCCCGCCTGGGCCTGATGCCCCCGGCTTATGGTCTGCCGCCGGGCGCTTTGGTCTCCATACGAGCCCCCAGCGCGTCACCGTTCCCCTACCTCAGCCCCTACACCACCGTGCCCGTGGGCAGTTGGCCCCACGTGCTGGCCGCCGCCGATCTGACGGGCGATGGCCGCACTGACGCCGCCGTCGCCACGGACAACTTTTTCGACCCGCCCAACGACGAGCGGCTGCACCTCTTTGCCGCGCAGCCGGGCGACCTGGTCTCCCGCACCCAGCGCCTGACCGCCGGAACAGACCCCGAAGCCATCGTCGTGGCGGACTTGACCACCGACGGGCAGGCAGACGTGGCGCTGGCCGGTGACGACGCGCTGGCCTTTTACACCCAGACGCTCGGCCAACTGATCTGATCCCCTTCGCGCTGCCCTATCCCACCGGCGGCTACGACGCCCTGGACGTCGGCGACCTGGACAATGACGGGGAAGACGACATCGTTGTCCTGACCGCCACGGCGACCGTCTGCTTCAGTTTCGTATTCGTCGTGGCGATGGTGGCGCTCTCCTACGCGATCGGCCGCTCAAGGCGTTGGGCAGTTTTCAACGATCCGTTGAATTTACAGTTATTCGTCATTCGTAATTCGCAATTCGTTATTCGCCATCCGCCATTCTCTCCCGCTCCGCCCGCTCCCGCATCGTCTGGCGCAACGTTTCGATGTCACGCGGTACCAGGTAGGCGGTGAAGGCAAAGAAGACCGAGCACAGTATCCAGGTGGAGACGCAGATGAGCAGGATGGCGTCCTGCAAAGACGCCCGCACGGCGATCATACCGGCTATCCAGGGCGCCAGCGCCGCGCCGGCCGACTCGATGAAATACTGGACAGCCAGCGCCGTGCTGCGCACCTCCGGCAGGGTGACGTCGTAAACCGTCGAGACCACGTTGGGCGAGGCGAAGGGGATGAACAGAGCCGTGAGACTGAGCATCACCAGGAAAAGGGTCTGGTTTTCCACCGGGACACGGAGGGTGAACAGCAACAGGACAGCCCCAACGAGCACGGCCACCATGCAGACGAGCAACCGGCCGCGCGGGGTGCGCTTGAAGAAAAAATCTCCCACCACTCCGCCGACAAAATAGCCGCAAGCCAACACCAGCACTGCCACCACCATGGTCATCATCACGGCGTTTGGAGAATAGTCGCGTTCCACTTCCAGGTAGCGAATGAACCAGTAGGTAATGACGTTCCACGGGAAAACGCCGAAAAAACCCTGGACAAACAGGAGGCGCAGGCTGCGTTTGCGAAACAACCCCCGCGCGGTCTTCCAATCGAAACGGTAGACGCCGATCTGCTCCAGGTCTGCCATCTCTGGCTCACTCTGGCCGCGCGGGACCTCGCGCACGCCGAAAAAGATCACGACGGACAGTAGTATGCCGACCGCCCCGGTGATGTAGAACACGTTGCGCCAGCCAATCACGGGGCCTAGTAGCAAGGCCAGAACCATCCCCGCTATGTAGCCCAATGGCATCGCCACCTGCAGTAGCCCGTAAATCCTTCCGCGCACCTTTGGCTCAAAATAGTCCGAGATCAGGCTATAGATGCCGGGATAACTGGCGTCATCAATCCCCGTCGAAGCGCGCGTGGCGAGGAAGGCCGGATAGGTGGGCGCGATGGCGCTCAGCCAGGTGGTCGAGCCCCACAAGAACGAGGCCAGCGCCAGCAGTTTTGACCGCGCGTACCGATCGTACAGGTAGCCCCACAACGGGTAGAACACCGCTCCGACGGCGAGTGCGCCGGTGAGCACCCGGCCCATCTGCTCCTCGTTGATGCCAAACGTCTCCATGATGGGAGTGGTGAGCGAGCCGATCAGTAACTTGTCGGCCTGGTGGAGGAGCATAAAGACAAAGAACACAAATACGACGAACCAGCGATAGCGGGATTTCATAAGAGAGCCTCCTTCGGTTTGATAAACCAGTAATACTCACCGTGCACACGCGCCTCGTCTCGCAAGTCAGTTGCCAACAGATGTTCCTCGTCTATGGGAATCAATGCGCCAGCGTTCAGCCGGCCATCTTTTGCTACCATCGAGCGTGCTGCTCTTATCGCCTGCCGCTGCTCTGCTGTGGTCAATCCCTCCCAAGTTAGTCCTTCTATCCACAGCCCGCGATAGGTTAGCGTGTCCATAGGCAAAAGGGCCACACTGTTGGCAACGTCAATTGGATTGTCACTGGATTTGGGAGTCCACAAGAGGAGTTTGTGAATCGCCCAGTCCGTCGTAAAACCTGCGTTCTCAAAGGTTCTCTGGCTGGCGATGTTGTCCACACGGACTATGGCCCGCGCTACAGAGACATTGTGCATCCTGGCATCCTGACACGCCTTCGCAACTAATCTCTGTCCTAGATGCTGTCCCTGGCTGGCACGTCTCACCGCGACCAAATCAACCTCCCAACGACGATCTCCATCTTTGCATACGGTCAGAAACGCCGAGACGAATCCGGCAATGTCGTCTTTATCTGCCGCAACCCAGAGTGCGCAGGTGTCATCTTGTATCTGAGCCGCGCATACATCGGTCAGGATGTCCTGCGCCCAGACGTCATAGACGACAGTGGCTATTCCTTTTGTGTCAGTGGGGGTAGCCCGGCGAAAATTAGTCATTGTTTGATGTGCGCCTCAGAGATAAGCAGTCCAGAACGCTGGCAGATGAGCAATTCTGTCATTGTTGCGCTGGATCATATTTCCGGCAGCGTCCTGAGATTGACGAACGTCAGCAACGCATCCAGATCCGCTCTCGTTGACCACAAAACGTGATGCTGTCGCATCAATGCCTCTGCTTCTTCCGTGACACCATCGTGGGCAAAGAGCCACAGGCGGAGAGTTTCCAGGTCTTTACCTTTCCTTTTCTCGAGCAATTTAGCCTGTTCGAGCAGGCGTTCGATGGTCTTGCGACCGACTTTGTGACCACTCCACCACTTGCTTTCCGCGATCCAGACCTCCAATCCCGCAGCAGCGTAAATATCAATCTCCATCCCTTTTCCTGCCCCCATCCTGCTGCGGTGATCAATGTAGATAAACCGGTCCGGCATCTGAATATCTTCCGGGCTGTGAAAATACGCTCCGGGCAGAATTTTTCTCTGGCTATTCCAGAGGGTCTGAATCATGTACACTTCAGCCAGGTACCCTTTGTGCTCGGCGAATTTCTTTTGCAACTTTTGATATTTGATGATGGTTTCTTCTCTGACTTTGTCTCTACTTTCTCCAACAACCTCGATCTTTCCCCATACCTTTAGGAATTCCTCCAGAATGGGGTCGTTGACCTTGCTGAACCAGCCGCCGAGTTCCTTATAATCAACCAGGTCGCCTCTGGATAGTTTGACCAGTATATCTTTGATGGTTTCAAGGTCAACCTCCCGATTTTCCTGACGCTCGAGTTCCTGTTGGATTCGTTCCGGGTCAATCCTTCCTTCTTCCAGAGCGGCAAGGTAGAGAATCCATTTTGTGATCCCGTACTCGTTCATCCTGGCAATCCAGCGTGTGACTTGATCGCTCAACTCTGCCCAGATAAACCCGGAGGAAAGATCAACGGCTAGTAACTCGTTTAACGTTTCTTCACTGGCCAGAACATGGCCCTGTTTTGCCGCCTGCCGAACGACAGCAGTGATGTAAAACGGATTGCCCCCGCACCGTTCTGACACGACGGGCGCCATTTCCTGAGATATGGTGGCGCCATAGTATCTGGCTGCACGCAGGGCCAGTTCTTCGCCATAGTAATTGGTCAGGGCTCCTATCGGATGACTCATAAACCGCCCAAACAGAGCGCCACGTCCAAGAATATCTTTCAGGATGCCCGTCGCCGAGCCGGTCACAAAATGCGGACAGGTACTCGATTCCACGGCGTTCTGCATAAAGCCCACCACTCTAAAATCGTACTGCGGAAGATGGGTGTTCTGAAACTCGTCCAGAAACATAACAATTGTACTGTCGTCCAGGTCAGATACCAGTCGCGGCAGATTCAGGGCTTCATCTTCAGGAAGTATCACTCCCTTTCTTCGAAGAGATTTCATCAGATGGAGCGCCTGAGAAAATCCTTTCGGCACGTCCATATTTGTTCTTATGAACTCGGGAAGGTCTGCATAGTCTATTGATTTATCTGAAATCATATCGGGATTACGTGTGCGGAATGCCGCATACCAGCGCACGAAATTCTCCACGTATTTCATGGCAAAATCCCACCGGTCAATGACCTCTTCAGGAAATGAAAAATAGATTGGGACGACAGTCTCTGCGCCGTCGTGGTCCTGTTCAAAAAACAGATGGTTCACCACACGCTTAAAGATTTCTGTTTTGCCCATTCGTCGCTGACCCAACAGCACTGTGGACATAGTTCTGCGAGCAATTGCCTCCCGGGCAGCCTGCACAAAGTAGTCTATAAACTCCCGCCGGTCCGTATAAACCTCATCTGGAACCTGGGGACGTATCGCCCAACGTGATTTCTTGTTCATTCTCATTGGTGGCTCCTCATTCATTCCTCCAACCCCAATCCCTTACCAAATGTTGAAAATCGCTCACTTTCCGGGGTCTATGTTTCCAAGGATATACTGCTCGTACCACTCTACCATTTTCTCCACGCCCTCTCTCAGCGTAGTGGTTGGGTTGTAGCCCAATAGCCGGCGCGCTTTTTCGATATTGGCGTGTGTCTTTAACTGGTCTCCCGCTCTCCTGGGAACTCGCACTATCCTGGCCGGTTTGCCGATGATTTCCTCCACAGTCCTGATCCCCTCTTCCGTGGTGAGAGTGACGTCTGTGCCGATGTTGAAAATCTCGCCGGTGTAAAAGTTGTCCAGTGCCGCCACCAGTCCATCTATGGCGTCCCCGATGTAGGTGTAACTTCGCAGGTGGTGTTCGCTGCCTTCGCACAGCGGGAATTTTCTGTCTTCGAGAATGCAGCGAATCAATCTAAAGTACAGTTTATCCGGTCGCTCGCGCGGGCCATACACGGAGAACAGCCGCAACGAACAGGCCGGCAATCCTCGATCTCGCGTATGCGCAAGCACGAGTTGTTCGGCGGCCAGTTTGGTGACGCCGTAATACGACGTGGGTTTGGGCTCCGTCGTCTCATCCCCGGTGGCGTCGGCTCCGTAGACGGATGACGTAGAGATGTTGATGAACCCTCGAAACGAAGAGGATAACTTGACCGCTTCCAGCAGCCGGTACGTTGCCGTGATGTTGTTTCTCGCGTACGTCTCGAACGTGGTCGTGGCAGATATCCCAGGCTGTGCGGCCACGTGATACACGATTTCGACGTCTCTGACGGCTGAACTGAGATCATCCTCTGCCAAATCGAGGGGTAGAAGAATGACGCCCTTGTCTTTTATCTGACTGGCGTAGAGTTCCTTGAGCGCTCTGGCGTAATAGTCTGTGAAGCAATCCAGTCCTCGCACAGAATGGCCCAGGTCAATCAATCGCTCTGCCAGATGGGACCCGATGAAGCCTGCCGCGCCTGTCACGAGAATGTTCATAGGAAGCCTCCTGGTTGAATCGTTTCACAATGGCGCAAGACTCGTCCTGTCAGCCACTGCGCGAACAGTCTTGTAGGCGCGGATTCCATTCCGCGCTATGGAAAGCGCGTCTACTGCGTTAAGAGTATAGCACATTATAGCACGTTGAAAAGCCGTCTAAACGTGCCCCGAAGCAACGAGCAATTCCGCGTTCAAGATTGAGCCACTCGCCGCGCCGCGCAGCGTATTGTGAGAGACGCTGACCAGACGCAGATCCAAGAGCGGGCAGGGCCGCACGCGCCCGACGGTGATCGCCATACCCCCCTCGGCGTCCCGGTCCCGGCGGGGCTGGGGGCGGTCCGGCTCGCGGCGGACGATGATGGGGTGCTCCGGCGCGCTGGGCAGTCCGCGCACCACGTCCGCGCCGCGAAAGTCGGCCAGCGCAGCGATTGCCTCTTCGACGGTCGGGCACTTTGCGAAACCCAGCGAAAGGCAGACGGTGTGGCCGTCCAGCACCGGCACACGGTTGGCCTGGGAACTGATGGCAATGTCCGCCTCGACCCGCCGGCCGTCCTCAATGTGGCCCAGGAGCAGCCGCGTTTCGTGCTCGATCTTTTCCTCCTCGCCGCCGATGTAGGGCACCACGTTGCCCAGGATGTCGAGGGAGGCGACGCCGGGGTAGCCGGCCCCGGAGATGGCCTGCATCGTGGCGGCAAAGACCTGGCGCAGGCCAAAGGCGTCGTCCAGCGGCTTGAGAGGTATGACGATGCCGGCGGTGGTGCAGTTGGGGCTGGTGACGATAAAGCCCTCCCAGCCGCGCTCGGCCTGCTGCCCGGGAATCATTCTGACGTGATCCGCGTTGATCTCTGGGATCAACAACGGGACGCCCGGCTCCTGCCGGTACGCCGATGCGTTCGAACAGACGGCGTAGCCCGCCTGGGCAAAGACCGGCTCGATCTCGCGGGCGACGGCGGACGGCAGCGCCGAGAAGATGATCCGGGCCAGGAGATGCGGCTCCAGCGGGCTGACGATCATCTCGCCGGCGAAAGGCGGCGGGTCGCCGGGAATGACCCAGTTACAGGCGTCGGCGTAACGGCGGCCGGCGCTGCGCTCCGAGGCGGCCAGCGCCACGATCTCGAACCAGGGATGGCCGGCCAGGAGTTGGACAAAGCGCTGACCGACCGCGCCGGTCGCGCCCAGGATAGCGACGGGTATCTTATCCATTGACGATCACCTCACTGTGAATTTGTTGCACCGCGTCGGCAGCGGCATCGGCGGCGACGACGAGGGAGACGCTGCACTCGGAGGAGCCCTGGGCGATGGCGATGATATTGATGCGACGCCCTGAGCCTTGTCCTGAGCCCCGTCGAAGGGCTGTCGAAGGGTCGCCCCGGCCCAGTGCGCCGAAAATGCGGGCCGCGACGCCCGGCGTGCCGCGCATTCCCGCGCCCACGGCGGTCACGATCACCACGTCGTCCAGCGACCGGATCTGATCTATGTCCCGCCGCGCCAGTTCCAGCGCCATCTCCTTCTCGAGGGCGTGGATGACCGGCGGCACGGTTGGTGTGGGGATGATGAAGCAGATGGACTGCTCCGACGAGGCCTGGGAGATCATCAGCACGCTGGCGTCCTGGCTGGCGACGGCGGCAAAGGTGCGGGCGGCGATGCCGGGCACGCCCATCATCCCCCGCCCCTCGACCGTCACCATGCTCAATCCCTCAATGGTGGTGACCGCCTTGACCGTGCCCGGGGCGCTCTCCGGCTCTTGAACAATGCGGGTGCCAGGACAGGTGGGGTTGAAAGTGTTCTTGACCCATAGCGGGATGGAGCGTTCGACGACGGGCCGGATGGTGCGGGGGTGCAGCACTTTGGCCCCAAAGTAGGCCAGTTCGCTCACCTCGCCGTAGGAGAGAACGGGGATCACCCGGGCGTCGGGCACGATGCGGGGGTCGGCGGTCATCACGCCGTCCACGTCGGTCCAGGTCCACACCTCGTCGGCGTCCAGGCAATCGCCCAGGATGGCGGCGCTGTAATCGCTGCCGCCCCGGCCCAACGTCGTCGTCACGCCCTCCTCCGTGGCTCCGATAAAGCCGGTCACGATGGGGATCAACCCATCGTCCAGCAGTGGAGCCAGCCGGGCAGCGACCCGCTCGCGGGTAGCCTCCATCAGTGGCACAGCGTTCTGAAAGGTAGCGTCGGTGACGATCAGTTCAGTGGCGTCCACCGCCTCGCTGCGGGCTCCCCGCTGGCGCAGGTGAGCGGCCAGGATGCGGGCACTGATGCGCTCACCCAGCGAGGTGATGGCGTCCATCGCGCGCGCGGTAACCTCGCCCAGGATGTGGACGCTGCGGCAAAAGGCGGCAAACTCGTCCAGGTAGTCGTCTACAGTGGCCAGCAGTTGGGCGCGCTCACCGTCTGGAGAGAGCAGTGTATCCACGGCGCGGTGGTGGCGGACGCGCAGGTCGGCGACGATGGCGCGGTAGGTGCGGTCGTCGCCGGAGGCGGCGGTCAGTGCTCCCTGGGTCAGTGCATCGGTCACGCCGCTCATCGCCGAGACGACGACGGCCAGGCGGTCCCACTTCTGGGCCTGTTCCAGCACAACGCCGGCGGCCTGGGTGAATGCCTCTGCGCTGCCGACCGAGGTGCCGCCGAATTTCATCGTCAGTGTGGTCATTGTAGCCTCCTCTACGTGTGTTGCGTGTCGCAGAACTACTCTACAGGATTTGTCTTGTCCGCGAGAATTTCGTGGGACAAGATGCCATCTTGTCCTACGTAGCAGCTGCGAGAATTTCGTAGGACAAGATGCCATCTTGTCCTACGTAGCAGCCGCGAGATTGATGACATCCCCCAGCACGCCAGCGGCTGTGACTTCCGGGCCGGCACCGGGGCCGGATATGACCAGCGGTATCTCGGCGTAGCGGCCGGTGTGAAAGGCAATATAGTTGGCAGGGCCGCGCAACGCGCCCAGTGGGTTATCGTGGGGCACGGCCACCAGTCCCACTTTTCCTCCATCGGGGCCAACGCGGGCCACGTAGCGCAAGACCTGTCCCCCGGCCTGTGCCTCAGCGACGCGGGCGGCGTATTCCTCGTCCAGCGTGGGCGTGGCGGCCATAAACTCTTTTGTAGAAACACCGGTCAGCCTCTCAGGATACAGCGGTTCGACGGTCAGGTCGGCCATCTCTAGCGGCCAGCCGGCCGTGCGGGCCAGGATGAGCGCTTTGCGGGCCACGTCTCGCCCGCTCAGGTCTTCTCGCGGGTCGGGCTCAGTGTAGCCCAGCGCGCGGGCCTGGGAGACGGCGGCGGAATAGGGCACGCCGCGCTCCAGTTCGGCGCACAGGTAGCCCAGTGTTCCGCTCAGGCAGCCTGCGATGGCGGTGACCCGGTCGCCGGTGTCGAGCAGGTAGCGCAGCGTGGCGATGACGGGCAGCCCGGCTCCCACGGTAACCTCGTAGCGCAGACGAGGGTGCTTGAAGAACAGTTTGGCTCTGGGCCACGGCCCGGTCAGCGGGATCTTGTTGGCCAGGACGAGACCGCAACCGGCGTCCAGCGCGGCCCGCAGCGTGGGTTCCGTCCTGGGGGACGCGGTCACGTCCGCCAGGATGGCGCCTGCTCGCAGTGCGTCGCCCACCTCGCTCAGGGGCCGGATTCCCGACAGGGCGTCCAGCAGGCGGCCGTCCGCTGTGGCCTGCAGCGCGGCGTGCAGCGTTTCTTCGGGCAGGCCGGCGGGGTCGAACAGCAGCCCGCTGACGTCGGCCAGAGCGATGAGGACCAGACGTAGATTGGTCCGCCGGGCTAGTGTGTCGCGGGTGGCGAGAATCTGGCGTAGTAATGCGCTCCCCACGTTGCCCAGACCAAGGAAGATGATCGGAATCTGTCTCACATCCACGCTGTAACCTCCGTGAAAATAGTGCCGCTCTGCAAGTCGGCGGGAGGAAGAACCTGGTATTCACCCCGCAGCACGCGCTCGGCGATGCGGCGCGACTGGGGCTCGACCGGCTCCTCCAGCGCCGCCAGTTCCTCCAGCGAAAAGTAGGCGGCTGCGTCATTTTCGACTCCGTCGGCGACCGGCTCCGCGTCGCCGGTCGGCCGGCAGAGAAACACGATAAAAACGTGGGACGAGATGTGAGGAGGCGGCGGGGCCACGACGCTGGTCAGTCCAACCAGGCCCACGACCTGTGCCTCAATGCTTGCTTCCTCCCCGAGTTCCCGGCGGATCGTCTCGTCCACAGTCTCGCCCGGCTCTGGGAGTCCAGCCGGCACGACCCACTGACCGGCGAAGGGAGGGTAGGTCTGGCGGACGAAGAGCACGCGGTCATTCCGCACGACGGCAGCGCCAACGGCGACGAAAGGAAGATTGACTTGTTTCATTGGGCCTCCTTATAGAAGGGTTCGTGTCTGTCCGCAACAAGTTACGGCATCCAACGCGGGATGTCGGAACGTATATGCAAAAACCCCCACGCCCTGGGGCGCGGGGGTCTTCCACGTGGTTCCACCCAGGTTCTACAGTAGAATGCTGTAGCACTCTGCGGCGATAACGGGCCATTCCGAGGCCCCATACTCTCGCATCCTTTCGTGACGCAATTTGAGGGGCCCGCTCCCGGGGGGTTTTCCCGCCTGTCCGGTCGAGGGGGCTTTCAGCCGGTGGCCCCCTCTCTCTTGGACCTTTACCGGGCGGTACTCGTCCCGGTCAACGCTTTTCTGCGCTCAATTGTGGGTGAGATTATAC
>JADHWW010000140.1 GCA_016783285.1 Anaerolineae bacterium
CTACCTCAACTGGACATAGAGGAACTGGTCCGACTGCCCAGATCTCACTTCCGGATTGATACGCTGTGGGTCATTCGCGAGAGGGTGGCAGGGTTGGTGAAGAAACGTGAGGTGGACGGCGTGGTCATCACCCACGGCACCGATACGCTGGAGGAGACAGCCTACCTGCTCGATCTGACTGTGCCAGGGGAAAAGCCCATCGTCCTCACCGGTGCGATGCGCACTGCTTCTGACGTAGGATATGACGGCCACGCGAACCTTCTGGCCGCCATCCGCGTCGCGGCCGCACCACAGGCGCAAGGTCTGGGCGCGGTCGTTGTCTTCAATGACGAGATTCACGCTGCGCGCTGTGTCACCAAGATGCACACACTCAGCACAGCGACCTTTCAGTCGCCTGGCTGGGGACCAGTGGGCCGACTAGAGGGGGATGCTGTCACCATTGAGCGCCGACCGGAGCGGTGTGTGCTACACTGGCGTGGCCTGGAACCGAACGTGCCATTGCTCAAACTGGCGCTAGGCATGGAATCCGATTTGCTGGAGGATGCACTAGCGCGGGGTGCTCGGGGCGTGGTCATCGAGGCATTGGGAGGCGGACGCATGCCCCCCTGGTGGTTGCCCACCATTGAGCGCGTGCGAGACCAAGGAGTGCCGGTGGTAATCGCCAGCCGTTGTCCCTCCGGGCGGGTGTGGGACGCCTACGGCTATCCGGGCGCGTACCGCACCCTGGCGGACCTGGGTTGTCTGTTTGCTGAGGGGCTGAACGGGCAGAAAGCACGCATCAAGTTGATGGTCGTGCTCGCATCCGCCCAGACCACCAACGAGATGGCGGGATTATGGAATGACAAACCGCTAACCATTGGTCATTAGTCATTCGTCACTGGTCATTTTCGGGAGGTGTACTACTGGACTCATTAGAACTGGCTCGGAGCATCGTGGAGATGACCGCCGACAAGAAGGGCGAAGATGTACTGCTGCTCGACATTCGTGACATCTCCATCCTGACTGACTATTTCGTGATCGGCAGCACCACCAGTGAACGACAAGCGAAGGCCATCACCGAGAGCATCAAACAGGAGATCAAGCGCAGGTTCGATGTCAGGCCGCTCCACATCGACGGGGAACCAGACACCGGCTGGGTTTTGATGGACTACGGCAGTGTAGTGGTCCACCTGTTCGCACCGGAAATACGGGCTTTCTACAACCTGGAGGGGCTGTGGCAGAACGGGCGGATCGTGGTACGGATGCTATGAAATGCTACTCAAATATCCAGCGGTCGGTGTCTCGCTCGTAGAGTAGAATCTCGTCCTCGGTAAAGAAGAGCGGCACCTCGAAAGACGCCGTATCCGGCCCATCGGAACCGTGCACCAGGTTTCGGCCAATCTCCAGGCCGAAGTCAGCACGGATGGTGCCAGGGGCCGCCTCGGCCGGGTTGGTCGCTCCCATCGTGCGCCGCACGATCTCAATAGCGTTGTTTCCCTCCAATACCATCACCACTACTGGGCTGGAGGTGATGTAACGAATCAGCGGCTCGTAGAAGGACTTCCCCTCGTGGATCGCGTAATGGCGTCGAGCCAGTGGTTCGTCAATCTGTATCAGCTTCAGCGCCGCGATACACAGCCCCCGCCGTTCGAAACGGGCAATAATCTCTCCGCTGAGCCCACGCTGTACAGCGTCGGGTTTGATGATAACTAGCGTGCGTTCCAAGTCCCCTCCTCGTCTTACACAGTCTCCAATGCCCGGCGGTAGATGTCCAACGCATCCTGCAACCGCCCGTCTTTCATGTAAGCGTCACCCAGTACACGCTGTGCGCTGACGTCGGGATCCTGCTCCACACACTCCTCCAGGTCCGGGACCACGCTCTCGAGAAACTTGCCAGCGCGGATAACACGGGTATAGGCTTCCAATGCTTCTCGTTGCTCACCAGCCTGCCACAGCGCCCGCGCCAACGCTAGCCAGGCTTCGTAATCGCGCGAATGCTCCTTCAGATGAACCCGCTCGGCAGCGAAGGGTTCGGCGGGGGCCTCGAAGATCGGGGCTTCCGGTGGTACTGCAGCCTCCTCAAGCGGTTCCGTCACCTCCATCTCGGGCACGCCCGGCACCTCCTCGATTACCAGGGCCGGAGCCACTTCCGCCTCCTCCAACGGTACCTCCGGTGCAGCCCCCCAACGCATCTCCTCCGCGAGCGGTGCTACCTCCGGTGCGAGGATTTCCTCAGATGGGCGTCTCTCCTCCACCATCGGCACCTCCGCCGTAGGCGGAGCCTCCACCTCTTCCGAGAGCACCCGTTCCAAGGCTTCGGGAGGGGCGATCTCCTCCTCCACTGGCAGAGCCTCCTCTACCGCCTCTACCATCGGAATAGCTTCGGGCGGAGCCTCTGGCTCGCCAAAGGCCGTCCAACCGAAAGCCGGTTCCGCTTGCGGAGCCTCTTCGACCACGGGAGGTGGCTCGGGCTCATCGAACGCTGTCCAGCCGAACCCTACCTTGGCCGGGGGAACGACGGCCTCACCAACCGGAGGGGCCACGGCTTCCTCCACCACCGCCTCTTCGATTTCGGCCACGCGGACCTCTGCCTCCGCTTCAGCCTGGACGCGCAGTTTTTCCTCTTTGCCCTCTGCCAGTCGCTCCAACCACTCCAGCGCCTCATCACCAGAGGGCAACCCCTCGCCCTCCAGCCAGGCCGGCATAGGAACCCCCTCGGTTACAGGGGCAGGGATATCCATCTCCTCTGGTACTTCCGCTGGCGGGATCTCCTCCACCGCTGGGACAGCCTCGGGCGGAGCCCCAGGCTCACCGAACGCCGTCCAGCCGAACCCTGCCTCGGCCTGGGGAACAGCAGCCTCCCCAACCGGAGGGGCTACGGCTTCCTCCACCACCGCCTCTTCGATTTCGGCCACGCGGACCTCTGCCTCCGCTTCAGCCTGGACGCGCAGTCTTTCCTCTTTGCCCTCTGCCAGTCGCTCCAACCACTCCAGCGCCTCATCACCAGAGGGCAGCTCATCGCCCTCCAGCCAGGCCGGCATAGGAACCCCCTCGGCTACAGGGGCAGGGACATCCATCTCCTCTGGTACTTCCGCTGACGGGATCTCCTCCACCGCTGGGGCAGCCTCGGGCGGAGCCCCAGGCTCACCGAACGCCGTCCAGCCGAACCCTGCCTCGGCCTGGGGAACGGCAGCCTCCCCAACCAGAGGGGCTACGGCTTCCTCCACCACCGCCTCTTCGATTTCGGCCACGCGGACCTCTGCCTCCGCTTCAGCCTGGACGCGCGGTTTTCCCTCTTTGCCCTCTGCCAGTCGCTCCAACCACTCCAGCGCCTCATCACCAGAGGGCAACCCATCGCCCTCCAGCCAGGCCGGCTTAGACACCTCCTCGGCTACAGGGGCAGGTGTTTCCTCCGGCGCTTCTACCTCCTCGACAAACTGCTCGCGCAGGCTGGCCAGCCAATCTGAAGACTCTCCTGCGGGCGGAGTAGAACGGACTGCTTCCTCACCGGCTACCTCGGCACCCAATCCAGATAGCCACTTCGGAACCTCCTTCTCTTTCAAGACTGCCGGCGCTTCCTCCTCACCAGTGGGCCCAACATCCAGCTCAGACAGCCGTTCCAAGACGTCCTCCTCACCGATTGACTCCATACCAAGTCCAGACAACCATTCGGGAGTCTCTTCCTCGACCACCGCCTCCGGTCTTTCCTCCACCAACTCTTCACGGATGCCTGCCAGCCACTCAGGGGCTTCCTCTGCTGGAGCGGGAACCGCTTCCTCTGGCAATTGCTCTTCCAACGGCCCAATAGGGGCGGTAACAGGCGGTACAGTTGCAGGGGCCTCCTCGCTCAGGCCGATCTCCTCCAACCAGGAAGGAATCTCAATCTGCGCCTCCAGCGCTGCCGCGACGTCAACCAGCGCGGCCTCACGCTCGGTCAGCGGTGGCCCCTCTGCCGATACGGCCTCCACCTCAGCCATCCAGGCCGGGAGCTCCTCCTTGATCGGGGGCTGATACTCCAGGGGAACGATCCGCACTTCTCGTGCTGGCAGCGGTGATGCATCCCCGAAGAGTTCCTGCGCTACCTTGTTCTCCGGGTCCAGGGCCTCGGCCCGCCGCAGGTACATCTGTCCTTCCTCTCGACCACTGCTGTTCCAGATTTCCCCCAGGATCAAATTGACCTTGAGGCAGTAGGGCAGCATATCCAGCACCTGCTGGCAGACCTCCGACGCCTCCAATCGCTGATCGTTGCGCCAGAGCGCCTCAGCCAGCGCAATGCTGAGGTCCACCCGTTCGGGATGCTCAGCCAGCAGGGCACGGAATTCGCCGATCGCCCGCGAGAGCAAATCGCCCCTCAGGTAGAGCCGGGCCAGCGCGCCACGGGTGAGTTGGACCCGCTGGGCTTCAACGCCATCTCGCCGGCCATATAGGTGGCACAATTCCTCCTCCACCACCTTGTTCTCGGTAGCCAGTTCGAATGCCCGTTCCAGACACCACACTGCCGCGTCAATCTCACCACGCCGGTTGTGCACTTCGCTCATCCCCGCCCATGCGAGCATGTCCTCGGGATCAGCGCTAAGCACGCGGCGAAACATATCCACCGTGTACTCATCCTGGCCGGCTTCAAGCATTGCCGTACCCAGCAGCCGATAGGTTGCCACGTGTTTGGAGTAGTACCTCAGGACATGCTTTCCATGGGCTACGGCCTCCGCATAACGGCCCTGCTCAATCGCGCTCTCAATCTGCTCACAATACTCCCCAAGGGAAATTTCAACCATTGTTCCCCCTTTCCTGCTCAAACAGGATATTGAACCGCTTTCGGTCATCTACCATTTATGTCACTGGTCACCATAGATTATGCAACGTCTCGCACAAAAAGTCAATTCAAGCCATGCACTTCCCGCAAGCGTGCTACCAGCGCATCCACCGGCCGTTCGGGACGCGGGGAAGGACCTAAAGGGTCAGCGATGGTATCCTCCCCCAACATAACATAGAAGGCATTGAGCACACCACAGGCCAGCACATCCAGTTGGTAGCCACCCTCAAGCGTAAATACGATCTGCCCGTCGCACAACTGCTCGGCAATGCGTACCAGTTCCCGCTCCAGCCAGGTATAGCCGGTCAGTGAAAGGTTCATGTGCGCCAATGGGTCGCTCCAGTGAGCATCATAGCCAGCCGAGACCAGGATCAAGTCAGGCTGGAAGCGCTCCGCCAACGGCCAGACCAGCTCGGCGAAGACCTGGGCGTAGCCTGCATCGCCCACACCGGGCGGCAATGGCACGTTGAGCACGGTTCCCTCGCCAGCGCCGTACCCCGTCTCGCTCCAGAAGCCGGTACCTGGATAGTGTGGGTACTGGTGGGTGGAGAAGTAGAAGACCGCTGGGTCGTCGGCAAAAGCGTCCTGAGTTCCATTGCCGTGGTGCACGTCGAAGTCGGCGATGAAGACGCGCTCCACTCCCTCCCTCGACAGCACAGCCCGTGCGGCCACAGCGACGTTGTTGAAGAGACAGAAACCCATCGCCTGCGTGGCCGTGGCGTGATGTCCTGGCGGACGCACCAGAGCAAAACCGTTAGCAACCTCGCCTGCCAGCACCGCTTCTACCACCCGAACAACCCCCCCAGCGGCCATCACAGCCGCATCGAAGGAACGAGGCGAGACATAGGTGTCGGGATCAAGATATCCGCCGCCCGCCTGGGCCTTTCGCCGCACCCGCTCGATGTACTCTCGAGTGTGCACGCGCCGCAGTTCTCCGGCTGTCGCTGGACGAGGCTCCAGGGCCCTCAGACGTGCCAACATCCCCTCGTCTTCCAATGCGCTGAGGATGCGCTTCAGGCGGCGGGCATTCTCAGGATGAGAAGGTAAATCGTGTTCAAGATAGATCGGGTCGTAAACGTAGGCCGTGTCCATATCTGCTCCCTAACCCTGGTCTCTGTTTCGATAGCCTCAAGTTATGATTATACCCACCTACGCAAGAGAGTCAACAGAGGCAAGAGGAAGATGCCGAGGGAGAACAAGAGGCCGACTCGGGTGATTGGCCTGGTCTGGCGCAATGTGATATAATCCCTCTGCTATGAGAGGCACCGCAGGGAATGGTTTTCACGTTGCCATCAACGCACACCTTCTCTCAGGTCGGGCCTGGTATCGCAGCGCGGGCGTACACCGGTACATCTACCATCTGCTATGCCATCTAAGGCAGGCCAATGGGGGGCTGCGTTATACCGTTCTGCTGGGCGAGGGCGTACTTCCTCCAGACGTTGCCCTCAGGTCACTCCAGTCTCGCTGGCCCACGAGCCGAGCGGCGGCGCGAGTGATGTGGGAGCAACTGGCACAACCCTGGACGCTAAAGCGGATCGGGGCAGACCTGGTGCATGGGCCCGTCTTCATCGGCCCTTTACTCACCCCCTGCCCGGTGATCATCACCATCCATGACCTGAGCTTCATCCGTTTCCCCACCCTGTTCCGCCCCGCCAACCGGCTCTACCTGAAGGTGCTGACACAACTTTCGGCACGTCGCGCCCGGCGGCTTATCGCCGTCTCAGCCCACACTGCCACTGAAATCACACGGCTGCTGGGCATCCCGCCAGAGCGGATTGACATCATCTATCACGGGGTGGAACCGGCTTTCCGCCCGCTACCAACCGCTGCGGTAGAGGCCTTCCGCCAGCACCAGGGGCTACCAGAGCGGTTTGTGCTATTCGTGGGCACGCTGGAACCACGCAAGAATCTGGTACGGCTGGTAGAGGCCTTTGCTCAATTCAGGAGACAAGAAGCAGCGAGCCGGGGGCCAGTGAAACTGGTGCTGGCTGGCGGCAGGGGCTGGCTCTACGACAGATTATTTGCCAGGATAGAAGCGCTGGCCCTGGACCAAGATGTCTTGTTTCCTGGCTACGTTCCGAACGGCGAATTACCGCTGTGGTACAATGCTGCTTTGGCTTTGGTTTACCCCTCGCTATACGAAGGGTTTGGGTTACCGGTACTGGAAGCGCTAGCCTGTGGTACGCCTGTGCTGACCTCGAACGCATCTTCGTTGCCCGAGGCAGCCGGCGACGCAGCCTTGACGGTCGATCCGCACGACGTAGAAGCACTGGCGGAGGAACTGAACCGGCTACTGACGGATGAACCGTTGCGGGACAGGTTGCGAACGCGCGGTCTGGCCCACGCCAGACGGTTCACCTGGCCACACACCGCACGAGAGACAGTGCGCACGTACTGGCGCGCCCTGGCCGAAGAGGGAGAAACATGAGAACACGCAGGCAGGCTCCCTGGTGGGTCATCATCTCCGACATCCTGCTGATCAACGCCAGCATGTCGCTGGCCTACTGGGTGCGCTACGAACTGCAATGGTTCCTCGACATCAATTACTATCACCCACTATCGGCCTACGCCTCCTTTGGCTTCCTGTTCACCGTGCTGATGCTGCTGGCTTTCCAAATGGACCGCGTCTACCAACATCAACGCGGGCAACCTTGGCTCGATCAGGTCTATCGCGTCATCAACGCCACGGCTAAATCCGTGGTGGTGATGCTGGCCATCACCTTTGCCATCCAGCCCCGTCAATACTCACGCCTGTTGCTCATTGAGGCGGGCATCATTGCGATCATCTTGCTGGCCGTATCGCGGATGGTGCAGAACATGATCCTGGGCTGGCTGCGCTCTCGCGGCATCGGGATGGTCCGCCTTATCATCGTCGGGGCTGGTGAGGTAGGACGCACAGTGATGCGTACCATCGTGGCACGGCCCGAACTGGGCTATCAGATCGTCGGCTTCGTAGACGATAACCCGCAGAAAGGCCAGACCGACATCGGGCGCTTTAAAGCGTTGGGACCGGTAAACAATCTGGCACAGATGATCGAGAAAGAAGCAGTAGATGAAGTCATCGTAACGTTACCGTGGATGTACCACCGCAAGATCATGGCCATCGTACGGGAGTGCGAGCGGCGACAAGTGAGCGCCCATATCGTGCCCGATCTCTTCCAGATGAGCCTCAGCCACGTGGACGTGGACGATTTGGGTGGCGTGCCACTGATTAGCGTGCGGGAGGTTGGCTTCGGACAGGGGGCACTGCTGGTCAAGCGAGGCATGGACATCTTTGGCGCACTGGTGGGACTGACGCTAGGGGCCCCGCTCCTGGCGTTGATCGCGCTGGTCACCCGGATCAACTCACCCGGCCCGATCGTCTTCCGCCAGACCCGCGTGGGAGCGGGCGGAAAGACGTTCGAGTGTTACAAGTTTCGCTCAATGTACGAGGGAGCCGAAGCGGAGTTGGAGCAATTGCGCGAACTGAACGAGGCCGACGGCCCTCTCTTCAAAATCCGCGACGACCCGCGCCTGACTCGCATGGGCCGGTTTCTGCGGCACACCAGCCTCGATGAACTACCACAACTGTGGAACGTGTTACGCGGAGAGATGAGCCTGGTGGGACCACGCCCACCCCTCCCGGTCGAGGTCAGCCGCTACATGGAGTGGCACAACAAACGGCTGGAAGTACGCCCAGGGATGACCGGATTGTGGCAGGTCAGCGGCCGCAGCCTACTTAGTTTCGATGACGGTGTGCTGCTCGATATTTACTACATCGAAAACTGGTCACTATGGCTCGATTTCAAGATCTTACTGCGTACCATCCCCGAGGTGTTGTTTGGAGACGGCGCGTATTAGCCACCCTACCGGAAGCAAAAACGCAAGACATGATGCACACACAGAACAGGCACAGCCCAACTCTGGACTTGCCTGGACCTACAAGCACACCTACACTGACCCCGGTCAGAGGCAGCACCTGGCACAAGTGACGCTTATACAATTGAACCCACCAGGAGGCTATGTTAACCTTCCTATTCTCGGCCGCCGCCACGCGTCCACCAGCACCATCATTTCCTGGTATAGGCCATAGTCGGTCCCCAGCCAGGCTGTCACCTCTTCCCGCCCCGGCCGCCGCCCCCCGTCCCACATCTCTCCCGTGGCCAGGTTGGCCACCAGGTCCAGGAATCGGCCTCGCCAGGGCTCATCCAGGGAAAACATAGCCTCCGTAAGTGTCTTGACTCCCCTCAACGTGACAATACCTCTTTCTCCGCCCTCGTATAAGCCCTCCTCTCGCTACACTATGTGCGCTGTCCCCTGGCCACCAGAATGAACGCGCCCCGCCTACACATCCCCGCCTGCGACACGGGCGTGTCCTACACCCCCCCAGGGGGCCACCACGTATAAGGGCCACAGCCACATTCAGAAGTGTGGCGTCCTACTGGTAGGCCCCAACGAACCCTGGCTGGCAGAGCTCCCCGGCGAACGCCTCCAGCGTGTCGGCCTTAACCGCCAACACGGCCTGCCGTTCCACCTCCGTGAGACTGAGAGTGGTCAACACCTCGCGGCGATGACCGTTGAGTAACCGCTCGCGGAAAGCGGAATCGGTGAAGGCCATCCAGACCAACTCATCAATCCTTCGTGTTGACATCATCTACCCCCCACCACTGCCACTGTGCGCACTCGGACACAGCAAGCCGTCCAACGCATCCCACACTTCCACCTCGCCAGCCTGGGGCTCCGCCATCCGAGCAGCCGCGCCAGGTGCCGCAGGCCCAAGGGCCAGCACCAGGAGCAGCATCAACGTCATCAGCGCCAAGACCAGCTTACCACGTACGTTCTCCATCGTTACCCTCCTTCCCGCCCAAACCCGCCCAAAATCCAGTACGACCCGCCCCAAATTCAGCATAAGGATAGCACAGGGCTCTGAACGAACCTCTGACAACCGGATAAACAAAGAGGCTGCTCTGCGGCAGCCTCTACAGGTCAAGTCCGAGTTCTCTGACGCTCACCCATATCCCATCGCCAAGAACGCCAGGGGCGCGGTGATATTAAGTGACTTCCTGTGTGTTGCTCCGCAGTGAGAGAAAAACAACGCGCTCAATCCGGTCTTTTTCCAGCGATCCGCTCGTACAACCCCTTTGTCTCAAGCGATGGTTCGATATCCAACTCCCGCCTGAGAATCTCCTGGCAATGGTGGTATTGAGTCAGCGCCTCAGAACGCCTGCCCGCCTCGGCGTAACAGTGCATGATGCGCCGATGTACGTCCTCGCGCAGTTCGTCCACCTCCAGACCCCGCCTGTGCCAGTCGATCGCCCCCTCAAACTCCCTCCGCGCCTCGTGGCATCGTCCCACCCCGACCAACGCCTCGAGGTACATCTCCCGGAGCGCCTCCCGCTTCGGCACACACCACACCCGCCCCACCTCAGGCAGGAAATCTCCCCGGTAGAGCGCCACCGCACGTCGCCACAGGTCCTCCGTCCGCCAGTCGTGAGGCGGTAAGAGCCGCGCCCGCTCGACCGACGCCTCAAACTCCTCGACGTCGAACCAGCAGTCCACGTCGCCCAGCCGGTACCGCCCTTCCTCCACCACCACGGCCTCGGCGCCCAAGGCGCGGCGTACCCGGTAAAGCGTGGTGTGGAAACTATCGGTCGTCTTTTTCGCGGATAAATCGGGCCAGAACACTGAACCAATAACATCCCGCTCCAAAGGCCCATGTAGGAGAATGTAAAAGAACAACTCCTTAGCCATCGCCGCCTGCCACTCGGATGAGGCGACCGTGTGCCCATCGTAGACGACCCGCCCCCCTCCAAGAGCATAGATCTCCAGGCGGCTCACCGTACCTTCTTTCACCTCTGCACCGGCCTGCTCCTGCTCCTCCCCGAAGACATTCAACTGTTGCACCCTCTCAGCAATGGCACGGCAATCCGCTATGCCCCCGGCGACACCAAGTCCCAACAGGTCCTCGGCGTGCTGCCCCTCCACGACCGCAAACTGGTGCGTGCCAATCTCGTCCGCCACATCCATCGCCCGGCGCAACTCGGCAACGGCATGCGGCCTGTCCCCAGCCAGAAGGCAAATCTTGGCCAGCAGGAATCGGGCCCGGGCCAACTCTCGCTTCGCCTGCCGCTGCTCCAGGAAACGAACGGCATCGGAGAGAAGGCGAAGACCGGCTTCGACCTCACCGCTTTCGGCCAGCGCGACCCCCTCGGCCACAGGCAGCGGCCCGCTTCCCTCAAAATCCAACCCCTTTTCTTCAGCCAACTGGCGCGCCTGTCCCAACAAAACGAGCGCCTGTGCATGATCTCCCCGCCAGCGGCACATATCCGCCTGCGCTGCCAGGATATAGACCGCCAGGCCCGGCTCGCTCTCCCACGACATCTGCCAGCCAGCGTTGTACAGAGGTTCAGCGCGCGCGTAGTTCCCAACGTCACGGTGGACATCAGCCATCCCCACCGAGATGTAAGCCTGGTACCGCAAATCGTCCCCGCGTCGCGCTGCTGCCAGCCCCTCCTCGTACAATGCCAGCGCCTCCCGGTACTCCCCGCGCAGGTAGTGGAGGTAACCCAGATTGTTGAGCACCCCAGCGAGTGGTACCGACGCACCCAGCCGGCGGCGGATGGCTAGCGCCTCGTTCAGGTGGAACGCCGCCTCATCAAGACTTCCCAGGCCAGTAAGAGCATGCGCCATATCCTGCAATAGATTGGCCACATCGTAGGGGCTCCCAACCTTCCGAAACAGAGCCAACGCTTCCTGCAGTTTGGCGACCCCCTCAGCGAGACGCCCAATCTCCACATAGGCCAGTCCGATAAGCCGCTGCGCCTCCGCCCGTTCCATTACTTCGTCCTGATCCAGCATGTCCAGCGCCGTCTGTACCTCCACAATCGTGTCCTCGTAGCGGCCTTCAAACAATGCCAGCGTTGCACGCTGGTTGTGCACCCTGGCTAAACACACCATATCTCCACGGGCGGCGAACCCGGCTTCAGCGTGGGCCAGCGCCTGCTGCGCCCGCTCGTAGTCGTAACGGTCGGTGAGCACCCTGCTCTGATAGAACATCAGCCATGGGGCCTGCGCCCCGACCTCTCCGGGCAGTGCCTCCGCCCAGCGCAGGAGCGTCTCGACTCGCCCCCGCGTGAACCACTCCATCGCCACCCGCTCCACCAGCGTCGTCGCGCCTGGATAGTCCTCGGCTGCCAGATAGTGATACACTGCCTCTTCAACCCCATCGTCTCGCTCGAACCGCTTCGCGGCGCGCAGGTGCAGTTCAGTGTAGCGGGCCGGGTCGCGCTGGCGCAATTGCTCGTGCAGGAAATCACGGAACAGATTGTGGTAGCGATAGGTCGCCGCAGCCCCTCTCCCAAAGCGGGTGACGAAGAGACTACGCCGCTCCACCTCCGCCAGCAGAGCAAGCGACTCCCTGATCTGCAGTACCTGGCGGCACAGCCGTGACGACATCTCACGCAGCACAGCCGAGACGCATAGGAAATACTGAATGTCGGGCGGCTGCCGGTTCAATACCTCACTGGCCAGGTAGCCGTACGTCTCGGCAGTGGCCTTCTCCTCATCGAGCAGGGCAGCCTTACTCTCGTCGCGCAGCATATCGGCCAGCAGCAGGACACCGGTGATCCAGCCCTCGGAGTTGGCGGCTATCGCTTCCGCCTGGCTTTCAGACACCTCAGCCCACGATGATCGCAGAAGATCCCGGATCTCCTGGGGGGCGAAGCGCAGGTCCCGTGCTGTCAGACCAACGAGTTGGCGCTTGGCAACCAGGTGTGCGACAGGAACGTCGGGTAACACACGACTACCCAGCATCAGGTGGCAATTGAAGGGCAGGATTTCAAGCAGACGGCGGACGAAGGTTCGGATACCAAAGCCACCGTCCAGTCCATCGTAGTTGTCCACCACCACGACGAAGGATGTGTCAATCTCAAGCATCTCGTTGACCAACTCTCCCACAATAGCGGTTGGGTCGTGGAAAAGATCACCGCCCAGGGAAGCCAACGCCGCGCGGCTTCGCCCGCCGAAGCCGCGGAAGCGCTCGCCAATCGCGCCCACCAGGTACTCGATGAACACGCTCAGATCACGGTCGCGCTCGTCGGCGGTGTACCAACACACCGGCACAGGACTGTGCTGCGCAAAATCCACCAGCGCCGAGGTCTTGCCGTAGCCAGCCGGGGCAGAGACAAGCGTCAACTTACACTCAAGCCCTTGCTCAACAATCTGGCACACCCACGGCCTGTGCAGCAGACCAGAGAAACTGGGTACGAGCAGTTTGGAACGGACGAGGGTGAACTCAGGGACAACCAATGCTTTAAAGACTCCTACGATCGCCGATTCGCCGATTCACTAAACTCACACAAAATCACAATTTCATAAAGTATACCCCTACAATTCCAAAGAGGCAAACGGCTGCACCAACCACCCCACATTTCGGGCACGCCACTGGCTACGCTTCCGCCAGGCTTCCCCCGCAGGCCGAGCACCTCCCCACCTTCGCAAGGCTTACGTTGCCAGGAGCACTACCTCAACGCCCTCTTCAGCACCATGCCCAGCCTGCGAATACCTTCGACGATGACATCCGGCGGGCAGTAGGAGAAGTTGAGCCGCATGGCATTGTGCCCCCCATCCTGGTTGGGGTAGAAGTGGACGCCAGCCACATAGGCGACTTTCTCGGCGACGATCTCCTTCGAGAACTCAAGCGTGTCAATGGGCTCCGGCACGCGGGCCCAAAGAAACAACCCGCCTTGCGGACGGGTCCAACTGCTACCGTCGGGCCAGAATTCAGCCAACGCATCAAGCATCGTGTCCCGCCGCTCTCTGTAGGCATCGCACAGTCGCTTGACGTGTGGCTTGATCAGGCCCCGCTGGCAGATGTCGTTGGCGATGTATTGAACAAAGCTACTCGTGTGCAGGTCAGCGCCCTGCTTGGCCTGCACAAAGCGTTGCATCAGTACCTCTGGACATACGATCCATCCCAGCCGCAGACCCGGGGACATAATCTTGGAAAAGGTCCCCAGGTAAATTGTACGCTCGGGGATGAAGGTGCCGATGGGGGGAATGTCCTCTCCTTCGTACCGCAACTGGCCGTAGGGATCATCCTCGACGACGGGGAGGTCCAGTCTCGTGGCGACTTCAGCCAACCGCTTGCGGCGCTCCAGAGGCATCGTCGTACCGGCAGGATTGTGGAAATTGGGCAGCACGTAAATGAACTTGGGCGGCTCGCCGGAATCGGCAAGCACCTTTTCGTAAGCATGCTCCATCTCGTCCACAACCATGCCGTCGTCGTCGAGGCGCACGGTGTGGTAACGCGCCTGATAAGCGTTCCAGGCCTGGATTGCTCCCAGGTAAGTGGGGCGTCCAGTGAGGATGTAGTCGCCGGGGTTAATGAACAGCTTGCCGATCAGGTCCAGAGCCTGCTGAGAGCCATTGGTCAGCAGGAGGTTGCCTGGCACAGCCGGGACGCCATACTTATGCATTGTGGTAGCCAGGTACTCCTTGAGCGGTCCGAATCCCTCGGTGGCGCCATATTGCAGTGCTCTAGCGCCGTCCTCGCGGATGATGTACCGGCAGGCTTCTTCGATCTCGCGCAGGGGGAAGAAGTCCGGGGCTGGCAAGCCTCCCGCGAAGGAGATCACGTCTGGATCTTGGGTCAGCTTGAGCAATTCGCGGATAGCGGAACTCTTCATACTTTCTGTGCGCGAGGCCAGATGTGGAGCCCAATCCAACACCGGTATGGCGCGGTTCAGATCGAGATTCGATTCCATGACTCGCCTCCTAATTGAAACTTGTGGTTGAGTGAGGCCCTGCGACGCAGCCTGTTTCTCACTCTCCAATATCTCCCGCAGGGCACGCTTGCGCGCCCCATCGCTGAGGATCTCCAGGCGACGGATGCCCGGCGGGTCAATCACCTCACGTGATAATTGGACTTCTTCAACCTTCAGTGGTTCGGTCTCGCGCAGGTCGGGAGCGGCCTTGAGGGGAAAGCCTGTCTTGACGCGGATTTTCTCCACCGCCACGCCAATAGCCCGAACACAAGGTTTGTCTACCAGCGCGTTGCCGGCGGTCGAGGCGAAAGAAACGTGGGGCGCGTGGGTGTGTTTAGCCAACAAATAGCCCACCATAACCAGCGGCGTGGCGATTCCCTGCGCGAGAACGTCACCGTCGGCCACCTGGCGGGCGATACATACGGAGATCAGTTCATCAACTGTGTAACCGGTTGCCACGTGGGCCATCAACTGTCCCAACCTTGCTCCCATTCTATTGTAGCATCAGAAGGACGAGAGGTCAAATGATGAGAGATGTCACGCCATAAGCGCGCTGAACGCAACTTGACTATCGGGCAAAATAGCGGTATCCTTTGTGCGCACTGTGGAACACAAAAAGATTGGGAGGCAGTCTGTGTACAAAATCTTGCACAAGGAAATACTCAGCGAGGTCAACAAGTTGATGGTCATCGCCGCACCGGAAGTGGCACGCAAGACACGGGCAGGCCAGTTCGTCATCGTGCGCGTCGACGAGCGTGGAGAACGCATACCGCTTACCATCGCCGACTACGACCAGGAAGCGGGTACCATCACGCTCATCTTCCAGGAGGTCGGCAAGACGACGATGCACATGGGGACACTTGAGCCAGGTGACGAATTGGCCACTTTCACCGGGCCACTTGGACATCCGACCGAGATCGAGAACTACGGGACTGTCGTATGTGTGGGAGGCGGCGTTGGCATCGCGCCCCTCTACCCCATCACGCGGGCGCTCAAAGCAGCCGGCAATACCGTCATCTCGATCATCGGGGCGCGCACTCGTGAACTGCTCTTCTGGGAAGACAAGATGCGCTCGGTCAGCGACGAACTGATCGTCTGCACCGACGACGGCTCTTATGGGCGCAAAGCGCTAGTCACCGAACCGCTCAAGGAGTTGCTGGAGCAGCGCGACGGAGAAATCGCCCGGGCGTGGGTCATCGGGCCGGCGATCATGATGAAGTTCTGCGCTGCAACGACAGAACCTTTCAAAGTGCCCACCATCGTCAGCCTGAACACAATTATGATTGATGGAACGGGCATGTGCGGCGGCTGTCGGGTGCAGTTGACCGACGGTGCGAAGTTCGTGTGCGTGGATGGGCCTGAGTTCGACGCGCACCAGGTGGACTGGAACCTGCTGCTGGCCCGGCAACGGTTCTACCTGGAGGAGGAAAAGCAGGCTGTCGAACGGTGGCAACACGAATGCCGATTGGAGGCGGATTAGCGAATGGCTGAACTGACTAATAGAGAACGGGTGCGTATTCCCCGCCAGGTGATGCCGACCCAGGAGCCGCTCGTCCGGCGGGCCAATTTCTATGAAGTGGCGCTCGGCTTCACGCCAGAACTGGCGCAGAGAGAAGCGGAGCGTTGCCTGCAATGCGCGAAACCACAGTGTGTGGAGGGCTGTCCAGTGGAGGTCCTCATCCCCCAGTTCATCAAGGCACTGCGGGAAGGGGACATGGTGGGCGCGGTGCGGGCGATGAAGGAGAAGAACAACCTGCCCGCGATCTGCGGCCGGGTCTGCCCGCAGGAGACGCAGTGCGAGATCAAGTGTGTGCTGAGCAAGAAGGGCGAGCCGGTGGCGATCGGCCGGCTGGAGCGGTTCGTGGGGGACTACGAACTGGCCTACCGGACCTGTCCCCTGGAATGCTGTGAAGATACCGGCAAACGGGTCGCCGTCGTCGGCTCCGGCCCGGCCGGACTGACCTGTGCGGTGGACCTGGGGCGCGCAGGGCACCAGGTCACCATCTTCGAGTCGCTCCACGCCTCCGGCGGCGTGCTCGTCTACGGTATCCCAGAGTTCCGTCTGCCCAAGGGCGTGGTGAATGGCGAAATTGATTACGCTGCCGAGTGCCTGGGCATCAAGATCCGCCCAGACGCGGTGATCGGGCGGCTGTACACAATTGACGAATTGCTCAACGAGCAAGGCTTCGACGCCATCTTCCTGGGGACAGGCGCAGGGCTGCCGTCGTTCATGCGCATCCCCGGCATCAACTACAACGGCGTCCTCTCGGCCAACGAGTTTCTTACACGAGTCAACCTGATGAAAGGGTACCTGTTCCCAGAATACGACACGCCAGTCAAAGTAGGCCAGCGAGTGGCGGTGATTGGTGCAGGGAACGTGGCGATGGACTCCGCCCGCTGCAGTCTGCGCCTGCAGGCGCTGCGCGCTCAGGAGACGGGTGGGGAGTCGGGCGAAGTGCACATCGTCTACCGCCGTTCGCCGGTCGAGGTGCCGGCCCGCGCCGAAGAGGTGCATCACGCCGAGGAGGAGGGAGTCATCTTCGACTTCTTGACCAACCCGGTGGAGATCTACGGGGACGAGCACGGTAACGTGTGCGGTATGCGCTGCATCCGTATGGAACTGGGCGAGCCCGACGAGAGCGGCCGGCGACGTCCTATCCCCATTGAAGGCTCCGAATTCGACATGGACGTAGACAGGGTGGTTATGGCGCTGGGAACGCGCCCCAATCCACTGGTCTTCATCGAAGCCGGCGGGTTGGAGCGGACGAAGTGGGGCACAGTGGTCGCCGACCAGGAGACGGGCCGGGCGACCAAACCGCGGGTATGGGCTGGCGGGGA
>JADHWW010000141.1 GCA_016783285.1 Anaerolineae bacterium
TGGGGCGGCTGCGGCTGCTGGGTTGATAGTGTCTCTGGCCCGCTGGACCTGCACAGAGGAGGTGGTGTATCCGCCGGAGCGGGACGTCGCGGAAGAGGAACCCCGTATCGGTGTTTTCGTCTGTCATTGTGGGTCGAACATCGGTGGTTTCCTGGACGTGCCAGCGGTAGCGGAGTACGCAGCAAGTCTGCCCGGGGTGGTGCACGCCGAGCATAACTTGTATACCTGTTCGCAGGACTCGATCCAGCGTATCACGCAACAGACGCGAGAGTTGGGGCTCAACCGTGTCGTGGTCGCCTCCTGCACGCCGCTGACGCACGAACCGCTGTTTCAGGACAGTATTCGCCAGGCGGGACTAAACCCTGGCATGTTCCAGATGGCTAATATTCGCAATCAGTGCTCGTGGGTACATTCCGGTGAATGGGAGGCGGCGACAGAGAAAGCCAAGGACCTGGTGCGCATGGCGGTGGCGAAAGCGCAACGATTGGAGCCGCTCCACAAGACTGAGGTGGAGGTGCAGAAGGCGGTCCTGGTCGTCGGTGGCGGTGTGGCTGGGATGACAGCAGCGCTGACGCTGGCGGACCAGGGTTTCCCGGTGCACATGGTGGAGCGGACGGAGCATCTGGGAGGCAATCTGCGGCAGGTAAAGCACATCGTGGATTGGGAGAGTGGGGAGCAGTGTCAAGGTGGAGAGCAGGATTCACGGAATGAAAGGATAAAGAAAGAGGAAGAAACCGGGTTTTTTCCGAAAAACCCGGTTTCTGAGGAGCATGGGGGGCTGGTGTGGCGCGATCCCCAGGAATTCCTCCAGCAGTTGATTGAGCGGGTGAAGGGCCATCCGGGGATCAATATGCACCTGCGGAGTGAATTCTTGGAGAGCAGCGGCTTTGTGGGCAATTTCACCTCGCGGCTGCGTGGCCCTGACGGTGTCAACGGTGTCAACGGATACGGAGAGAGCGAGGTACGCCACGGTGCGACGATTGTGGCGACGGGCGGTGTGGAGTACCGGGGGCCGGAGTACGGCTATGGGACGGACCCGCGTATCGTCACGCAGCAGGAGTTTGAGGCACTGTTGGCAGGAAGCAGGGAGCAGGAAGTCGGCAGTAGGGAGTATGGAGCAGGGGATGGGGGTGTTAACGCCCGCTGCGAGTACTCGCGGCAGGTTGTCAACGGATGCGGATGGGGGGGAGAAAGTCTGCAATCTGTTGTGATGATCCTCTGCGTCGGTCCGGCAGAGCGGTACTGCTCCCGCATTTGCTGCACGACGGCGATGAAGAACGCGCTGGCGCTCAAGCGACTCAATCCCCAGGCGCAGATCATCGTGATCTACCACGATATCCGCACGTATGGCTTCAAGGAGCGGCTGTACCAGGAGGCGCGACGCCAGGGGGTGGTGTTCGTGCAGTATGACTTCGACCGTAAGCCGGAGGTGCGGATAGGGGGCGGCGGTCAGGAGACCTTGCCCAACGGTGTCAACGGATGTGGATTGCAGGTGATGGTTTGGGAGTCTAGTCTGGGGCAGGAGCTTGTCCTGGAGCCGGATTTGGTTGTTCTCAGTATGCCGGTGGTGCCGCCGGAGGGGGCGGGCGAAATGGCGATGCGGCTCAAGGTGCCGGTGGACCTGAATGGCTTCTTCCTGGAGGCGCACGTCAAACTGCGGCCTGTGGACTTTTCCAGTGACGGCATGTTTATGGCCGGAATGGCTCACTACCCCAAGTTCCTGGATGAGACGATTGTGCAGGCACAGGCGGCCGCGGCCCGGGCGATGACGATCGTGAGCAAAGACGTGCTTGAGGTCGGCGGCATTGTGGCCCAGGTGGATGCGGAGAAATGCGTCGCCTGCCTGACCTGCGTGCGCATCTGCCCGTACAATGTGCCCCAGGTCCGGGCCGAGTTCAGCGGGGTGGGGGGCATCGTCGGCGCGGCTTACATTGAGCCAGCTCAGTGCCACGGCTGCGGCAGTTGCGCCTCCGAGTGCCCGGCCAAGGCGATCCAACTGCTCCGCTATCGGGATGAGCAAGTGGAGGCGGAGATTATGGCGCTGTTGGAGCCGGAGATAGCAGGGGTGATGTATACCACAGTGGATGAAATGAGTGTCGCCGAATGATTGAGCAAGAGCCTGCTGTTGCCTGGACGGACGAATCTGGAAACCTGCCTGATCCCAACGACAGATATGTGGCATTCGTGGCCATCGTCACCTCAAACCCGCGCGGATTGCGGAGGGTTGTCAAGAAGGCCAGTCGCAAGGGAAAGAAAGTCAGGTTAAGGAGACAAGGGGGGCGCGAGGTCAAGTGGTGGAATGCTTATGATAGCACAAGGAAGAGAGTGTTGGATCTGTTGGCCCGGCAGGATGCTCACATCTTCTGGCTGGTCGTTGACAAGGAGGGTCAGGGAATCCCTGACACACCCGAAAACTACGGGCTGATGTTCTGCGAACTGATGCAGGAATGTCTGGCCTACTATCCTGATCTTGAGGTGATTGTTGATGTGCACTTCAGCACGCGGACGCAGCGAGGTACTTTTGACCGGTTTGTGCTCTCCAGATTGGGGCCAGTCCACAAACCGACGCACTAGACAGCCAGCAGGATGGCATCATCCAATTGGCCGATTTTGTCGCCGGGGCCGTGCGGTGTCAGTTTGAGGGTAGAGGCGAGTTCGTGGACTTGATTGAGCGGAGAATCGTCGCGGGGAAGGTGGTGAAATGGCGGCAACTGGAGAAAAAGAAATGATAGAGAAACCGGCAGGCGTTTACCTGGTTGCCCAGGTGAACCGCTGCATACAGCCGTCCCGCCTGGCCCCGGATTTACTCTCTATCTTGATGATAGTATAGCACAGCATTCGCATGCTGTCAACTGCCGTCACCGAGTGCCCGGCCAAAGCGATACAATTGCTCCACTACCGGGACGTGCAGGTGGAGGCGGAGATTGCGGAAGCGGGTATCTCTGAAGAGCCCGGTGCGGGGGCTGTTGGGCAACTGGCAGTCCTACCGCGATGCACGCGCATCAGCACCGCTAATCGAAGATTGTGATGACATCACCTGGCTGTCTATACTCTTGTTATGGAAAAGACACTGGCAGTTATCAACCAGTTGGAGAAGGAAGGCATCATTGGACGCTACGCAATCGGCGGGGCAGTTGCGGCCACGCGATACGTAGAACCAGTTCAGACTTATGGTCTCTACATCTTTGTGATCCTCCCCGTCTCTCCATCTGGACTTGTTTCGATCACGCCCGTCTACGCCTATCTCACCCAGCGCGGCTACACACCGGAAGGAGAATGTATAGTCATCGAAGGCTGGCCCGTGCAGTTTCTTCCTGTCTACAACGACCTGATACAAGAGGCGTTAGCACAAGCGATTGATGTGGATTTTGGCTCAACGCCCACCCGCGTTTTGAGCGCGGAGCACCTGGCTGCTATTATGCTGGAGACAGGGCGACCAAAAGATCATGCGCGCCTGACCCAGTTCTTTGAATTCGACGTGCTGAACCGGGCCACTTTGGAAGACATCGTCGCACGTCATGGCTTGACAGCGCGGTGGGAGAGCTTTCGAAGGCGATTTCTGAATGAGAACGGGTAGTAGGAGTGGCTCATGCAACAAACCTATCCAGACATTTCCAGGATACTATCCGCCAAAGCACAGCGAAGACAGGCACTTGCAGCATTATCCTGGGAAGAGAAAGTAGCAATCATTGAGCAGATGCGAGTATTGCTGCCAAAGGGCCAGTGGAAACACAGAACCGCAGAAGAAGGACTTGCAGGCAATGGCCACGCCGACCAACACAAACTTGCCCCCGACGCCCCTATAAAAATGGAAGGACGGAACCAATGAACGAGACACAATTTGAGCCCAAGATTCTGGCCTTCTGCTGCCGTCACTGCGCTTACGCTGCGGCTGACCTGGCGGGAGGTATGCGCATCCAATACCCGGCCAACGTGCGCATTATCGAGGTGCCCTGTTCGGGACGGGTGGAGGCGACTGAGGTGGTCCATGCCTTTGAGCGCGGCGTGGACGGCGTGATGGTGGCCGGCTGACTGGAGGGCGACTGCCATTACCTGGATGGTAATATCAATGCGAAACGGAGGGTGAAGTACATCGCTGACCTGCTTGACCAGATTGGACTGGGGGGAGAGCGGGTCGCGATGGTAAACCTGTCCGCGGCGATGGGGCCACAGTTTGCGGAGACGGTGGCAGAGATAACGGAGAAGGTGCGGGAGTTGGGACCCAATCCGCTTGAAGATGGAGTAGGGAGTAGGAAGTAAGGAGTATAGAAGGAGATCGCAATGATAATAGGTGAACAGAAACCGCTCGTGGAAATCGTGGAACTGCTGGGCGATGCCAAGAAGGTGCTGGTCGCGGGCTGCGGCACCTGCGTGACCGTCTGCTTTGCCGGAGGCGAGAAGGAGGTTGGCATCCTGGCCTCGGCGCTGCGGATGAAGAGCAAACTGGAGGGCCATCCGATGGAGGTAGACGAGGTCACGGTGCAGCGGCAGTGCGAGTGGGAGTACATTGACCCGTTGGGGGAGCGGCTGGCTCGGTCGGAGACCGGCCAGAACGAGTACGACGCTGTCCTCAGCCTGGCCTGCGGCATCGGCGTGCAGGCGATAAACGAACGCTTCCCCGACGCGCTCACGCTGCCGGGGCTTAACACCACCTTCCTGGGCCTGCCGGAGGAGCAGGGGGTGTGGGAGGAGCGATGCCAGGCTTGTGGCGACTGCGTCTTGGGCCTGACCTTTGGCATCTGCCCCATCACTCGCTGCTCCAAGCAACTCCTGAACGGGCCGTGCGGTGGTTCGCAGAACGGCGTGTGCGAAGTCAACCCCGACGTGCCCTGTGCCTGGCAACTGATCTATGACCGGGCGACGGCGCTGGGTCAGTTGGAGCGGCTGCTGGAGATTCAGCCTCCCAAGGATTGGTCAACGAGCCGGGACGGCGGCCCGCGCAAGATCGTGCGCGAGGACCTGATGCTGGTGGAGGAGCAGTGAAGAGGGAGTAGGAAGTAGGGAGTAGGGAGTAGAAAGAGGGCTGGCCTGTGTTCAGGGGATGAGTCAGATGGGTGACGAGTGCACAGGGTTGTTGGTCGAAGAATTGGGGCTGTTGCGTTGGCTGCGGCAATACGTCCGGTTACGCTGGCTGACCATCGGTACGGTGCTGTTCGGCATGCTGGTGGCCCGTTTCGTCCTGGGCGTCGGCGTGCCGCCGTTTCCAGTACTGGGCGTCACCGCTGCCATCGCTTTCTACGATGTTCTCTTCAGCATCTGGCAGCGGCGGCGCGAGCGACGCGGCCTGGAACCTGGGGCCCTGGTGCGCTGGGGCCGGCGCTTTGCCTTGGCCCAGGTCGTCACTGATCTCATCACACTGACCGTGCTGTTGCACTTCGTCGGTGGAATCGAGACGCCGTTTTTCCTGTTCTACCTTTTTCACGTCGGTTTTGGTTGCACCATACTCAGTCGCCACGACGCCTACAAGGTCTCGGCGTTGGCGATAGGGCTGTTCGCATTGCTGGTCGGGATGGAGTGCCTGGGCTGGCTGCCCCACGTGCATGTGGAGGGATTCGTACCGCCCAATCTCTACCGGGAGCAGGCTTATGTGGCAGCCGTGCTGATGGCTTTCGTCGTGACTCTAGCCGTCTTGACGGTAGGGGTGACCACTATTGTGGCAGAACTGCATTACTGGTATGAGCAACAGACACGCGCCCACGAGCGGGAACTGGAGGAGATCAGCCGGAAACTGGAGGAGCTCGATCGTATGCGGGCCTTTTTCCTGGCATTGGCTTCACACGACCTCAAGACGCCGCTGGCAGTGGTTGCCAACTACCTACAGGCAATTCTCGATGGCTTCGTCGGTGAGATTGGCGGAAATGTCGGGAAGCAGCGCCACTGGATGGAACGAGCCAATGTCCGCGTCCTGGAGTTAGTTCGGTTGATTGACGATTTCTTGGACGCGTCGCAACTTGCTCCAGAGCGTATCCTGGCCGAGATGGAGCGAACAGCGCTGGGTGATGCTGTGCAGCGGTCGGTTGAGGAGGTGCGGGCCAGAGCCGAGAGGAAGGAGATTGCGCTGCGGGTAGAACTGCCACAGCAATTACTGCTGGTGCATGCAGCGCCTCGCCGGTTACAACAGGTCATCACCAATCTGCTTGACAATGCCATCAAGTTCTCCCCCCGCCAGGCAGAGGTGGTGCTGGCAGTGCGTCAGCAGGGTGACGGGATACTACAGGTGGACGTAGTGGACGCCGGGCCGGGTATCCCAACTCTCTACCTACCTCACATTTTCGAGGACTACTTTCGGGCACGCCGCAAAGAGTTCATACCGGGTGCGGGTCTGGGCCTCAGCACTGCCCGCAAGATTGTCGAGGCCCACGGGGGCGAGATCTGGGTTGAGAGTCCCTGTTTTGAGGATGCCAAGGAGCGAAAATACGGCAGCCGCTTTTCATTTACACTGCAAACAGCGCTGCCGGGCGGGCAGCGGGATGGCGGGGATAGTGAGGAGTGATGGACGATGGTTACTGTTGAGATGCTGAAACGGTTTCCCCTACTGGCCTATCTTGACCGAGAAGACCTCGGTGAATTGATGGAAATCTGCGAGATTGAGACCTGTGAAGGGGGAGAGGTCTTCGCCGAGGGTGACCCGGCCGACAGATTACGGCTGGTGTTGCTGGGCAAAGTGGCGCTGGATAAGCGCATCCAGTTGGGCCGTCACGGTTCGGTGCGTCGGGCCAACGTGAGTATCGTTGGGCCAGGCGGGGCGGTGGGCTGGTCCGCACTGGTACCCCCGTACATCTTTACACTCTCCGGTGTCTGTCTGGAATCGTGCAAGTTCATCACGCTTGACGCCCGGCAACTCCGGGACTTCGTGGCCCAGAATCCCCAGGCGGCTTACAGACTCATGAGCGGCATTGCTGAACTGGTCGGCACACGACTGAAAGACATGACCGACATGTTGACGTATTTTCTCTCCATTGTCTCGCACGAATTAAAAGCCCCGTTGGCCGCTGTGGAGAACTACCTGGAGGTGATGTTGGGTGGCTTCACCGGAGAACTAACCCCCAAGCAGCAGCGCATGCTGGAGCGGAGCGTGCTGCGTATTCACGACCTCTCCGGGCTTATCAATAACCTGCTTGACCTGGCGCGCATGCGCCCCGAGCAGATACAGGCCGATTTCGTGCGCTTCAATCCCCGCGAATTTGGCGACCGCTCGGTCGAGGACACGCGGCTGGCGGCCAAGGAGAAGGGGGTCACGATTAAGGTAGAAGCGCCGGAAGAGTTCAAGGAGGTCGTGGGAGCCCCGCGGCGGTTGCGCCAGGTGCTTACGAACCTGCTCAACAACGCCATCAAGTTCTCGCCCCCGGGAAGTATCGTCACACTCCGTTCCTGGGAGACAGATAACGAGTTGTGGGTCGAGGTGAGAGACGAGGGTATCGGCATTCCGCCCGAAGACCAGGCCAGTATCTTCGAGGACTTTTTCCGGGCACGCAACGTGAGGGATGTAAGTGGGTCTGGCTTGGGGCTTTCTATCGCCAAAAAGATCGTGGATGCACATCAGGGACGCATCTTGCTCGAAAGCCCCTACGAGGAGGGAAAGTCAGGTACGAAGTTCACTGTCGTGTTGCCGCGTAGTCTACCGTTGCCAGGGGAGTCAGGGAGTTAGTAGAAGAAGGAGGATGCGATATGAAGAGTGGAACCAATTTGGAGAAGGTGCTAACGGAAGGGCACTTCGCCGTCACTGGTGAGTTGGGGCCGCCCAAGGGCACCAGCGCTGACTTTGTCCGTCGTAAGGTTGAGATCCTCAGGAACTACGTGGACGCGGTCAACATTACCGATAACCAGACGGCCGTGGTGCGCATGTCCAGCGTGGCTGCCTGTGCCATTCTCAAGCAGGTGGGGCTCGACCCGGTGATGCAGATGACGTGCCGCGACCGTAACCGTATTGCCATCCAGGCGGACATCCTGGGAGCGGTGGCGCTGGGTGTTGGCAATCTGCTATGTCTTTCGGGCGACCATCAGAAGTTCGGCAACCATCCGGAATCCAAGAATGTGCATGACATAGACTCGATGCAACTCATCCAGATGGTCAGGCGCATGCGGGATGACGCCCAGTTCCTCAGCGGCGACAAGGTCTACGGCGGTGTGCGGCTGTTCATCGGCGCGGCGGCCAACCCCTTTGCCGACCCCTTCGAGTTCCGCCCCCTCCGACTGGAGAAGAAGGTGCGTGCCGGAGCCGACTTCATCCAGACGCAGGGTGTCTTTGACGTGGAGCGTTTCGCTCGTTACATGGAACTGGTGCGCGAGCGCGGTTTACACGAGCAAGTTTATATCCTGGCCGGGATTATTCCTATGAAATCGGCTGGTATGGCGCGCTATATGCGGGATTACGTCGCCGGCCTGACCGTGCCCAACGAACTCGTCGAGCGCATGGAAAATGCCGAGGATGCCAAAGAGGAGGGAGTGAGAATCTCCCTGGATCTCATTGAGCAACTGCGTGAGATCGAAGGCGTGCACGGTGTTCACATTATGGCGGTTGCCTGGGAAGATATCGTGCCTGTGATCGTTGAGCGGGCTGGTCTCTATCCCAGACCCATTGTGTAGACCCATCACCGTCTGTCTACGGCGGTGCATGGCTTTCGTTGAAAGGAGGAGGACTGATGGAACAGCGATCTAAGATCTTGGTAGTAGACGACGACCCGGACATCATTGAGGCGATCACCACTGTACTGGAGAGCGTAGATGAGTACGAAGTACGCACGGCTCGCGATGGGCTGGAGTGTATGCAGGCGGTCAAGGAGGATCTCCCTGATCTGCTGATCTTGGACCTGTTGATGCCGCGCATGGACGGCTTCGCGGTGGTGCGAGATCTGCGGGGAAATCCTCGTTATCGCAAACTGCCGATTATGATCCTGACAAGTGTGCGCGAGGATGCCAGTTACCGTCGCTACGAGCTAGAGACAGGGCTCATGATGGATGTGCAGGACTACATCGAGAAGCCGGTGCCTCCGGTCGAGTTGCTGCGTCGCGTCGGAAAACTGCTGAAGCGGGGGTGAGACATGGCAAAGGCCAGAATACTACTTGTTGATGACGACCTCGACTTCGTTGAGGCGACGCGCACTGTGTTGGAGAGCGTGCCCTACGAGGTGATCGTGGCCTACGATGGCGACGAGGGGCTGGTCAAGGTGCAGGAGGAACGGCCCGACCTTGTCCTACTCGACATTATCATGCCCACCCAGGATGGCTTCTACGTGTGCGAGAAACTGAAGAGCGATCCGGAACTATGGCACATCCCGGTTATCATGCTGACCAGCCTTTCGCAGCGCATCAGCGACACGGCCTACTCGGTGCAAGATGGCATGATGTTGGAGGCGGATGATTTCATTGACAAGCCGGTGCGCCCGAAGGAACTACTGGCGCGGATAGCGCGGCTGCTTGAGCGGGTGTCAACGGATGGTGTCAACGGATAAACGGATAGAAACCGGGTTTTTCGGAAAAACCCCGGTTTCTGAGGAGTGTCAACGGTGTCAACGGATTAGGGAGCAGGGTATCAGGGACCTGATACCTGTTCATCGCTTCCTGATGCCTGATTAGGGAGCAGGACGATGATCATCACTGAACAGAAGGAACTCAACGAAATTCTGCATTCGTTGGAAGGACATAAGCGGGTATTCCTCGTCGGCTGCGGCATCTGCGCCACGACCTGGGGCACCGGTGGCGAGAAGGAGACGCACCAGATGGCAGCGCGGTTGGCCGAAGCGGGAAAGGACTGCACCGGGTGGATCGTCACCGAGGAGGCTACGTGCGATGCTCGAACCACCCGCCGATCGTTGAAGCGGAACAGGGAGCAGGTGGGGCCTGCAGATGCCTTGCTCGTCATAGCCTGCGGAGCGGGTGTGCAGACCGTGGCCTCACTGGTAGACGTGCCTGTCTATCCAGCGCTCAACACGCTGTTCCTGGCTCGCTTGCAGAACCTGAGTGTCTGCGATGAGCGCTGCCGTCTCTGCGGCGAGTGCATCTTGGCCGAGACAGCCGCTGTCTGTCCGGTCGCGCTCTGCCCCAAGGGGCTGATGAACGGCCCCTGCGGCGGCTACGAGGACGGCAAGTGCGAGGTAGACCGCGAGCGGGACTGCGCCTGGGTTGCCATCTACGAGCGGATGGAGACGCTGGGGCAACTGGAGCAGTTTACAGTCATCCACGAGCCCAAGGATTGGAGCAAGATGCGTCATCCGGGCTTTATCAACAAGCGAGACAAGAAAGCACTGGGTAGAGGATAGACGATGAGTAATTTAGCAGAATCCATTGCCGCTGGCAAGTTTGTCGTTACCGCTGAGGTCGGCCCGCCCAAGGGGACGGACGTGACACACCTGCTGGAGATGGCCGAACTTCTGCGTGACCACGTGGATGCGATCAACGTCACTGACCAGCAGAGTTCAGTGATGATGCTGGGTTCGCTGACGGTGTGCCACCTGCTGCACCAACGTGGGATTGAACCGGTCTTCCAGGTTACCTGTCGCGACCGTAACCGTATCGCGTTGCAGTCGGATCTGCTTAGCGCAGCGGTGCTAGGCATTGAGAATGTACTCTGTCTCACCGGCGACTACGTCACGCTGGGTGACCACCCACAGGCCAAACCGGTCTTCGACCTGGACGCGGTCACGCTGCTGCGGGCGGTGGCTGTGTTGCAGGAGGGGCACGACCTGGCGGATAAACCACTTCGAGGGGTACCGACCTTTTTTCCTGGCGCGGTCGTCAGCCCGGGGGCGAACCCGCTTGGCCCGCAGATCGCCAAGATGGAGAAGAAAGTCGCGGCCGGGGCCAGGTTCTTCCAGACCCAGGCAGTCTACGACCCGGCGCAGTTCGAGACTTTCGTGCGGCAGGTTGAGCACTTGCACGTGCCGATCCTGGTCGGGGTCATCCTCCTCAAGTCGGCCGGTATGGCGCGCTTTATGAACAGCAACGTGGCGGGTGTGAACGTCCCGGACGAGTTGATTGAGGAGATCGGTGGCGTCCCCAGGCCGGACCGCCCGGCCAAGGCGGTCGAGATTGCGACGCGCCTGATCCGCGATGTGAAGGGGATGTGCCAGGGGGTGCACTTTATGACGCTTGGGTGGGAGCGATATGTGCCGCAGTTGGTTGAGGAGGCGGGGCTGGGGCAATGAGATAGGGAGTAGGGAGTAGTGAATGAGCGAACATCAGTTGATTGAGGAGCGGAAGACATGGCGATCACTTTGAGTACCGATATGGCGAAGTTTATCCGCGAGGAGTGCGGCGAGAACGTTTACCTTTGTTATCAGTGTGAGCGCTGTTCCTCCGGTTGTCCCACCGTCCCGGCGATGCGGTATCGCCCGGCTCAGATGATGCGTGTGGCGCAGTTCGGGTTGGAGGACGTATTGGCTACCGACGCCAGCATCTGGCGCTGCCTGGGCTGCGACATGTGCACGGTTCACTGTCCCCACAACCTCAGCGTGCGCCGGCTGGTGGAGGTTATGCGCCAGCACGTGATGCAGGAACGCTACCTGGTCGGCGGCCTTGACGCGCTGGTGTCAGCGGATGTGTCAACGGATGTGTCAACGGATGGGGATGAGGCGCTGCGCAAGGGAGTGCGGGCTCTTGGCATGTTGGGCGAACGCATCGGCACGCACTACAACGTCTCTGGCGAGGACAATACCGCCCGTCTGGCCTGGACCGATAACCTGGCTCCTGAAGACAGGCCGGAGGGATTGGTGCGCGATACCGAGGCCGATTTAGCCTACTTTGTGGGCTGTGTCTCGGCCATGTTCCCCATGAGTTACGGCATCCCCCAGGGTTTTGCCACCGTGCTGAGCCGTGCGGGTGTCAGTTTCACGACTCTGGGAGGCGACGAGCAATGTTGTGGCTTCCCGCTGATGATGGCGGGCCAGTTGAAGCAGGCGGAACCGCTGATCCATCACAACGTAGAACAGATGAGGGCGCTGGGGATACCCCGAATGGTCACTACCTGTCCCTCCTGTTACCACATGTGGCATCACACCTATCCTGAGGTCATCGGCGAGCCACTGGGCTTCGATGTAGTACATGCTGTGGAGATATTGCGCGACTTGGTGACCGAGGAGCAGTTGGAGCTAAAGGAACCCCGGCGTACGGGCGTGGTCACCTATCATGACCCGTGCGACCTGGGGCGCAAGAGCGGTATCTACGACGCGCCGCGCGAGGTCCTGCGCCGGGTGCCGGGCTATACCTTCGTAGAGATGCAGCAGGCACGGGAGTACGCGCTATGTTGTGGCGGCGGTGGTGACCTGGAGACATTCGACCCGGACCTGGTTCAGGAGGTGGCAGCACAACGCATCGCTCAGGCGGCGGAGGTGGGCGCTACGGTCCTGGTATCGGCCTGCCCCCAATGCGTGCGTACTCTCTCCAAGGCAGCCCGCGCTAACAAGATGCGCATCCGGGTAATGGATCTGACCCAGTTCGTTGAGATGGCGTTGGCATGAGAGCGGTGTCTGTGATACAATACACGTCGCCGGTGTCAACGGGGTCAACGGTGTCAACGGATAAACGGATAAACGGATGGTTAGCCGGGTATTGAGGCTGGAGTTGCGGGTGGAAGGGGTGTCAACGGTGTCAACGGTGTCAACGGATGTACGTCTGGTTGATCCGGCGACGGGGGAAAAGTTGTTGACGCCGCTGGAGGCTCAGGAAGCCCGTCGCTGTGCGGAGTCTGAGGTCCAAAGGCTACGGACCGAACTGGCTTGCTTGCGTTTGGAGGGTGTCAACGGATGGTGACCCGGTTGAACAAGATCGCCATCAGCGGCAAGGGAGGTGTGGGCAAGACCACTCTCGCTGCACTTCTGGCCCACATTTACGCAGAGCAGAATCGTAATGTCATTGCCATTGACGCCGACCCGGCCGGCGGACTGGCCGAGGCGTTGGGGTTCCCGCCTGATCTGGTCGCTCAGGTCACGCCGGTGGCCGAGATGGAAGAACTGATCTACGAACGCACGGGCGCAAAGCCTGGCACTTCCGGTGGTTTCTTCAGCCTCAACCCCCGCGTGGACGATATACCTGACCGTTTCAGCGTTTTACATCGAGGGATTCGCTTCCTGCGGCTGGGCGGGATCGAATCCGGCGGGAGGGGCTGTATCTGCCCCGAGAGCGCGTTGCTCAGGGCGCTGGTCACCCACCTGCTGCTCTATCGCGACGAGATGATGATTCTGGATATGGAGGCTGGGGTTGAACATCTGGGCCGGGCGACGGCCCGGGCTGTGGATGCGTTCTTGGTCGTCATTGAGCCAGGACGGCGCAGCCTGACTACAGCGGGGCATGTCCGTAAGTTGGCAGGGGATATCGGCATCAGCCGTGTATACGCGGTGGGTAACAAAGTGCGTGGTGAGAGCGATTGGGTTTTCATTCAGAGTAGCAGCCCTGTGCCTATGCTGGGCTACTTGTCTGCCAATCCCGAATTGACGGAAGCGGACTTGCGAGGCGAGGGTGTCTTCGACGCCGCGCCTCATGCCGTTGAGGAGACACGGGGGATTGTGGCTGCACTGGAGGCGCTGTGAGACGTGTCAACGGTGTCAACGGATGGGTCAATGGTGTCAACGGATGGGTCAACGGATGTGGGGTCGTTGCCTTCTGCGTCGTTGTATCGCTTCTGCACTGGACTGCCCTCGCCGACGAGCCACCGCCGTCGGCGTCCGTAGAGGGGGTGGTTGGTTATCCACAGGAGCATGACCTGAGTTGTGAATCCCGCTCGGCGACAGACCTGGCTGCTTTTTGGGGAGTACCGTTTGCTGAGGATGATTTCTTCCGCCGACTGCCCAAGTCTGATAATCCCTACTGTGGCTTTTTGGGCGATGTAGACCAGCCGCCGGGGAGTATGCCGCCCGCTGGTTATGGCGTCTACGCCGGGCCGATCGCAGCCACGCTGCGTAGTTTTGGGCTCGACGCACAGGCCCGGCGAGAGTGGGGTCTGGATGATTTGAGGGCGGAACTGGCCGCCGGATGGCCTGTCATCGTCTGGGCTACATACGACATGAGGCTCCCGGAGATCCAGTCGTGGGTGTCAACGGATGGCGCGACGTCTCCTATCGTGCAATGGCAGCACACTTTCATCGCTGTCGGTTACGATGACGTAGGTGTCTACTTGGTGGACGCCTACGATGCAGCGACGAAGCATTTCACTCACGAACAGTTCGCCCCGGCCTGGGCGCAGTTGGGCGGGATGGCGGTCACTGTGCGCGGCCCATCATCGGCACCAGGTGGGAGAGTCTGGGTGTCAACGGTGTCAACGGATGCGGTGTCAACGGTGTCAACGGATACGGATGGCAGCCATAGCCAGTTCGTCGTAGACGGCCGGTGGCTCATCGGCCCTGAGTAGGGGCGGCGCATTCTCAGCAGCATGTCCTGCCGAGTAGGGTCGTCCGGTGAATGCGTCGCCCATATCGCAATATGAGGAGGAAAAAGCGATGCCCAGTATGAAGGACGTTGCCAGGATGATGGAGAAGGTCGGTATTCCTGGGCAGGATGCGTATGATCTGCCCAGCAGCACCAAGACCTTCCCCGATGGGGCACACTACCGCATGGAGGTCTCCGGCGTGGAGCGCCCCAGGGTGCTGGAGGCGGTGATTGACGAGTCGCGCAAGCGCAACATCCCCATCCACCGTCTCATTTCGGTGGTGATGGGCGCGACGTTGCTGGACAGGGCCGAACTGAAGGACTTCGCCCAGATGGCCGCCGATGCTTGCATGGAGGTCATTCTCACGCCGGGGCCGCGCGCGGGGTGGGACATCGGGCGGCAACTAGCCACGCCCGAAGGGGCGCTCTCCGGCATCCGTTGTCGAGGTTCCAAGGCGCTGAATCAGACCATCACCGACATTATGACGTGCATTGACCTTGGCTTTCGCGGCTTTCTGGTGGTGGATGAGGGGGAACTCTGGTTGCTCAACGAGATGAAGAAGAACGGTGACATCCCTGAGGATGTGATCTTTAAGATAAGTATCTATGCCGGCCACGCCAACCCTGCTGGCGGCAGGCTTCTGGAGATGTTGGGGGCTGGGACGTTCAACCCGATCGCTGACCTGACGCTGCCCCAGTTTGCCGCCATCCGGCAGGCAGTTGACATCCCTCTCGATTTGCACATCATCATCACTGAGTCGTTCGGCGGCTACATGCGCTTCTATGACGGCCCGGAGATGGCCCGCACCTGCTCTCCATGCTACTTCAAGATAGAGCCCGGGCCAGCGTGTGCTGCGACAGGCGCGGCTCTGTACAAGCCGTGGGTTGACGAAGGTATGCTGGCTGACTGGGGACGGGTCAAGGTCAAGTACGCTCAGATTATCCACGAGATTATCCAGGAGAACTACCCGAACCTGAGACTGTCCGATCTGGGGCCGGCTGACCTGGCGATTCCGAAGCCATAGGGTTGGTAGTTGGTAGATTGATGCGAGCAGGGATGCTCGCGCTCCTGGGATGCTTGCGCTCCTGATGGTCTGTGTCAACGGTGTCAACGGTGTCAACGGATACGGATGAGCCGTCTGGAAACCGACGTGCGCGGGGTGAAGCGGCGGCTGAAGTCGTGCGTCACGCAGTTGGAGGCGAGGGTGTCCCACCAGGGAGAGGTGGAAAAGGCAGTGAGTGTGTGAGCGATGATCAGGGAAGCATTGATTGAGCGCATAAGGGCCGGAGTGTTGGCTGCTTGTGATGATGTGAGCGGCGTTATCCTCTTCGGCTCCTTCGCCCGAGGCAAGCCTGCCCACGACGTGGATGTGTTGGTCGTTGTCCGGGGAGCCGGGAAACCACGACGAGAATGGGATGCCCAAGTAATTGCCGTCCGGCGGGCTATTGGCCCGTTAGGGCTCGACGTGGATGTGCTGATTTACACCGAGGAGGAGTTCCGTGCTGGCTTGCTCTCCCGTTTCCCCTTGCTGCTGGACGTTGCCTTCGACGGCCAGATCGTCCACGGTGATGGCGAACTGCGCTCGCTGCTCCAGCGGACACGCCAGGACGTGGCGGTGCGCGTGATTCAGCGCACCGAGACGGGAGGGTGGCGTTTTCCTGTCCGATACCGGCAACGGACTCTTCTATAGGCGAAGAGGCGCTGAGACTGGCCCGGCGCTCGCTTGCGACGGCCAGAGGCTTCGTATATTGGTGGTTTCAGGAGGGCTAATTTGAACGACCAGATCGAATCTTTCGTCGAACTGATCCGCCGGGCGTCAACCGACTTGCCGGCGGATGTAGAGACGGCGCTGCGGACAGCGCAGGCCCGCGAGGAGCCGGGCTCTGCCGCTGCAGGCGCACTGGAGACTATCCTGGAAAACGTGGCGCTGGCGCGGACGGAATCTACTCCCATCTGCCAGGACACGGGTGTGCCTATCTTCTACGTTCGCTATCCCCAGGGGATGAGTACCCGCCAGGTGCGGGCGCAGGGCGAGGAGGCGGTGGTCGAGGCCACCCGCCGTGCCTACCTGCGGCCCAATGCAGTGAATTCCCTCACCGGCCGCAACAGCGGCAACAACTTGGGGGTGGGCTTCCCGACGTTTCACTTTGAGGAGTGGGAAGAGGATTATCTGCGGGTGGATTTACTCCTCAAGGGGGGCGGGAGTGAAAACGTGGGTGTGCAGTACAAACTGCCTTACGGTTCGCTGGAAGCCGGACGCGATCTGGAAGGGGTGCGCCGGGTGGTCTTGGACGCGGTAACCCAGGCGCAAGGGAAGGGATGTGCGCCGAGCGTGTTGGGGGTGTCCATCGGCGCCGACCGAGGCACCGGCTACGTCCATGCCAAGGAGCAACTCTTCCGCCCGCTGGGTGATGCCAATCCGGTGCCGGAACTGGCGGCGCTGGAGGAAAGGCTGCTTGGCGAGTGCAATGAATTGGGTATCGGGCCGATGGGCTTTGGGGGAAAGACGACCGTCTTTGGCGTCAAAATCGGGGCTTATCACCGCCTCCCAGCCTGTTACTTCGTGAGTATCGCGTATATGTGCTGGGCCTGCCGGCGGGCACGGATGACTGTGCGCAGTGGGGAGGTGAAGTATGGCAACTTATGATCTGACGATACCGATTTCCGAGGAGGATATTCGTGCCCTCCACGTCGGTGACACAGTGTGTCTGTCCGGCGTGATGACCACCGGGCGCGATGCGGCCCACAAGTACATGATCGAGACGTTCATCCGTGCTGATGAAGTACCTGAGAGCGAGCAATCGCTTTACGAGGAACTGTTGCGGCTGTTGGGCGGGGGCGTCATCTATCACTGCGGGCCGGTGGTCCGCCAACTCCCCCCCTCCC
>JADHWW010000142.1 GCA_016783285.1 Anaerolineae bacterium
GATGCCACCACGCCAGAAGCTGTCTACGCTATCGAGAGCGGGGCGGGCGGCTTGTGGGCCGATAACGTCTACACATCAGAGTTCGCCGGCACCTGGACGGTGACTGCCACCGTGGACAGCACGAGCGACACGGCCGTCCTGACGGTCAGCGGTCGCGAATATATCTACCTGCCTGTCGTTATGAACAATTTCACCGGCTATCGCGAATATATCTACCTGCCTGTCGTTATGCACAATTCCACTGGCTATTAGGGGTAGATACTGCTCGCTAAAATCCATCTCAAATCAACAAATCGTTCGACTGAGGCTCACGACGAAGTCTTAAATCACCCCATCCTTGCAATCCCCCCGTTATGCCTGTAGAATATGATCAGACTCAAGAGGCACGCCTGTCCCAGAACACGGATTACAGGACAGCGACGGATTGATGGCCCCGTAGGAGATGATAGGCTCAAGAGATGCGCCTGCCCCTGGGAAAAGGAATGAACAGTTGCAAGAGATACCAATGCACGCACAATCCAACCAACCATCCCGCCCCTGGCACCGCGTGGCCCTGGCGGGAATCCTGCTGCTAGCCGTGTTCCTGCACTTTTTCCGGCTGGAACAGGAGGGGTACGCCAATCTGTACTATGCCGCCGCTGTAAAGAGTATGCTCACCAGTTGGCATAACTTTTTCTTCGTCTCCTTCGACGGTGGCGGGTTCGTGACGGTGGACAAGCCGCCGTTGGGGTTGTGGGTGCAAGCGGCCAGCGCCGCGCTGTTCGGTTTCAATGGCATCAGCCTGCTTCTGCCCCAGGCGCTGGCCGGCGTCCTGTCTGTGCTCCTGCTCTATCACATGGTGCGGCGGACTTATGGCCCGTCGGCCGGGCTGCTAGCGGCGCTGACGCTGGCCGTCACGCCCATCAGCGTGGCCGCCAACCGCAACAACACGATGGACAGTGTGCTGGTACTGATCCTCCTACTGGCGGCCGGGGCGGTCATCCGCGCCGCCGAGACGGGCCGGTTGCGCTGGCTGCTACTCTGCGCCGTGCTGGTGGGCCTGGGGTTCAACGTCAAGATGTTGCAGGCCTTTTTGGTGCTGCCCGCTTTCTACCTCCTCTACCTGGTCGCGGCTCCCGTGCGTTGGTGGAAACGGCCGCTTCACCTGGCCCTGGCGACGGTCGTGTTGCTCGGCGTCTCACTGGCCTGGGTCGTGGCGGTGGACTTGACCCCGCCCGATGAGCGCCCCTACGTGGGCAGTAGCAGCAACAACACGGTGACAGACCTGATCGTCGGGCACAACGGCCTGGCCCGCCTGCTACCCGGCGGGCGGAACTGGCTGGCTCGGCTTGGAATTACGGCGGCTCCTTCCGACGGTGGCCCGCCCGCGTCGCTTTCTGGCGGCCCTCCACCAGCGCCCCCCGGCGGACGGCCCGGACAGCCGCCCCCACATCCCGCCGGTGGACCACCACCGGCGGGGAGGGGCGGCGGAAGGCCCTTTTCCAACGAGACCGGCGATCCGGGCCCCCTACGGCTCTTTAACTACCAACTGGCCGGACAGATCAGTTGGCTCCTGCCGCTGGCCGGGCTGGGGCTGCTGGCGGCCGCCTGGCGGCGTCCTGAGCCTGTCGAAGGGCAGACGCGGCTGCGTTTACCTCTCGACCGGCGACACCAGTCCTTGCTGCTCTGGTCCGCCTGGCTTCTGCCGATGGTCGTCTTTTTTAGCCTGGCGAACCTGTTCCACCGCTACTATCTCGAAATGCTGGCCCCGGCCATCGCCGCGCTGGTGGGGGCGGGCGTCGTGGCGCTGTGGGATGACTACTGCCGTCCGGGTTGGCGCGGCTGGCTGTTACCGCTGGGATTGGTGGGGAGTGCTGCCTTCGAGGCGGCCATCCTGTCCGACTTTCCCGACTGGAGCCGCTGGCTGACGCCGCTCGTCGTCGGGCTGTGCCTGGTGGCGGCGGGCGTTCTGGCCGTCGCCAGGCTCATTCGCCTCCACGACCGGCAGGCCTGGACTGGGGGCGTGGCAGCGGCCGGCGCACTGGCCCTGCTTGTCCCGATGGCGGTGTGGGCCTTGATCCCCGTCTGGTACGGCGGGCACACTGGCCTGCCCTACGCCGGGCCGGACTTGCTGGAGGATCCTCAACGGGGTACTCGCACAAACGCGGATCGTCTGGTGGACTATTTGCTGACCAATCAAGGGGATGAGACCTACCTGGCGGCCACGCTCAATGCCCAGGCCGCCGCCCCCATCATCCTGGCGACGGGAGAGCCGGTGATGGCGCTGGGTGGCTTCACCGGCGGCGACCCCATCCTCACGGTGGACGAACTGGCAGAGTACGTGGCCGACGGCACGGTGCGCTACTTTCTGCTGTCGCCGCAGGGAAACCGCCAGCACGACCTGACCCGCTGGGTGCCCGAGCACTGCGCACTCGTTCCGCCGGCGTTGTGGCAATCGGCGCCCGGCGGCCCACCCGATCCTGGGCCGGGCGGGATGCCGCAACTGTTCGATTGCGGCGCATCGGGGTGATTTAAGACTTCGTCGTGAGCCTCAGTCGAACGATTTGTTGATTTGAGATTGACGGATCGCAATCTCTAAATCTACAATCCGTCAATCTGCAATTCTTTAGATGTTTCGCACAGTTTTCAAATCTCCAAATCTCCAAATCTCCAAATCTTGGATCCGTAAATCTTAAATTCCCCCTATTCCCTAATCCGCCACGTCACTCGTCTCCAGCCCCACCAACCGCGCCCACTCTCCGTGAATGCCGCCCTCCGTCACCCCGTAGTAGACGCGCAGTTTGCCGTCTTCTCGCTGCGCCAGGTCGTAGCGCGATCGGGCGGCGTGCTCTCGTCGCTTGAGCAGGCCAATATCTCTGTGCCACTCGACCTTGCTCGCGTCCACCGGGTGCTCCTCGGCCTGGATGATGGCATAGTGCCACAGCCGTCGCGCCGACTTGCGGGTGACGTTCTTGACCACGTTGCCGTTGCGCAGGTCGCGCATAGTGTGGTAGAGCGTGCCCTTGCGTTCCTCGGTCTTTACGATTTCCACCCCCGTCCGGGGCGGCTCGATGTGGCCCACAGGTTCCTCTGCTGGCACGACCGCAAGTTCCGCCTGTGCCCGCTCGACGCGGCCCACAGGTTCCTCTGCCGGCACGACCGCAGGTCTTACCTGTGCCCGCTTGACCAGACTCACGATCTCGTCCCGCACCGCCAGGTTGGTCTCTGCTTCGCTGCGCACATAGATCTTGTTGTCGTCAATGGCATAGGGTGGGTCGTCGCCCCGAGGCACCACCACCCGCACCACCTTCACCCCCTGTGTCTCCTGCACATCCACTGTGACATTGAGAGGGGGCGTGATGCGGTGCTCGATCTCGGCCTGGAGCGTTTTGACCACCCGTGAGGGGTTGCTCACCCCGGCCGGTTGCTCTTTGGGGTCGGCGCTGATGCCGACGTAGACAGCGCCGCCGTTGGTATTGGCGAAGGCGCACACGTCTGCCAGAATGGCGTGGAGTCGCCCGCCCCGGCGAGTGTAGCCGACATGAAAGTCCTGCACAATTGTAGGCCCTTCCTCTCGCGCCGCCCGGATGTAATCCACCGGCGCTTTTGCGGCGTGGTAGGGCCGCGTGCGGGCAAAGTCGTTGCCCAGAAACACCGCCCGCAGCGCGGCGAAATTCACCTCGGGCAAGAGCACCTCCGTCACTCGCTCCCCCACGCCCAGATGCTTGGCGTCCCTGGAGTCGCGGGCGAGTCGATGGGCGTCAGAACCCTGAATGCAATGCATCCGGCGCGGGTACTCTGGGCGCGACCCGTCGAAGAAGCGGGCCGTCGTGCGCCGCCCCTTTTTCTCGAGGTCTGTCACCTCCAGCGCGTGGAGATGGGGATCCTGGGTGTAGGCGATGCGCGTCTGCCCGCCAAAGCCCAACCCGCGCATTGCCACGCCGTGGGCGGTGTTAACGTGGGCCGCGATGACAATGCCGCCGGCCTCGTCAATGACCTGGTAGGCCGTCAGCACGTCGGTCGTCGCTCCTACCTCGCAACTGCCGATGTCGAGTTTGTCCAGTGGCACGTTAAGCCGGCGTAGGATGAACTCTAGTTCTCGCACGTCTGTCTCAGGGGAAAAGAGGCCGAGGATGTGAAAGCCCAGGGTGGCGGTAAACTCGAACCCCGGCAGCACGAGTACCTTTTCCCGCAGGTGACGGTACTCCTCGAGCCGCTGCTTCTCCTCCGGCTCTAGTCGCCCCAGACGCTCGAGCAACACTATGGCCTCGATTTCTTCCAGCATGGCCCGATAACCGGCCACCGTATTGTGGTCGGTGAGGGCGATAATGTCGAGCCCCTTGCGCAGAGCCGCCCGCAGAATGTCCAAATATGAAACTTGCTGTTCTAAATAGTCGGCGGAGGCGGGGGTATGCAAATGAAGATCAACCCGCCTCCACTGGAGTTTTTTTCGTCCTGTTTTTTGTTTTCTCATTGTGTCTATGTCCTATCTTTGATTAGATTCGTTATCATTGTCATTACTTTGGATGGGCGGAAAGGCTTGAGCAGAAAGTCGTCGGCCCCGGCGGCCAGGCACTCGGCAGAACGATCCATGCCCGAGGTCATCATCACCGGCGTCGTCTTTAACGTTTCGTCTGCTCGCAATTCACGCAGCACGCCGAGCGTATCCCCACGGGAGATGTGTGCATCCCAGGACTTTCATCGTCTACTACGAGCATGGTGCTCATAGTTTGGTCTATCTCCTCAACTGTCTGTAGAGCCACACTGCTTTCGTCCATCCAGGCCCAATGCCACTTAGTTAAGCGCCGCTGGTCGAGTAGCGCAGCGTATCGAGACCAAGGCGCTGGCCTGTATACGATCAAAATTCCTGAAAAGCCGCTCGCTTGGTCTCGATACAGCCCTTTGGGCCTACTCGACCAGCGCTCGCTCTCTTAACTTAATGACATTGCATCTAAGCCAGCGCAGCCGCAAATACGTCGTCTACCTGCTCGGCCAGAACGAACCTTAGTTTTCTGCGCACCTCTTTGGGTACGTCATCCAGGTCTTTTTCGTTCTGCTTGGGCAGAATGACGGTTCCGAGACCGGCCCGGTGGGCTGCCAGCACCTTTTCCTTGATGCCGCCCACGGGCAGTATCTGCCCGCGCACCGTGCGGCCGGTGAGGAGCGAGGCCAGCGCCGTGGCCATGGTGACGCCGGCCGATGGCCCATCCTTGGGCACCGCGCCTTCCGGCACGTGCAGATGGAGGTCGGTCTCGTCGAAGAAACCCTCAGAGATGCCCAGTGCCCCGGCCTGGGAGCGCACGTAACTGAGCGCCGCCTGGGCCGATTCCCTCATCACCTCGCCCAACTGCCCGGTGAGCATGAATCCCTTGTTGCCAGGCATCTTGGTCGCCTCGAAAAACATCAGGTCGCCGCCAGCGATGGTGACGCCCAGGCCGGTGGCGACGCCTGGCAACTGGGTGCGCAGCGCCGTCTCTGGAAAGTAGCGCGGCTTTCCCAGGAACCTGGGCACGCCCCGCACCGTTACCCGCACCGGCTTCGTATTCGTATTCCCCCCCGCTTCCTCCGCAGCGGAGTAGAGTTCGGCGATGCGGGTCACCTCCTTGCGGCAGATCCGGCCGACCTCTCGCTCCAGATTGCGCACCCCGGCCTCGCGGGTATAGTCGTGGATGATCTTGCGCAGCGCCCCGTCGGTGAAACTCAATTCATTGGGCCGCAGGCCGTTCTCCCGCAGTTGCCGGGGGATGAGATACCCCTGGGCGATGTGCGCCTTCTCCGTGTCGGTGTAGCCCGAAAGTTCCAGGATCTCCATCCGGTCCCGCAGCGGCGGAGGTATGGGGTCGAGCCAGTTAGCCGTCGTGATGAACATTACCTGGGAGAGATCGAATGGCACGTCCAGGTAATGATCGCGAAACTCGCGGTTCTGCTCTGGGTCCAGTACCTCCAGCAGCGCAGCCGCCGGGTCGCCCCGGAAGTCTGTCCCCAGTTTGTCCACCTCGTCGAGCATAAAGACCGGGTTTCTCGACTCCGCCCGTCGCAGCGCCTGGATGATACGGCCGGGCATGGCACCGATGTAGGTGCGGCGATGGCCGCGGATCTCGGCCTCGTCGCGCACACCGCCCAGCGACTGGCGGATAAACTTGCGTCCCAACGCCCGCGCAATAGATCGCCCCAGGCTGGTCTTGCCCGTGCCGGGTGGCCCGACGAAACACAGGATCACCCCCTCGCGCTCGCGCCGGATGAGGTCGTCCGGCACCTGCTGCTCCCATTCTTCCTTGCGCTCCTCCCGCAGTTTGCGCACCGCCAGGTATTCCAGGATGCGCTCCTTGACCTTGGACAGGTCGTAATGGTCTTCGTCGAGCACCTGACGGGCGTGCGCGATGTCCAGATTATCCTCGGTCTGCGCGTTCCACGGCAGGCTGGTCAGCCAGTCCAGGTACGTGCGAATGATGCTGTACTCGGCAGCAATAGTGGGCAGTTTGCTCAACCGGTCCAATTCGCGGCGGGCCTCCTTCTCCGCTTCCTCCGGCATCCCCCCTTCCTCGATCTTTTTGCGGAACTCTTCCACCTCCATCTGCTGCTCGTTGGCCTCGCCCAGTTCTTTCTTGATGGCCTTCATCTGCTCGCGCAGAAAGTATTCGCGCTGGGTATTTTGCATCTCTGACTGGGCCTCGCCCCGGATCTTGTGACTCAGTTCGAGTACCTCCAGTTCCTTCGTCAGCAGGTTTAGTAGCAGGCGCAACTTTTCGGTGACGCTGCCCAGTTCCAGGAGGCGCTGCGCTTTCTTCAGGTCAATCTTCATCAGATTGGCGACGGCGTAGACGAGTTGCAATGGATCGTCCATATTGGCGATCACCGTGCTCATTTCTTCAGAGACGGCAGGCACCAATTCGCTCAGGCGGCGAAAGATCTCGGCGATGCTTCGTTGCAGCGCCTCGACTTCCAGCGATGTCTCGACCCTCTCGGGAATCGCAGAGACGCGCGCCATCAGATAGGGCGACTCCCTGACGAATTTATCCACCCGGATGCGCAGTAATCCCTGCACGATCAACGTGATCGTCCCGTCCGATGCCTTGAACAGACGGTGGACCACTGCGATTGTCCCGATGTGATAAATGTTGTCCGCCCCCGGCGCTTCTACTTCCGAGTCACGGCTGGTCACGAGACCGATGAGGCGCTTCCCAACCACTGCGTCGTCAATCAGCCGGACAGAGCGCGGCTGGCCGACGCGGATAGGCACCAACGTCATTGGAAAGACGACCATGCCCCGCAACGGCAGAATCGGCAGATGTAAGGGAATCTGGATTACCTCATCACCTGCTTCCTCGTCCGATGAAGCGTCGCGTTCTCTCGTGACCACCGGACGACCCAACAAATTTAACAATCCGCCTGCTTTTTTTCTTTCCTTATCCGCCATCTGTTCTTAATTCTCCTCCTGTTCCGCTTCGACGGCCGGCACGCGCTGGGGCAGTGCAATCCGTTAATGTCCTGAAATCCGTGTTCTAAACCTGTTCCACTTCGACAGCCGGCACGCGCTGTGGCAGTGCAATCCGTTAATGTCCTGAAATCCGTGTTCTAAACCTGTTCCGCTTCGACGGCCGGCACGCGCTGTGGCAGTGCAATCCGTTAATGTCCTGAAATCCGTGTTCTAATTGTACCACAATTATACGTCTGACTCAAACGTGGTTGAGGTTAAGGTTGAGGTTGACGTTGACAATCCGGCGAGTCTCTGGTATCATCAGGCCATGCTCGACCACCTGATAGCCGGAATACTAAGGAACGGCGATTAAATAACTTGCCCATTTCCGGATAAGTGTAGCGCCGGCTGAGTAGGAGCGCCAGCGACGTATCGAAGCCAAGCGGGTCTCGAAAACAGGCTTTTTTCACGCCAACCGCTTCACTTCGACAGGCTCAGTACAAGGGTTTCGACGCCGTGCTGAGCTTGTCGAAGCATACGCTCCGGCACGAAAAGCGTGTGCCTCCGCTACTCAACCAGCGCTCGCGAAATTGCCCAAACGGGAAAGTTATTTAATTCTCATTCCTAATCCGGCCTACAACGAGATCAACTCACTTGAAATACACCCAACATTATACCGCACATTGCACAGTCTGAACAATGCAAACCAACCAACAAACTAACCAACCACCAAGGAACCGCCAATGACCGAGTTAACCCGCCCACGCGGGCGCTACTTTGAGGAATTCGAGATCGGCGATAGGGTCGAGACTGCCACCCGCACCATCACCGAGACCGACGTGATGGTCTTTGCCGCGCTCTCCGGCGACTACAACCCGCTCCACACCGATGCCGAGTTCGCCAAAGGAACCCTCTTCGGCGAGCGCATCGCCCACGGCCTGCTGGGGCTCTCCATCGCCAGCGGCCTGGCCTCGCAACTGGGCTTCGTCGAAGGCACCGCTGAGGCCTTTATCGGCTTGGAATGGAAATTCCGCGCCCCCATCAAATTCGGCGATACGGTGCGCGTGCAGGCCAAGGTCAGGCAGAAGAAAGCGATGGGCCGCCTGGGCGGCGGCTTTATCACCTTTGACGTAAAGTTGCTCAATCAGCGGGACGAGACCGTGCAGAAAGGCGCCTGGACTGTGCTTATCAAAAGTGCCCCCTGACCCGCGACTGGCTATTGGCCTTTCTGTGGGTCGGAACAAGTTTCGGCCTCCTGAGAACACGGATTTCAAGACATTGACGGATCAGGACTTGGGTTGCGATTATGAAAACCATCCGCGTTCAAGTCTGGCTCTACGGGCCGCTGGCCCGGTACGCCGGTGAGCAGAGCGCAGGCAGTTACGCCGAACTATACCTGGAACTGCCCGCCGGCAGCACGATGCAGTACCTCCTCGACCGCCTGGGTCTCCCGCCGGAGGAGAAAGGCATCACCTTCGTCAACGGCGACCTGGCCGCGCTGTCTGGCCTGGATGCTGACCGTGACCTGGTGTTACACGACGGCGACCGGGTGGGCATCTCCCACCGCAAGAGCATGTGGCCCTTCCAGTACCGCTTCGGCGCCGGCGTGACCCCCGAACTCCAGGAGACGTTCAGCCAGCGACAGGACGGGGGAGTGCAACATGCGTACACCGAATCGGGTGAGGCTGTTCCAGAAAAATAATCATTCCGGTGTCATTCTGAGCAGAACGCAGTGAAGCGAAGAATCTCACGCTACAGTGCCCAAACCGCCTATCCAAGGTGAGATTCTTCGCCTCCGCTGCGCTCCGGCTCAGAATGACAGGCTATGATTTGGGATACTTTAAATTCTGGAACACCGTGAGTAGCCCGCCAGTTGCCAATTGACCGGCTCGGCGACTTGACAAACGGGCATACCTGACATATCATAGGAAGCGTGGGTGAAAAGGACTATGTGACCTTTCTGGGAGGAAGTAATACAGACCGTTGATGAAACGATGAGCAGTTTATACGAACTCAAATACGAGGAACTGCTGGCCGAGTTCGACCGTTATGTGGTTGAGCATCCAGACTTTATGTTCCAAATCACTGACGGAGCCCTGGTCGTACTGGTGGATAGCAACGATCCCGAGTTCTCTCGACGCAGCCTGGAAATCGCCAGGCGTTATCGTCTTCACGACGATGTTCCAGACCGACCCGCGGTGTACGTGGATGTAGGGGAACTGGCTCCGGTCAAATCCAGGATTATCCGTCCGTGTGTAGTGAGTACGCCAGAATCGTTTCAGACGATGCTGGCCTCAGAACCTGTTCTACGCCGGGATTGGGAAAAGCCTGAGGAAGAGATTGCATGGGCGCATTTGTGAAAGGTGACTGAGAAAACTCCATAGCCCTCCGACTCACCTCGCTCCCTCCGGGACGGGTGAGCGATAAGGTGTAGGGAACAATCCCTACGCCCGCCATGTTTGCAAAGGAGGCGAGTGTTTGGCCGTCAGCGACGGCCAGATGCTGCGCCTCTTTTCGTTAGATGAGGAGGTGATGCCTAGAGGACGAAGTTGTCTATAGTGGTTCACAAGAGACTCTAGTTTCGAGATCGTTGTTCTACATAAGGAGGAGTAAAATGACAACAGAGGAAAAACTGCATGGACAGGTCTCTGAGTTGCAGGAACAACTGCGCCAGGGTAAGATAGCCCGACGGGATTTCTTGCGTTACGCGGCCCTCCTGGGTTTGTCCCTGGGAGCGGCGGAGGCGCTTGCCGCTTGTGCCCCGAAGCCGACGCCTACACCAACGCCTACGCCCACACCAGCCGTGCCGGAATTCTACGGTTGGACGGGCAAGGTGCTCGACGTAGACCTGACGGCTGGAACAGTCGAGACCAAGGCCCTCGACGAAGTATGCCCCGACTACAAGGACTACGTCGGCGGCAGAGGGCTGGGGGTCAGGATGCTCTACGACGCGGTCGGGCCGGATACGGACCCGCTCGGCCCTGAAAATGTCCTCGTATTCGCCACCGGCCCGGTGACCGGAACAAGCGTGCCCAGCTCGGGAGGATACAACATCATATCGAAATCCCCTCTGGCCCGCCCGGCGGCCGGTAAGGACACCCGGGGGTTGATCTTCGACTCCCACTCCGGAGGCGACTGGAGCGACGTGATGAGGCATGCCGGCTTCGACGTCATAATCCTCAGGGGGAAGGCGGATAGCCCGGTCTACCTCTGGATCGAGGACGGAAAGGCCGAGATCAAGGACGCAAAGAACCTGTGGGGCGAAGGCACCTATGAGACGACGGCCGCCATCAAGGAGGAGATCGGAAAGCCGGGGATAAAGGTGGCCTGCATCGGCCCAGCGGGAGAGAAGCTCGTCAAGTTCGCGTGCATAATCAACGACGCGGACGAACTGGGATGTGGCCGGGCCTGCGGGAGGGACGGCGGAGGGACGGTCATGGGGTCGAAGAACCTCAAGGCCATCGCCGTCAGAGGGACGCTGCAGATCCCGATCGCCAAGCCGGGAGAGCTGCTAGCCGTCGTCAGAGAGCAGATGGATAAGCTCCGCGCCGGCCCCCTGTGCGGAACGGCCCTGCCGACCTACGGCACCCAGGTGCTGTACAACCTGATCAACGGGGTGGGGCTCCTGCCGACGTGCAACTTCCAGTGGGGGATGATCAAAGAGGCCAACAAAGCGAGCGGGGAGGCGATGGCGGGCGAGGTCGAAGGGGTGCCTAAGACCCTCACTGCGGCGAGGGGGTGCTGCCGCACCTGCCCCATCCACTGTGCCAGGGTGACGAGCATCCCTGAACCGCGCCCGGACTATGTGACCATAGGCAAGGGTGAGGGGCCCGAGTACGAAACCACCTGGGCGTTCGGGGCTACGTGCGGAGTGGACGACATATTCGCCATAAGTGAGGCGAACTACCTCTGCAACGAGCTGGGGATCGACACCATCACGGCCGGGTCCACCATAGCCTGCGCCTTCGAGCTGTGCGAGAAGGGAGTCCTGGACCTCTCCGAGGTGGGATATGCGAAGGGGGAGAATCCCTTCGGTGATGGGGAGGCCATGGTCAAGCTCGTCCACAAGATCGCTTCCAAGGAGGGTGTGGGCACCGAACTGGCCGAGGGCTCGAAGAGGCTGGCGGAGAAGTGCGGCCGCCCCGAGCTCTCCATGTCCGTGAAGGGCCTCGAGTTCCCGGCTTACGACGCCCGTGGCGTCCCGGGGCAGGGGCTTGCCTACGCCACCTCGAACAGGGGGGCGTGCCACGTGCGCGCCTACCTGATAGCGGCGGAGGTGGCCGGCCGCTACTGTGGGTTCTCGCCGCCCGATATCCCCGAGCCCACGGTCGAGTACAGGCTGGCAAAGGACGGTGACAAGACCGGCCTGGTGCTGGTCTTCCAGCACCTCACCGCAGCCTTGGACTGTATAGGCCAGTGTCTTTTCACCGTCTTCTCGCTCGGAGCTGAGGATTACGCTAAAGGGCTGTCCGCGGCGACGGGCGTTGATTACTCGGTCGAGGACTTTCTGAAGGTGGGGGAGAGGGTCTGGAACCTGGAGAAGCTCTTCAACATCCGGGAGGGACTGACGAAGGACGATGACCGCCTGCCGCCTCGCCTGGAGGAGGAGCCGATGCCCGACGAGGTCTACTCGGCGGAGGCGAAAGCAGCCTTGCCGACGCCGGTGGAGGTCCCGCCCCACGGGACGATAGAGAAGGAGGCCTCGGCTGGCAGCACCTGCCCGATCCCCGAGATGCTCCCAGTGTACTACGAGAAGCGCAACTGGGACAGCGAGGGCGTGCCAACCGACGCCAAGCTCGCAGAGCTGGGGCTGGCCTGGGCGAAGCCAGCGTAGAGACAAGCAAGGGAACGGAATGAGTCTGGAGGATGTGCTTGAGGCCCCAACCGGGTGTCTTTCATCGGGTTGGGGCTTCTCGCTTGCTCTTCCGTTACCGGAGTGCGGACGCGAGTCCGCAGGCTTGCGCCTGCACTCCTGCCCAAAGGATGTTTCAGAACTGCTCATCCCCACTTCAAGTGTGGATGCGACAGCTTGCTGGCGTCCAGAGCAAGCTTTGGCGTCCAAAGTTGGGAAGAGTGTTCGGAATTATGCATATTCCTATAACTTGATAGGAGGTTCCCCGTGAAGGCTCAAAGACGGCGACGCCTGCGCCAAATCGCTCAAAGATGGATACGCCTGCGCCAACTTGTCCAGTACTTGGCCCTGGCTCTGTTCCTGTACCTGTTCGTCAGCACGGCGCGAGAGGGGAGATCGCCGATTCCCGTCAACCTCTTCTCCTGCCTCGACCCGCTCCTGGCCCTGAGCTCGATGTTGGCCACGCGGCGGGTCATCCTCGCTTTCGCCCCTGCCCTCGTCCTCACCCTGGCCACTCTGGCTTTGGGGAGGTTCTGGTGCGGCTGGCTCTGCCCCCTGGGGACGATCCTCGACCTCTTTGGCCCCCCCAAGCGAGATCTCCCCCAGCAACTTCGCCAGGCCAAGCACTTTTTGCTCTTCATCCTCCTCTTCGCCGCCCTCTTCGCCAACCTCACCCTGATCTTTTTGGACCCGATAACTGTATTCCTGCGCGCTTTGGCTGGCGTGATCTACCCCGGCATCAAGTCGGTACTCGAAGAGGGCAGCCAATTCTCCATCCAGCCGATCCTCATCCTCCCCTTAGTGGTCATCCTGGCCCTGAACCTCATCGCCAGGCGCTTCTGGTGCCGATACCTCTGCCCCTTAGGGGCGCTCCTGGGGCTAGTCTCCAAGATCGCCTGGATCAAACGGCGTGTGAGTGAGGAGTGTGTCAGTTGCGGTCTATGCCCTCCAGTGTGCCCTATGGGAACCATTGACGAGGAGGATCACACCAGCGACCCGGGCGAGTGCATCCAGTGCATGAATTGCCTGGCTCCCTGCCCGGTGGAGGCGATAAAGTTCGGCAGGGAGCCAGGGCTGAACTGGGGTTACGAATACGACCCCTCCCGCCGCCAGCTCCTGGCCTCGCTTGCGGCCGGCGCGGGGGGAGCACTCCTCCTGCGCACAGGATTGTTCAAGAAAAGAAGCCCTCATCTGCTTCGCCCCCCAGGAGCCAGACCCGAGGCTGAGTTTCTGGCTAAGTGTGTGCGCTGCGGCCAGTGTATTCAAGTCTGCCCCAACTCGGCGCTGCAGCCGACCCTGCTTGAGGCGGGCTGGGAGGGTATCTGGACGCCGATGCTCGTGCCTCGCCTCGGCTTTTGCGATTACTCATGCAATGCCTGCGGCCAGGTCTGTCCCACTGGAGCCATCCCTCCCCTCTCGCTTGAGGAGAAAAGGACAAAGGTCATCGGCACCGCCCGCGTTGACGAGGATCGCTGCATCTCTTGTATGATCTGCAGGGACATGTGCCCCGTGGGGGCTATTGAGATGGTGGAGGTGGAGAAAGAGGGGGTGATGGTCATGCTCCCTCAGGTGATGCCGGTGCTGTGCACCGGCTGTGGCACCTGCGAGTACATTTGTCCCGTGGAAGGCGAGGCGGCGATAAGGGTCTATGTCCCCGGAGTTCTTTCCAGCTTGACGTAAAAAAGGACACTGTGTGATCCAATCCGCAACGGACTTGGGCTTTGGGAGTGGCGATGTGGAGACCATCCGCGTTGAGGTCTGGCTCTACGGGCCGCTAGCGCGCTACGCCGGCGAGCAGAGCCAGGGCAGTTACGCCGAACTGCACCTGGAACTGCCCGCGGGCAGCACGATGCAATACCTCCTCGACCACCTGGGCCTTCCACCGGAGGAGAAAGGCATCACCTTCGTCAACGGCGATCTGGCCGCGCTGTCTGGCCTGGACGCTGACCGTGACCTGGTGTTGCACGACGGCGACCGGGTGGGCATCTCCCACCGCAAGAGCATGTGGCCTTTCCAGTACCGCTTCGGCGCCGGTGTGACCCCCCAACTCCAGGAGACGTTCAGCCAGCGGCAGGACGGGGGAGTGCAACATGCGTACACTCAGCCGGATGAGTGACCCACCTACCAACACCGCTGAGGGGAGCAGAGACTTGACAAGTGGCTACATCTGGCGTATCATAAGGATATGAGCAAATAGGGAGCAAGAATGCCTCGTAAGGACATTTTTCACACTGTTGTCAAGCGTGCCCTGGTCAAAGATGGCTGGACAGTCACGCACGATCCGCTGCATATCGAGTGAGGTGATTTCGCAATGGATCGAGTAAGCCAGCGCAAGATTGTGACAGAACTCTTGGAGGAGTACGCCCAATATCCTCCGGCTCACGGGCAAATCGAGATGGAGACGATCTTTGACGTGGAGCGGGATCGCTACCAGTTGATGGCCATTGGCTGGCAAGGACCACGGCGTGTTCATGGATGTCTGATTCACATTGACATCCGGGAAGACAAGATATGGCTGCAACACGACAGCACCGACGCCGAGATCGCAAATGAGCTCGTCGAGCGTGGAGTTCCCAGGGAGCGCATTGTGCTGGGATTCTACCCGGAGCGTCGCCGCCAGTACACAGGGTTCTCGGTGAATTAGAGCCGCCATCGCAAAAACCACAGTCTGAACAATCGCATACCCCCTCCGACTCATCCCGCTCCCTCCGGGACGGGTGAGCGATAAGGTGTGAGGAGCGATCCCCACGCCCGCCGTGTTTGCAAAGGAGGCCCCTGTTGACCGAGCCTTTATGGCGTTCGGTGGATAGGGCCTCCTCGTTTTTTGGATAGGGCCAACCATATTTTATAAGGAGGTACAAGAATGGCCAAAATCTTGCGTGTCAACGTGACCGATCGCACCACCACCTACGAGGACGTACCCGACAAGTACAAGTTTCTTGGCGGGCGCGCTCTCACGTCCACCGTCGTCTGCGACGAGGTGGACCCCACGTGTCACCCGCTGGGGCCGAACAACAAACTCGTCTTTGCCCCCGGCATCGTCACCGGCACCAACGCGCCCTCCTCGGGCCGGGTCTCGGTAGGCGGCAAGTCCCCCCTCACCGGCGGCATCAAGGAGTCGAACTCTGGCTCCGTGTGGCCGCAACTGGTGGCCCGCCTGGGCCTCAAGGCCATCGTCGTCGAGGGCTGTCCCAAAGACGACGGCTGGTGGGGGCTGCACGTCACCAAGGACGGCGCCACCTTCTTCCCCGCCGACGAGTACGCCGGCAAGGGCCTCTACGAAGTCTACCCGCTGCTGTTCGAAAAGTTCGGCAAGAAGGTAGGCATCGCCGCCATCGGCATCGCTGGTGAAAAGAAAGGCTCCAATGCCGGTATCTGCTTCAACGACATTGACAACCGGCCCAGCCGCTACTCCGCCCGCGGCGGGCTAGGCGGGGTGCTGGGCAGCAAGCACCTCAAGTTCATCGTCGTGGACGGCAAGGGCGGGCCCGGCGTCGAGATCGCCAATAAGGAACTCTTCGACCAGGGGCGTAAGAAACTGACCGAGGCGATACGCGAGCATGCCCTCACCAAGCCCGGCGGCGCTCTCAACCTCTACGGCACCGCCGTCCTGGTCAACATCATCAACGAGGCTGGCGGCTTGCCCACCCGCAATTTCCGCGAGGGCCGCTTCGAAGGCGCGGCCAAGATATCTGGCGAGGCCATGGCCGAACTGTGCGAAAAGCGAGGCGGCGTCGGCACGATGGGCCACCCCTGTCACCCCGGCTGTATCATCCAGTGCTCCAACGTCATCCCCAACCCCGACGGCAGCGAACTGGTCTCCGTCATCGAGTACGAGACCACCTGGGCCTTCGGCGCCAACTGCGGTATTGACGACCTGGACGTGATCGGCAAACTGACCCGGATGTGCAACGACCTGGGAATGGACACCATTGAGGCCGGCGACACCATCGCTGTGGCTATGGAGGGGGGACTGGCCGAGTTCGGCGACGGGAAGCGCGCCATCGAGTTGATGGAGGAAATTTACAAGGGCACGCCGCTGGGCCGAATCCTGAGCCAGGGCACGGAGGCGACCGCCAAGACCTTTGGCGTTATACGCTGTCCCACAGTCAAGGGGCAAAGTATGCCGGCCTACGAGCCTCGCGCCATCAAGGGCATTGGCTACACCTACGCCATTTCCACGATGGGCGCCGATCACACCTCCGGCTACACCATCGCCCCGGAGATCGCGGGGGTCGGCGGCAAGGTAGACCAGTTCGAGATAGACAAGACAGAACTGGCGCGTAACTTTCAGTACTCCACCGCCTTCATTGACACCTCCGGCCACTGTCTGTTCATCGCCTTCCCCATCCTGGACATCGCCAGCGGCTTCGAGGGGCTGATCGAGGAGTGCAGCGGCGTGATGGGCACCGAGTGGACGGCTGACGACATCATGAACATCGGCAAGGAGACCATCAACAAGGAGCGGGCCTTTAACAAGGCGGCCGGCTTCACCAAGGCCGACGACCGGCTGCCAGAGTTTATGACGTACGAAAAACTCCCGCCCCACGACGTCACCTGGGACGTGCCGGACGAGATGTTAGACGCCGTGTTCGAAGACTAGTACATGTCGGCGGAAATCTCCCACCAGTTGAGCATTGGGCGAGAGCGCCGGTCGAGTAGGAGCGAAGCGACGTATCGAGAGCGCCGGTCGAGTAGGAGCGAAGCGACGTATCGAGACCAAGCGGCTTGCGGAAGGTACTTTTGTTGGCAGAAAACGCTTGGTTTCGACTTGTGTTGAGCCTGTCGAAACATACGCTTCTCCACTTCGTTCCGGC